>JBPBPI010000120.1:0-2959 GCA_050954885.1 Janthinobacterium lividum | reverse complement strand
GACACGCGGGTCGGGGGTTAAAGGGGCAAAGTCCCCGTTGCCTTGAATGTCCGTGGATGTGAACCTTGGCGAAGTCAGCACAAGGTGATGCTTGTGGTGGTTACATCCATAGGTATGGGCAGAGCAAGTCCCAAATCGGATAAAGGGGGGAGGTTGTGAACTTACATGATCTCATACGGCATATTGCTGGCGACATAGCTCGTGTATGGATAGTAAAAGGTTGCGTTGGCAAAGGCCGATTGGGCAGTCAAATCCGGCTGTACTAGGTTGACACCGTAGTTGTAAATTGCAACATTCCCAATGTTTGGATCATCAACGAATCCATTGCTCGAGTATCCATCGGTGGACATGGGTGCACAGGTAGTGACTCGGCGGAACAATAGTCGATCTTCGTCTCGCGAATTCTTGCCGAGATCAGCACGGGTGTCGAGGTATCCAGTGTCGAACTGTACGATGTCCGAAGAAGACTTGCAGAGTGAAGCGTCAACAAAAGGGCACTCAGTAGGATATGAGGTAGTCCAGTTCAAAGTAGGCTTGACGAAATAGTTGCAGTTGGACGCGGGCGCCGTGCGCAATTGTTCAAGAGATCCCTCGTAGCTGACGCTGTTATAGCAGACTTGAGCATACGCGTGCGCTTGACCCAAGTCCTCCGCGCTCCACGCAGATAGCGCATAGTCGAAAAGATAGCTCTGCTCTGTTGACGCCATGGCGACCTTTGTCCAGTTGAAGTCTCCACAATTAGAGGGGACCAGCAGAACCTCACCCGTGCTCGCCACAGTCGAGAGAAAGATACCGGCTGCGACGAAGATGGCGTAGATGATCAAAGCAAGCACAGCAAAAGCCAAGGGCCGGAGAAATGCGCGGCGAACAGGTCGTTTACGCCACGCGAATCCCATTTCGAGCATCCGATAGGCAAACACATCTGGGGCGAAACGGTTGCGGAGCATGGCTAAGATTTGGTGGTGTAGACCATCCCGCGGCGCTTTCGAGACGTTGGCCTGGTGCAGCATATATGCCACCATGCTCCATGTTACCCCACCGATGAATGTGATGAAGACGGCTATGAACGCCACGAGAATGTTGCCTTTCGTGTTTGTGAGCGTGAGCTGGTTGCCGAGTACGGAACCTAGATTTGCTGTGAGCCGTTGGGTATCCCCCACACTCTATTCAGTCAAGCAAACCTTGGCTCCAGTCGGTCCATCGCCCAGTATAGACGGCGGCCATGTCAAACGTAACTTTGTGAGCTAGGCTAAGCACTTGATGCTGTGAATGACAGCAGTGTATTGGATGTTTTTCTTCGAACTGGCGTGTGCTAGGTTAAAGCGCGAAATCTTGAGCTTACATATATTTCAACATAGGCAATTTCATCCGCACATGTGGTCGTGCACTACCCCAGATGGGGCGTGGGGGCCATATGGCTGGGAATGGGGCTGAGGCAGCTTGCCATGCGAGCCCTTACCGCTACTGGCAGCTGGCTATCGCAAACTACGATTGTGGCCCAAGATGCAGCAAGACTCAAGAACCATTGGCGCGGACGGCGTCCCCACGGCGAACAACGGCAATTGGTCGTGGGTGGAGCTTTTGAGGAAGACGATGAAAATGTGGAAAATGTAAGCGCTAGCAATGTATAAAGTGTAAGCGCTAGCATGTCTACGCCGTAGCCCTACCTCTTCGGCCGGGTGAAGTCGAATCCAGACCCGGAGCGAGTCGGCCTCTTTCGATTACACTGCCTCTGCACCGCCCGTTTCATCCACCATGGACTCGGCCGCGGAGTAAGCGCTAGGAAACGCCATGTATCGGTGATATTACAGTCGACTGGCTATGCTTCAGCCCGGGCAGAATCCCCTGCTCGATGTCGGACTTCGGCTCATATCATATACCGTGTTTCGATCGTGGACGCCTCCTCGCCTGGATGCTCGGTCAAGGTTTTTGCAGCAAGAGCCATCGTGCACCGGACTGCTCTATATTTGGAAACTCTTTATCTTCATATCAGTGGCGAGATACATAAGTCACAACCGACCATCGAGAAAAGGACCTCTGAATCTGAAACTCGAATACGGACTGCCTCCTCGAATCTGACACAGTCCGCGTACAACCGGGTAGCAATCGAGCACCCCTTTCCTCTCAACCCGCTGCAATCAATTCATTCACTGGCTCACGTCATTGTTAACCTCAGCTTCCAGGTCGGCAGTGCTGTTCCAGTAAGCCTCCCGTGGTTTGGCACAACCGTTTCATAATGTTTTTGTCTTCTCAGTAGTGCTCGACCGAGTGTTTGCGAAGTTCCACTAACGGCAAAGTCACATGTCGTCCTCGTCAATCGTGCAGCCAATCTCATAATGTTTTTCAAGACCGGCGTAGGCGCTAGACTCGGTCAATTCTCACTGCATGCCGGCCGAGCCTTTCAAACGAAGCAAACATTTCGAGTCACCTAGTGTGACGTTAGATGATGTCCATAATACACCCTTACGTCTCGTCACGACTTGCGAGATAAAGGGACATTCCCTATGAAGAACCTCCCATTCAGTGTGTTTCCTCACCTAAGCCCGGACCATCCGTAGAAAAGTTGGCACATTTATTCATCCACTCGATCTCGCATTTGCGTATTATCATTTCACGTGTGCGAATGTGACATTTTCCGTTGCTTATTCGAACGGTATAACAAAGATTGCTACCGCCTGACCCACGTGGCAAAGACAAATCACTGTATTGTTTTAGCACTTCAAACTGTGAGGATTACAATCGGTATCATCTGCAATTTCAAGTGCATGCAGTCCGAAAAAGGCAAGAACTCCTCGCAACACTCCACGGAAACTTAGCAGCGCAAGCTCTGGCGCAACTTCATGAGTCAAAATTTTAGCAACTCATTTCAGAACCTCGCAATCGTCCAAAGCGTTCGAGGTCCAGCGGAGATGGATGTCTATCACGCATCAACCAGCATTGCCGAATGCTGCGCGGAAAG
>JBPBPI010000119.1:0-3729 GCA_050954885.1 Janthinobacterium lividum | reverse complement strand
GGGGTCGATCAGCATCTCCAGAAGCTCGTGGCTGATGGTGACCGACCACGCGAGGCCGTACTGCACGTCGCTGGCGATGAACGCCTTGCCGGCCGGCAGTCCCTCGTTCGTGAGGTCGTGGTAGCCCAGCGCGCCGGCCTGATCGCTGTTGTCGAGCAGCGACAGCCACCAGTGCCCGGCCACCGGCTTGCCGCCGTGTCCCACGTTGTGCAGCTTGGCGCTGACGCCCCAGACCGGCGTGAAGTCGCGGTCAAGCTGGATCTGGAGCGCGGCGACGACGTTCTCCGCCTCCTTGTCGGTGATCTGCGTGCTGGAGTTGATGACGGAGATATTGATGTCGTAGCTGCGTGTTGCCGGGCTTGGGGCAGTCGCGGCAGTAAGAATGTCGGTCATCTTTGATGTCCTTGATGAATCATGCAAAAGTCGCTTGAGTATATATTTACCCTGTATTTGCGTGGATCATCCGCAGCTTTAACCCGGATGCTGCGCCAAAGGGCGTGCCGGACCGCGCAGGATCTTGTTGACATCTCCGTCTCGCGTCTCATAAATAGCGACACCATGCTGTAACAAGCCGCCCTCTTTTCCCCCCTCAACACGCTGACGCCCTACCTGCGTCCGCGTGATTGTGCCGCAAACAAGCCGACCTCGTTCATTCGAGGTCGGCTTTCTGCGTTCGGGCGTCGGCTTCTCCGGCATGGCAGCCCCTGCACGGAGACGATCATGAAGCGACCACGCGAAACGCGTCAGTCGGAGTTCCTGCGCACCGAGCGCGGCAACTGGGGCCTGCTCACGGCCACGCAGTTCAACGGCCCTGCGCCGCCCTGGCACGCCGCCAAGCGGTGGTGTCGAGAGAACCTCGAAGGGCTCTGGCTCCGCAGCAAGGCCGACGAAAGCTACTTCTTCCAGCTTCAGAACGAAGCCGCGCGCTTCTGCGAAGCCTGGGACGCACGCCTGACACACACCAGCACACAGGACATCTGACCATGGACACCATGACCGGCATCACCGAGACCACGCTGAGCTTCGCATCGCGCGAGGAGTACGTCGCGTGGCGCTCCGAGTTGCGCACCGACTACGCCCTGCTGACTGCCGAGATCCGGTCCGCGAAGGCCGATATCTCGGCGCGCTACAAGGCGCTTGCCGCCACGAAGAACGACACGCAGGCACCGGGTGTGGTCACGCTCGCCGTCATGCAGGCGATGATCAGCGACAAGCAGTCCCAGCTTGCCGGCATGCGCAAAGCGGCTGGGAGCATCATGATCCTGCGCACTGAGGGCAAGGCGCTTGCGCGCGCCGTCCACGCTGCCAAGCGCGCCCTGCGTGGGGAGGCGGCCTGAGCCATGCTCGACACCAGCGCCACGCCTGACGCCACCGCGCAGCAGGAGGATCGCGGCGACGCGATCCGCCGGCAGATCGAGCAGCAGAACGCTGCCTTCCCCCAGACTCTGGAGCACTGCAAGACCATCGACTTCCACTTCAACCGTGGCTCGCTGGAGCATCCCGACCTGCCGACGTGGATACTCAAGGCGAAGGGCCGCACCTACTACATCCGGCACTTCCACAGCGAGGCTCCGTTCGACACGCGCGAGACGCCCGAAGGCAGCACCAGGGGCATGCTGCGCTTCCGCGACTGTGATCTCGCTCTGCTGCCCGATGGCACCGCCAGCATCGCCAGCACACCGTCATGATCAGGCGAACAATCTTCTTGACGGCTGGAGGAACTGTCATAGGTTGATGTCACGGCGGGGGTGTAGCTCAGTGGTAGAGCCTTGGTCTTTAAAACCGTAGGTCGTGGGTTCGATTCCCACCGCCCCTACCACTTCTTCGAGACAAGTGATCTGCGTGCAGGCTGGACTGCTATGGTTCAGCCTGTAACCTGCTGTTGGAAAACGAGCGTGATCGTACAAGGCTGCAAGATCCTGGATGCACGCATGATCTGGTTGGGAATTGCTTAGGATGGCACGCGGCCTGGATCACCGTATCGTCCGTATAAGCGGCTGGGCCGGCGAATGGTTCGTGGACCTGAAGGCGGGCTTCTCCCTCGACGGCGAGCAGCATGGTTTCGGCGAGGAGACGAAGAAGGACATTCGGCGCACGATGGCGTTGGTGAAGCCGTGCGACTGTGACCGATGCAGATCGAGCCTTGCCGAGGGACGCGGTAAGTGATCGCATCCAGGCGTTCGTCCTGCCGGGCTGAAGGCCATGGCAGCTAGGCGGCAGGAATGTCCTGCTCGACCATCGTTGCGCTTGCGATGATACGCGGATCGAGCACGAGAAGCTGGGGCTCGTTGGCCAGGATGGAGCCGGTATCGTCGTGGATCGCGTCCCATCCTGCGGCACGGATGCGCTTGTTCCAGTCGGCGGCCGTCATGGCCATCAACGCATGATGCTCGGGCTTCACGCGCGGTAGATGCTCAAGGTAGTCCTTCAGCTTGTTGCGCTGGGCGAGGAGCGTCCAGGCGGCATCGAACCGCTCGACCGGATCGCTTCTTGGATTGCGCTCCATCGCGTCGTCGTAGAGCACCCTGATGCCCATGGCGTCCACGAAACGCTCGATCTGGTCATGCGTGATGTTCGCCACGTCGAGAACAGGTGCCTGCTTCAACCGCACGTCGAAACGGAAACGCTTGGCGCGCCATACCGGCAGGGGCTTGAAGTCCGCCGCGAACAGGTAGATCCCGACCGGATCTGGGTGCGGTGGGTTTCGGTTGAGCATGAGCTTGGGATGGTTCGTGTAGTGAACCCATTTGCCGCTCCAGTCGGTCAGGCTCTCGGCAATCACCGGAAGCCCACGCACGCCTGGATCTGTCATGGGGAGCTTGTTTGCAGGGATGGTATCGACCGGATGTGAGGCACGCAGCGCAACGCGCTCAGACTCCGCATCGGCTTCCATGATCGAGTCGCTTTCCGGCGAGTAGCTGCCGGCGTTCGACACGGCGGACTTCGCCTGACTGGCCCGGAAGATCATGTAGCTGTCCTTGCCGCTGTCCTCGACGTGGTTGGTGTAGACGATGCCGTCGTAGCCGGCCGCGAGCAGCGCCTTGTAGGACCCTTCGCGCCTCGCCATGCCGAGATCGATTGGAAGCTTGTTCCCGAACGCGTGGCTGAGCAGCGTCGCCTCGTCCTCCGCTTCGAGGTCTTCCAGGCGCAGGGGATTGCGGATGCACAGGTAGACGGGGATCGAGTTGGCACCCGGCCGATCCTTGCCGCCCTTCGCCTTCGAGCCCACGCGCTGGTTGGCTGCCTTGTAGGTGCCGAAGTGGGTGCCTGGGTGGAAGCTGCGGATGTCGTGGTGCGTGCCGTGGAAGCACAGCAGCGGCCTTCCCTTGGCGTCGACGACCTTGCTGCCCTCGAACCAGCGGGCAAAGGCAGGGTCCAAGCGCGGGTCCGGTCGTGGCGGCGGTGCCTTCTCCACCAGGGTGCGAAGCCGCCGTGCGTCGGCCGCGAAGATGTCGATGGTTTTCATGCCGGTATTTACGAGTTCACGCTCGGCGAGGTTCCGGGACTGCGCAGATGCAGCATCGCTCTTGTCTTGCATGTGGCGAGAAGCTTGGCCTAAGACGCGCGCCGGAAAAGGTGCATGACGGATGTTCATCAGGATTAGCGACAAGGCCGCCCACCTCGCCCCCGTGGGCCTGGAGAACGAGGACGCGGCGATCCGCCAGCTTCAGGCGGCGTCCGAGATGGAGGGCGTGCGGCAGGTGGCGGGTTTCCCCGACCTCACGCCCG
>JBPBPI010000118.1:0-12027 GCA_050954885.1 Janthinobacterium lividum | reverse complement strand
TGGGGTATCCTTTTTGAGATTTAATACCCAAAATGATACTCCAATGTTTTCAATACTTTAAACTTTTTTACACGCCTCTTAAACATAACTCGGGTTACAGTTATATAAAATATTACCTTTTGTCAATTAATTTTTTCTAAATAAAGAATATCAAATAAGTTGTAGGAAGTATGTATAGATTATCCTTGCCGTTGTTTTAATTTTTAATGCAGCCACGACACTAACTTGATATATATTGGGGCTTTTGCTTAAAGACAGACCGTAATGAATATACGGCACGATGGCCAAAACTTTTAAGGCAGGGCAGGATCGATCCCGCAACTGCGTTTATATGATTCTCTCAAATATCTTAAAAATTATACGTATTAATTTTAATTGTCTGAAAAATTAAGAGATTAAAATATCTCCATAACTTTATCTTTACGATTCCATTTGATAAAAATCACACCTGTTATCAGCAGCGCCATAGCACACAAGTAATACATGACTTTTATATGATCAATTGTCGAGCAAAATTTGTAGCAGGCGTAAAAGATTATAATATTCATAAGCCGGCAAGCAGCCACAGACATGGCAATGACTTTGCCAAAATTATGTGAATCGTAATTTTTAATAAATTGATTTCGCGCAATTTTCCACAAGCACGACATGGTGCCATGTAATAAACTAAAGCATAGAATAGCTGATAATACATTGCTCGCGCAGCATATAATAAAAAATAAAAAACAGCCGATAATCGATAATATCATGCCCAACTTGTAAAAGTTGGTTTTTGTTTCAGATAAATTTTTAATCATTTTATGAAAAAAATATAACGAGATATTCATGATGCAAAAAGATAGACCCAGTAAGAAATTTATATCCTCAAATTTAAATGAAAATGATCCCATAGAAAAATTAAAGTTTTTAGAGGCCAAAAGGGGCTGCCAATAATGAAACAAAGGCTGATAAGCAAACCAAAGAACCACAGATATAATTAAAAAGATAACAACATAAAAATTTTTAATAGAATTAAAAATCAAGAACTTAGGCTGATTTGATCTATTGTTGTTGATCAAAGGGGTGATAATTGGATTTTTTTCTTTATCAACTGGAACAAAATATAATAATAAAAATAAAGAAGACAATAATAAACTTGTTGCAATATAAATCATTTCATAAAATGATGGAAAATTTTTGAATAAATAACTAAGAGCTATAAACAAAAAACTTACAAGTAAACCTGTGATGGCTTCTATTTCATTTTCCAAATGTGAAAAAAAATCTATTTTTTGCGCGTCATCATATAATTTACGGGTCTCACGCGTCAGCCAAGTTGATATACCTATGTCGATTAAAATAAGACTGATACTGAGGACAATCTGAGCCATAAATAAGTAAATGAAGTTGGGCGCTTTAAGATATAGGATATGATAAACAATAAGTAGCATAACCGAGGTGTATGCCAAAATTTTCTGATTAAATTTGTCTGCCATAATGCCAAGGGGGTAGCTGACAATGACGGAAGAGACAGATAAAATTAATTGAAGGAGCGCGATCGTGGTCAGATCAATTCCGCTTGATATCAAATATATAACACTGATGGGCGAAGTTAATTGACGAAAACTGTTAAAAAGTGCGCCAAAGTAAGCAACTTTGACAGGTGTTTGTAAATTTGAAAATATATGGATTATTTTAATAGATTAAACTTACTTTTTATTAAGCTTTATATTTAATTATTTACTAAGATACTGAAATTAATTGAACATATCAATACTATATTTAAGCCAATGTGCGGATAAGAAAATAATGAGCTTTGGAACAAACGATTTATAAAAATCATAAGTTCTCAAAGCTCGTTAATCTGCAATATTACTAAGTCTCCTTATCAAAAACCTAAGTTACGATTACTTATCTTGTAAGCCACATATTTTTTCTAAAGACTCGTTAGTGCTAAATACTTTAAGATGATTGCCATCTTGAACAAGAACTTTCAAACCCTCTACAATAGAGCCTTGTTTTATCAAAATTGACCGTGATTGGTCGACAAGTTTGGCATCAATAATTTGATCGTTTGCGTAGGCAAAACCTGCTTTTTTCAAAGCATCAGCTGCCTTAAACTCAATAAAAGGAATATCTTTATCGCCATCTTTTGTCACCTTGACCCAAAGTGCTGTTGCCGCATCATACTTTGGCAATGGTTTCCCATAGACACATTTAATGGCAACTTTTGCCATGAATCCTCGTATAGAGTCATCAATTAAATCTTTAAATTTCTGTGGCGGGGACACGACTTCGCCATCAATGGTCGTCAAATGGGCATACCCTTTTTCTTTTAATTTTGTCCATACTTCGTCAACTTTTAAAGATGACATATCATCAATAATTTTGATCGGCATCGTTTTTGCCCCAAGCTGTCTACTCGCCATAACACTGTGATGACCATCGATTAATATATAAAAATCGAGTCCCTTAAATTTTTCTGATTGACTTTTTTCTGGTCTAAAATCTTTTGAAACTTTAATAACTGGAATAGGTTCTGATGATGAAAAAATACTTGAATTGTGATTAAAGCAATATGTTTTAACGCCATTTACTTCAAAATAAGCATGATCTTTGATTGCTTTATTTACTTTTTCCTGTGTATTTGCTTGGGAATAGCGAATTTGTGCTGGTATTAATTGACCAATATTTACATAAGTTGCTTGACTGGCGTTTGGATCTGCTGGGCAAGTGAGAGTTTCAGCCGATACTGACGCATGACAAATTAATAGACTGGTGACAAAAAACTTTAACATCATGAATACCTTCATTTTTAAATAATTTAATAAAGGTATAATAAAATCGTTAAAAATTTATTAATTTAAAATTGAGTCAATCTTTTCATCGATGAAGTTACTTGGAGAAAAGATAAATCCTTTTCTCCAAATTTAATTGATTAACTCATAGCTTTTTTGAAAGAATCACGTTCAAGAATTTTCTTCACATATGCATTTAATTTAGGATATTTCGGCGCAAGAATCGTCTCTAATTTAATATCGCTGGTGACCAAACTTGAGAAATGCGCAACTACTGAAATATCTGCCAGTGATAAATTGTCAGTGCCTGCAATCCAGGATCTGTCGTCGGAAAGTTTGTTTTCAAGAAATGCAAAAACTTCGGGCAGCTTTTTATCTATAATTTCAGTGACCTTGGCATCATCTGACTTTTGATTAAGAACCTTCACTTTAACGACTTTTTCAACTAAAACAGCGTGCGTTAGGGGCGCAATGACGTCGTCTGCGTATTTATTCATCCAAGACACATTGGCATTCATTTCAGCATCGCGAGGTCTTAAAGGATTTTCAGTAACTGTTTGTTCAAGATAATTCACAATGACATCTGAATCACTTATGTTAAAAACATGATCTTTACGTGTTTCGACATAAGCTGGAATTTTACCCAAAGGACTTGCTGTCATAAAATCTTGGGAAACATCTTGTTTTGTTGCGATCAAAAGGGTGGCAGGCAATGTTTCTTTAATATCATAAGGTATTTTTTTCTCGTCCAAAGTCACAATGACCTTACGAACATAAGGAGAAACTTTAGCGCCCCATATAAGGCGATGGGTAACTTCACTCTTTTGGCTTTGTTCTATGGCAATACTGGCCGTATTTGCTTGAGCATGTAGTGTGTCAGAAAAGCTGAAGAGAGAGACGCTGGTTAGTAAAAGAAAGCTGAGGAATTGTTTTTTCATATTTTTTAATCCTTTTCATCAAAATTAATAGACATCAACGCATTTAATAAGTGTTGTTTGACATCGGTTGGTAAATTCATCTTTTGGGCTGTTTGATCAAAAATGGTTTTGATTTTGTCAATACATGCTTGACCTTGAGCCGTGAGAGACACCGAGACACGACGTTCATCTTGCGAATTACGTTTGCGCTCAATATACCCTTTAGCTTGCAACTTTTTTAAAAGAGGTGTCAACGTTCCTGTATCCAAACAAAGTCTTTTTGATATTTCGTCCACAAAAAATGTTTCTTTTTCATCAAGTGTTAAAAGCACCAAAGCATTGGGATACGTCATCCCCAATTGTGTTCTTAACTGATTTTCATGATACCGAATGATTAATCTTGTCTTCATATAAAAATGAACACAAAGTTGTTGATCTATATATGACAATTTTTAATTTCCACATCCTAAAAAACTTAATGACAAGAAGAGAGATATCATGAAGTAAAATTGCATACAATATAAATTTACAAAATATTGTTGTGTAAAGTATAAATTGTTGAAATAAGGGATAACTTTTTTTATTTTGTTGAAAAAACTTTTCTTTAAAAGATAAATACCAATTGTTAGGTTAATAATTTATAAAAAATGCTCATTATAATGACTTACAATAAGCATTTTTTTATAATTGATTTAATTATTTATCAAAATCTTAATCTAATTTTTGTATCTTTGTAATTTTAATACCACAATTCATTAAATGCTTTTCAAATTCTTGAATGTTTGTGCAATTTTTCTCAGATATATCACGTTTTCGACTGATATAGTTTTTAACATTCAAAGAATTATTATCAAAAATTGTAAAAGTTCCGCTATTTGTCGTCAGTCGGTATATTGGTGTACCCTTTTTAATTGATCCCATATTAAGTTCAGGAATTTTGCAGCCTTCGCCAATTGGACGAACAACAATATTTGGTGTATCAATATCAAAACTAAATGATTTAATGCCGGTTTTCTGTTCAAATTCTTCGGCAGAATAGGACTTATCACTAATGGTAAATTGATGACCTTTGGATGTGGTCGTCACATTATCTACCAAAGCTATACTGAAGCTACTTCCGACATTAATTGTTCTGCGTTTTATGGCGGGAGCAGGGGCATATACTTCTTCAGGAGCATTGTAAGCTTCTTGTGATCTTGGTGGTATAGGAATTTTAACTTCGTAATTTATTTCAAAAGCCACAGAGCAATAATTTTGATAAACATAAGTAGCATCGTGATCAAAAATAGATGATGATAAATCCCCAATTAATTGATTTTTTGAAACACCCTCAGGGAAATATAAAGGTCCCATAACGACGCGTTTTCCATAAAGTACATTTGTATCAAGGTATCTAGCTTCATCAGCAAAGGCAACAAATTGAATGGTACGGGACACGTCAATATCATAGTGTTTTGCAAAGTTTTTCTCTGCATCCGTCATATCTTTTTCAGTTTTTGTTGTATTTACAAAAGTTAGAAAAAACTGTTTGGCTTTGTTGACGTCAAAAATATCTTCTTTTAAGTGAGAATTTTGTGACGCCGAAGCTATGGTAAAAAACCCACAAAATATAAATGTTGATATCAACGTTTTAAAAATCATCAAATTATTCTTTCCTTAAAAAATTATTTTTCATAGATAATATATGCAAAATAAACATGTATTGTAAAACAAAAATTTATAAAATTATTTACGCTTGGATGGTAAAAAGGGCAAGAAAATTACTAAATTATTGCCTTATAAAACATAATTCATGTCACATTTTAAAGATGGTGGATGGCTCTTGAAGTCCTAGGTTAAAAGAGGTAAAAAAGGGAAGTTCCGACATGTTATTTTCGCTCGAGGTCCCCGCGTGACATATGCTCCTTTTGTTCATTTGCGCGTTCATTCCGCTTATTCTTTGGCAGAAGGGGCCATTAAATTTCCAGATCTAATGGCTCGGTGTCTAAAAGATCAGATGCCAGCCATCGCGTTGACCGATACAGACAATCTCTTTGGTGCCCTTGAATTTTCCAAATTAGCCATGAAGGACGGCATACAACCCATCATTGGGTGTCAATTGCGCCTGGGGATGCCCAAAGATGATATCCGCCGACAAGAACTGTTGTTACCAGGTGCCAAATTGCGGTGTGATCGCATTGTGCTGTTGGCGCAAAATGAAACGGGTTATAAAAACCTTGTTCGGCTGGTCAGCCACGCCTACATCGACGAATCTCATCATCCTCATGTTAATTTTGAATCACTGTTGCATCATAACGAAGGTTTAATTGCACTGTCAGGTGGGATGGAATCAGGGGGGGTGCAGCTTCTTCTTCAAAAAAAAATTGATGCGGCCACCCATTATTTTCAAACTCTAAAAGATGTCTTTGGCGATCGATATTACCTAGAAATATCACGTTTTTTTGAGACAATCGAAGATGAATTTCCAGCGGATCGGGCTTTTGAAGACCAGCTGATTCAATTGGCTTATGATCTTGATATCCCACTGGTGGCCACCAACGAAGCCTTTTTCTTAGATTCTTCTATGTACCAAGCCCATGACGCTTTATTGTGCGTGGCGGCCAACACTTATGTCAGTGTACAAGATCGCCGGAAAGTGACGCCTTATCATCGATTGCGTTCGCCGCGCCAGATGATCAGACTGTTCAAAGATTTGCCAGAAGCCATTGAAAACACGGTCATCATTTCAAAACGTTGTGGCTTTATGGTGGAGCCTTGCAAACCTTTGTTGCCGCCCTTTAAAGCAGAACGCCCTGAAGACGAAGAAATGGCTCATCAAGCGCGTGAAGGCCTTGAGGCCCGTATGCAATATGTTCTAAACGATCAAATGCCGGCAAATGAACGAGAAGTAGTCCAACAAGAATACAGTGCGCGACTCGAAGAAGAAATTCAGATCATTAATCGCATGGGCTATGCGGGATATTACCTAATCGTGGCTGATTTTATCAAATGGTCTAAACAAAATGGCATTCCGGTGGGGCCAGGTCGCGGATCTGGAGCAGGGTCATTGGTAGCCTGGGTTTTGACAATTACCGACATTGACCCCATTCGATTTGGATTGTTGTTTGAACGATTTTTAAACCCTGAACGCGTGTCTATGCCTGACTTTGACGTTGACTTTTGCCAAGATCGCCGAGATGAAGTGATTGGCTATGTCAAGCAGCAGTATGGCGCCGATCGTGTGGCACAGATCAGTACCTTTGGAAAATTACAAGCGCGTGCTGTGTTGCGGGATGTGGGCCGTGTTCTAGGGATGCCTTATTCGCAAGTCGATCGTATTTCTAAGATGATCCCCAACAGTCCTGCCAATCCCATGACCCTAAGTCAAGCTTATGCCCAAGATCCTCAATTACAACGTATGGCCAAAGATGAAACGGCAGTGCAAAATCTTATAGATATTGCCATGAAGCTTGAGGGGCTTTACCGACACGTGTCAACCCACGCCGCTGGTATTGTCATTGGTGATCGCCCTCTGGTTGAGCTTGTTCCCCTTTACTTTGATGGCAAAAGCCAAATTCCAGCCACGCAATTTAACATGAAAGATGTTGAAACCGCAGGCCTCGTAAAGTTCGATTTTTTAGGTTTGAAGACGCTAACGATTATTCAAAAGACCGTCAATTTGGTCAAACGACGTGACATCGATGTGGATATTTCTCAAATTCCTTTGGATGATGCCAAAACTTTTGAAGCACTGTGCCGGTTGGAAACCTTGGGAATTTTCCAAGTTGAAGGTGCTGGTATGCGCGATGTTTTGAAGCGGATGCAACCCAACCGTTTTGAAGAATTAATTGCGCTTGTGGCTTTGTATCGCCCTGGACCCATGGACGATATTCCCCGGTATTTGGCGTGCAAACATGGCCATGAAGCGGTGAATTATGGCCATGAGTTGATTGAAGAAATCTTGCAAGAAACCTATGGGGTTATGGTCTATCAAGAGCAAGTGATGAAAATTGCTCAGGTCATGGGAGGTTATACTTTAGGGGCTGCGGATCTTCTTAGACGCGCCATGGGTAAAAAAATTAAAAGTGAAATGGACGCCCAGAGAGAAATTTTTGTGGCAGGTGCTAAAAAAAATGGCATTAAAAAAGAATTATCTTCTCAAATTTTTGATCAAATGGCCAAGTTTGCGGGTTATGGGTTTAACAAATGTCACTCAGGTCCCTATGCCCTTATCACATATCAAACAGCCTACTTAAAAGCTAATTACCCGGTTGAATTTATGGCCGCCAGCATGTCGTATGATATGAATAATACAGAAAAATTAAGTCTATATTGTGAAGAACTGCGGCGTCTTAAAATTCCTCTCTTGCCGCCTAATATTAATAAATCTTTTCCAGACTTTGCGGTTGAATTTTCACCTGAAGGACAAGCCTGTATTAGATACGCTTTATCAGCGGTTAAAAGTGTTGGTGATGTTTCGATGAAAGATTTGGTTGAAGAACGTGCCAAAGGTGGCCCCTTTAAAAATTTAATTGATTTTGCCCGACGTTTGGACACCAAAGTCGTAAACAAGCGAATGCTGGAAAATTTAATTAGTGCCGGTGCTTTTGATCTCATTCATGCCAATCGCCAAGAACTTTTTCAATCGGTGGATATGATTTTAAAACATGTTGGTGAAGTGGTAAATCAGCGTAAAAGTTTACAAAGCAGCCTCTTTGGTGATGATTTAAGTCAATCCACTTTTAAAATACCTGAAGCAAGTCCTTGGACACGGTTGGAATGTTTACAAAAAGAACTAGACGCCATGGGATTTTATCTGTCTGGTCATCCCCTAGATGCCTATGGCGTAGGACTTGATAAACTTAAACTGACCACAGCTTCTGAACTTGAAATCATATTAGGCAGTAGTACAAGTTTTAATATTGATATGGCGGGGGTCGTCACCAGCAAAAAAGAGAGAATGAACAAAAAAGGCGCGCGTTTTGCGTTCGTTACTTTTTCTGATGCCACTGGCAGTTTTGAAGTGGCTGTTTTTCCTGAACTCTATGGACCCTTTCGCGATAAACTTGAAGCAGGTGCTATGATGCATCTTAAAGTATCAGGTCGCCTTGAGGGAGATCAAGTGCGTATGACGGTTAATACTTTAGAAGATCTTGACGGTCGTCTCTATCGTCAATTGACCTGTCATGAAATTCATTTGACCCAGGCCTCTGCTCTCGAGCCCTTGAAAAAAATGCTCAGCAAAGCATATTCTTCCAAAGGAAATGGCATCATCAAACTTGTGCTTAAAGCCCAGGATCATCGTGTTGTGTTAAAATTAAAAGAGAAACTGACCATGACACCCGATATGCGCGACTCAATTGAATCAATTCACGGTGTTGAGTTTTTAAGAGATATTTAAAAAAAATTTCTTAAACAGTGGAGTAAATAACAAATAGAGGACTGAAAAATTAAATGTCTCAATATATTACGCGTTTTAAATCACCCAATTATAATGAACGTGCGGCAGGGACAAATATCGAGTTTTTAATTATTCATTACACAGGATGTGACTTTATAAGTTCTTTACGTGCCCTTACCAACAAAGAGTCAAGTCATCCTGTCAGTGCGCATTATTTAATCGATCAAGAGGGTGATGTCTATATTTTGGTGGATGAAAATTTCGAGCCTGGCATGCTGGCGTTAGTCGGTGGCATGATTTAGAAGATATCAACAGCAGATCCATCGGTATTGAATTGGTTCATCCTGAATATGGCCCCTATTATAAAAATTTTTCTGATCAACAGATGGAAAGTTTGATTATCTTAAGCCATCAAATTTTAAGCCGTCATTCAATTCCACCCCATCAGATTTTAGGGCATTCCGATATCGCGCCCTTGCGCAAAGTCGATCCAGGTCCTTTATTTGATTGGCAAAGACTGGCCCGTGAAGGGATTGGATTTTATCCCAATTTTGAACAAACAATTTCAGAAGTTGCAAAAGATGAGAAATCAAGCGATCAAGATTTAGTTTTAGAAATACAACAACATCTAATTTCTTATGGCTATTGCTTAAAAACAACAGGTGACTTAAATGCTGAAACAGAAACTGTCATTCGTGCGTTTCAAATGCACTTTTGGCCCCAATGTTTGGACGGTATGCCAACCCTTGAATTGAAGCAACGTCTGATGATTTTGAATAATCAAAATTAAGCCATTTTTGTACCAAATCAAACAAAATTTTTCTTCTAAAACTTAAATAAATCATTTTTCAAAATTCAGTAAATTTTAATAAACATCAATCTATAATCAAAGAAAATTAAAGAAGACTCATGAAAATAGAAATAATGTTACCATGCCTCGTGTTGTTTCTGATGATTATGTCATCAATTATTGTAACATATATGATCCCTCAAGGTTCATGGGTTATCGTTTATTATCCTTTTTCGAATGAACATCCGCTGATGAAAGTTGCATCAGAAGTTGATTACATTGCAAGTATGTCTGAAGAAAAAAGAACAGCAACTGTTTATATATCAAGCACTCACCAAAAAAATGCTTTGGAAAAACAGGGTGCAATTCTTATTGATCCTGAAGGAATACCTTTATGTCAACGATATTAGATAAGTCTTATCGCACCCTCGACGAGACTATTGAATTTTTTTCTAGATATTTATGTCTTTACATTTGTTTTCATACAATTTTGATATTTGCCGTTGCCTTTTATCGTGACCAACCTATTTTTCTTTTAGTTTTGATCAGTATAGCTCTTAATTTATTTATGACATCTATAAATATCTATACACAAAATCAATCTTTAAAAAATAATATTATAGCCCTTGTCTTTATGGGACAGATCATGCTGCTTTTGGCTGCCTTTAAAAATAGTTTAATGATTATTGATATTCATATGTATTTCTTTGCAGCCATGGGAATGTTGACCATTCTTCTCGATTGGCGCGCTATTGTTTGGGCAACCTTGGCTGTTGCTTTGCATCATTTTATTTTAGATTTCATGTTACCTCAAATTGTATTTCCAGAACAAAGTGGTTTTGAACGCGTATTATTGCATGCTCTTATATTAATCATCGAATCTGGTGTTTTAATTCGTTTATCTTTTATGATTCGCGCCCTTTTTCAAAGGTCAGACAAAGCAAGCACCGAAGCTGTAAAAGCTTTAGTACAATTAAAGCAAGCAACACAAGAACGTAAAGAGTTTGCAGAAAATTCAGAAAAAAAACGTCAAGAAACTTTGTATGAAATGACAAGTCAATTTCAAGAAAATATCAAAACTGCTTTGCAAGAGGTTACAGGATCTGCTGAGCAATTACAGATTTTTGCCCAAAGCATGCGAACAAATGCATTAAGTACCCAGGAAAAAGCAGATATTGTCGCAAGTGCTAGTCTTGAAACAGCACAAAATGCTGTCATCGTATCCAATTCAACTGAAGAATTAAATAAAGCTATACAAAAAATAACCCAGCAAATGAAAAATGTTTCTAATACTGTATTAAATGCTATAGACAAATCTATTTATGCTTCTTGCTCCATTGAATCTTTAAATAAAAAATCAGTTGATATTGAAAAAATTGTTGATTTTATTAACAAAATTGCAAGACAAATTAATTTATTAGCCTTAAATGCCACAATTGAATCAGAAAAAGCTGGAGAAAGCGGGCGAGGGTTTGCCGTGGTTGCCAGTGAGATTAAAAATCTGTCCCTTCAAACAAGACAAGCCACAGAAGAAATATCAAAGCAAGTTTTTGAGATGATTGGCGCAAGTCAAGGTGCTGTTGACAGCATTTTAGATATTCAAAATACGATTAACCAAATGAAAAATACTTCTTTGGAAGTGAATTCATCAATTGAAACTCAATCAAATGCAACCCGTGAAATCTTTCATAAAGTTCATCATACTGCCAAAGTCACACAAAAAATTGCTGCAAATATTGCTGATGTTCAACATAAAGCATCTGAGACGGGTCAAATTTCTCATCATGTTGATAATTTGTCATCTGACGTTTTAAAGCAAGTTTATGATCTTCAAAAAAAGGCAGACAAATTTTTACATATTGTTAACGTTGGCTAGATTAGTATTTAATAGTGTTAAAATTTTCTATAAAATCAATGACATTATTGTTTTTTAAAGTCTTTAAGAGTTGATAAAGAAAGCCCTGTGGCCTTTGATACTTTTTCAATAGGTATACCAAGATTCAAAAAATTAAGAGCAATAGTATGAGCAGTTTCTGCTTTTCCTTTTTCAATGCCTTTTTCAATGCCTTTCGTCATTCCTTTTTCAAATCCATCGGCTTCGTACTTCTTGATTGTATTGGCCTCAATGCGCCACATCTTCAGACGCCCCTCATAGGCCTCTCG
>JBPBPI010000117.1:0-31414 GCA_050954885.1 Janthinobacterium lividum | reverse complement strand
AATATAAAACAGAACACGTTCCCTTAAATCTATGCTATATCCGTAACTCATTCACTCAAAATATCAAAGACAAATCATTACGTCAATCAGCTATAGTGTATTTTGCGCCCTCTGAATAAGGCCTGTCATCGGTATGACCTGTGATGGAAATTTTATTAGGCAGCTTTTCGACAATTTGTTCGACGTACTGCAAAAGTTTACGGGTATAGGGATACATATCGGCACTGCCGCTTGGGAACATACTCAGGCGTTTTTGGTCCACAATTTGAATCCGCAGCCCTTCAGGCGTCTGATCGATAATAAGATTTTGCGCCAAATCTTTAAGATCAGGCATTTTTTGAATGGCTTGACGAAGTTCTTGCTCTGCCTCACGAAATTTCTCAGATTCAAACTTTTCAATGACTTTTTGGGCTTGAGCGGCCTCTAAATTTTTGTCTTTACTCTCTCCTTTTTTATCACCTGATGTTTTTCCCACGTCTTCGTCATCACTCGGCTCTTCGCTTTCTTTTTTAATGTGATTTGAATCCATGGGTGAGGAGGCGCGTGAATCTTGAAAATTTCCTTCGGTTTCCAGTGATTTTCCCCCCAATATACCACCACTTCCACCGGCCCCTATTTGATCACCAGGCGGGCCAAAATAATTAGAAATTCCCTTTCGTTGCTCTTCGGTGGTCGCATTTAAAAGCCACATAAGAAGAAAAAATGCCATCATTGCGGTCACAAAGTCAGCATAAGCCACCTTCCAACCACCGCCATGATGACCCCCATGAGATACTTTCTTTATTTTTTTGATAATAATGACGGGAGAATTTGCCATGATCTATTGTCAACCTTGGGTGGGTAATTCAGACACGGTTTTCTCGACATCGTAAAAAGAAGGTCGAACATCCGACAAAATAGTTTTGCGGGCAAATTCCAATGCCACAGCGGGTGGATATCCGTTCATGAAAGCGACCAAACCCGCTTTGATACATTGATAATACTTGGCTTCGCACGCATAAATGTTTGTCAAAGCATTTCCAATGGGTCCCACAAATCCGTAAGCCAGTAAAACACCCAGGAATGTTCCCACCAAAGCCCCTCCAATGAGTCGACCAAGTACAGGCGGTGGTTGATCAATGGCACCCATGGTTTTAATCACGCCCAAAACCGCGGCCACGATACCTAATGCAGGCAGACCATCGCCCATAGACATGAAAGCACCGGCCATTTGCGAACGTTCATGATGGTGGGTTTCCAGTTCTTCATTCATAACATCTTCCATTTGATGAGCATTTTCGGTACCCATCGTCATTATGCGCAGATAATCACACAAAAAGGTAACGGCATGATGATTTTCTAAAAACTTTGGGAATTGTTTAAATAATGAACTCTCTTCTGGATTTTCAACATGGGATTCCAACATCAACATCCCTTTACTTTTGGCTAATTTGAAAATTAGATAAAGTAAGCTAAGCAATTCAAGATAATCTTGTTTATTAAAAGGCGGTCCTTTAATTAGGTCTTTCATGGCCTGACCCGTACCAGAAATCACAGTTTTAGAATTTGAAATCAGATAGGCACCAACGGCTGCACCACCAATGATGACCATTTCTTTAGGAGCGCCCTCGAGCAAGACCTCGATGTGACCACCCATGACCACAAACCCGCCAAATACACAAATAAATACAACAGCTGCCCCTATGAAAAACAAGACGATCCCCCATTTTTATTATTATTTTGCGATCGGATACAATCTTACTATACTTTATTATGAAATATCCCAAAGAGATTAAATTTTTATGGATGAATTTATTATGTCAAAAAAGGATGCGACATTCGATTCCACATCCTGTTTAATAGTTTTGATTTTTTCTTAAATCAATTATTTAAAGATTGATTCAATCTCATCTTCTTTTTGCGAGAATTGTTTTTTTCCATAAAAAATATCTACTTCTAACAATTTGTCTAAATCTTTTCGAGCTTGTATATGTCCTTGTAGAATTGCTTTTGAATACCATATACCAGCCTTCAATAAATTTTTATCCACACCTTCCCCGTATTCATACATAAATCCAAGGGCATATTGAGCATCTGCACACCCTTGCTCAGCTGATTTTTGATACCATTCAGAAGCTGTTGCTAAATCTTGATCAATTCCTTTTCCAAGATAATACCTACATCCAAGCTTGTATTGAGCTATTGCATCTCCTTGATTTGCAAGTTTTAAGCTTTTCTCAAATTTTCGTGAAACCTTAGGAATTTGATTGCTCGCTTGCAAAGTTTGATCTTGAGTTGCCATGAATGTTAGGACAAAAAACATTGATATCTTGTTGTTTAAAATTTTCATGATCATTTTTTAATACTCAATTAAATATATATTTCAAATAGTTAATTTGAAGTTTTTGATTTGAGAGTATTGATCAAAGCAGGAACAATGTCAAACAAATCACCGACCAAGCCATAATCGGCCACTTGAAAAATAGGGGCTTCAGGATCTTTGTTAATGGCCACAATAATCTTGCTATCTTTCATGCCGGCCAGATGTTGAATGGCACCGGAAAGACCCACCGCAATATACAACTCAGGGGCTACGATTTTACCGGTTTGCCCCACTTGATAATCGTTGGGAACATAACCGGCATCGACAGCAGCCCGCGAGGCACCAACACCAGCGCCCAGCGTGTCTGCTAAATCTTCAATCAGTTTAAAATTTTCTTTACTTTGAAGTCCTCGCCCGCCCGATACTACAATCCGAGCGGCTGTCAGTTCAGGTCGCGAAGACACAACTTCATGATAATCAATCAAACAAGACGCACGTCCTTGAGGTTTTGTCATGTCAACAACGTCAACAGGTATTTGCCCGCCTTGAGCGGGTGCCGCAGAAAAGGCCGTGATGCGAATGGTCATAATTTTAATGTCGTCCAAAGATTGTACGGTGGCGATCGCATTGCCGGCATAGATAGGGCGCACAAAAACATCAGGTCCTTCAATGGCCATAACATCCGACAGTTGTGATTGATCTAATAACGCCGCCACTCGCGGCATCAAATTCTTACCAAAAGTCGAGGCCGGTGCCATAATATATTGATACTCTTTGCCTTTTTCAGCAATGACTTCTGCCATTATTTCAGCACATTGACCATTTAAGCTTTCATGCTGGGTCTTTAAAACGTTGCGCAGTCCAGGAATATGAGAGGCTGATTCAATAACTGCATCAGATTGATGCCCTAGTACCCACAAATCGATAGGAAGATTTAAACTCAGTGCCGCCGAGATAACATGAAGATTGGCCGGTTTTAAAACCTTATGATCGTGTTCGCAAATAATTAGAATCGACATTTATATCACCTTTGCTTGATCGTGAAGATGGCGAACCAAATCATCAACATCTTTGACTTTAATGCCAGCATGACGGCTTTGAGGTGGGGTAACCTTTAATAATTTTTGATGAGATGCTAAGGTTAAACCCAAGCTTTCCAAAGGCATAATTTCCAAAGGTTTTTGTTTGGCTTTCATGATATTGGGCAATTTAGGATAACGAGGAATATTAAGGCGTAAATCCGTGGTTACCACCGCTGGCAATGTCATCTCGAGAGTTTCATGGCCACCATCGACTTCTCGGATGACTTGAATGGTCTTATCTTGGGGCGTTAATTGAGAAATAAAAGTGCCTTGAGGCCATCCCAATAAGGCCGATAACATCTGTCCTGTTTGATTGCAATCGTTGTCGATGGCTTGCTTGCCCATTAAAATTAAATCCGGTTGTTCACGTTCAACAATCGATTTTAAAATCTTGGCGATATTCAATGGCTCATAAGATTCGTCTGTTTGAACGAGTATCGCGCGGTCTGCGCCCAGGGCCAATGCTGATCTTAAAATATCTTGTGCTACCAGCGGGCCGATCGATACCACAATCAATTCATCTGCGTTGCCGGATTCACGCAATCTCACACCCTCTTCCACAGCAATTTCATCAAAGGGATTCATGGACATTTTAAGATTGGTCAGATCAACACCTGTTTGATCCGGCTTAATCCGAACTTTGATATGATAATCCAGCACCCGTTTGATTGCAGTTAAAATCTTCATCAAAGCCACCCTATTTTATAATTATTCATATTATTTAAGAACACAGTCAGGACTTATGTCAATCTAAGATCATCCGAAAACAAAAAGAATAACTTTTTTAGGCATTCGTATCATAGATTTACGATATCAATTGCGCTATCTTTTGAAAAAACTCTCTGTTTTTAATTTTAAAAACAGAAAATTAAAAAAACTTTAACAGGAAGTAATTTTTATGAAATTTAAAATCTCTCAGGGTTACTTTGTTTTATTTTTTTGGTGCTTAAATTTTGTCGCGCCAACAAGTGCCACAGCACCTTTTGAAGAAAGCTTAGATCCAAAAGAAAAGTATAGGCGTTTCCAAGCAGAATTTAGTTTTGAAAACACAACGACAGAAAAAATTTGTCCCATTACAAAAAACTTGAGTGAAAATTTTAAGAGAGATCCTCTTGAAGGACTATCTCAACTTAATCAAGTTGATCAAACAATTATTAAAGGTATTCGTCAATATCAGTCAGATTTTTTGGATCTTGTGTACTGTCAACTTAGAGAAAGTCAGGATCAAGGAGGTAAAATTATATTTTTAGGTGCCGGCTCCAGTGGTAGGATCGCTGTCGATTTAGCTTCAAAATGGCGCGCAGCTCATCAAGCATCAGATTCTAATGCAGAGACTGTTAAAGGCATTATCGCCGGTGGTATTGGCGCCTTTGTCCGCGCAAAAGAAGGATTTGAAGATTCAGAATCATCCGGAAAAGAAACAATTCAACAGCATGGTCTTCGAGAAAAAGATGTCGTATTCCTGGTATCGGCAAGTGGATCAGCAAAATTTAATGTAGGTGCCGGAATAGCTGCTCGCGACGCAGGGGCCAAAGTCTACTATTTTTATAACAGCAAATCCATCCCCGCTCGTACCCAAGATCTTTTTGATAAATTTGGTGTTATTCCTTTGATGATAGACACGGGTCCTCAAGCAATTTCAGGATCTACAAGGCTTCAAGCTGCAAGTTTGGCTGAATTTATCTTGGGCGGTGCCTTAAATGCGCTTTATTTGAATCTTCATGATATTAACAGTCCACCGCCTGCTGAAGTATTTGACAAAATGATTGAAAATTTAGAAAAAGGCAATCAACAAATTGAAGCACACTTTAAAGATATTTTGGCAATTGTAGAACAACAAATAGCAATATTTTTGTCACCAAAAGCAAATTTTTTCCGTGCAAAAGATGAAACTTCTGAGGGTTATACAACATTCATCAGTCCCAGAAGTGCCATTCGCGAAATTATGATTGATACCACAGAAACACCACCAACTTTTACAACCAATCCACCTCGATTTATCCATGAAGAGGGACGTAAAAAAGCCGAGTTTCGGGCTTATGTTTCAGGTGCCAAAGACAATCAGGCGGCTTGGGAAAATCTAATGGGTCGTCCTATAGCACGACATGAGCTTAAGGAAATAGAGACTGTTCTTGTCGATATGAATGGCCAAGGATTTGGTTGTTATGCTGACCGTCCTAAAAGAAAAGGAAACATGCTAATTGGCGTGATTAATGATTCTTGTAAAAATCAAGAAATCATAGATATTTTTCAGATTTTAAAAGATACCAAAGCTCAAGGTGCTCTCACAAGTTTAATTGCGATTTTAGAAAAACCTTTATCTTTATCAGGAATATCTGCCATCGTAGATCATCCTTTAATTATTACTTACAACCCCGACCGCTCTGTTGATCCTTTAGGCATCGTTAGAACAATTATTTTAAAACAAACCCTTAACATGATTTCCAATCTGACAATGATGGGGCTGGGTAAAATTGAGGGCAATATCATGATTGATGTGGCGGCCTCTAATAATAAATTGATTGATCGTACCATTCGAATTATTCAAAACTTATATCAAAAAGATCATTTCACTAAGCCTTTACTAGAAGCAGAAATGTTGTTTCATATGATAGAAAAATTTAAAAGTGAAAAGCAGCGTCTTGAACGCGAAAGTGGCGGGCGTATATCTTTCTTTCCCATTGTCAGAATCATTAAATGCATGATTGAACATGACTGTGGTTTACTTGAGGCCAATGATATTCTTCGAGAAATTTATTTAAAAAGTACGACAAAAAATTAAATTTAGAGGATAAAATCAGGTCATTTTAAGAAAATATAAACTTCTCTTGAATGACCTGATTTAATTAAAAATGATTATTTGCGATTGTGAATCGCTTCTTTAGAATCATGTGCTGTGTCTGTGAGGGCTTCACCTGCACCTTTAACATCGCGACCCGCACCTTCAAAAGTATTGCAGCCTGAAAGGCCAACGAGACTTGTCAAAAGCAACGTACCGAATACAAATTTATTTAACATATTTATAACTCCTTCATAGGTCTTTATTATTTAAGCTTCATAAACCCAAAATTTATGAAAATATAACTGCGCTTCAAAATAAATTTTTTGAAATTTTATATTAAAAATAAATATATCCTGTTGCCGTTTTTTTCATAAATTTTTTGAGCCTATTGACGTTTTATCACAGAGAATAACCTCAAGGCTAGACATAACCTCACAAGAGACGATGATTTAATTTAAAAATGCATAAATTGTTAATTTTCATTAACCAATTGTTAATACTTTTTTGGCAATGTTCATTTTGTTAGACGAGTTGCCAGGGGCCGCTCCAAGAAGAATAAAAAGTTCCAAGGTTTATCAACCACCCCTACTAACATTTTTAAATCAATTTATTTTCTAATTATATTTTTTCTCTATGATCATTTATGAGTACACTACTTTTAAGATTTTACTTGTATCTCTATCAAAGACGTGATTATTTTTAAAACAATAATAATTTTCTCAACTTTTAGGAAAAACTATGGACGTTTTATTGGTGCCGATCCTTCAGCTTTTGGGAACCGTTGTTCGATTATATTCATGGGTTGTGTTTATTTATGTAATCATTCATTGGCTGGTGAATTTTGGTATTGTAAATCATTATAATAATTTTGTGGTCACTCTTCAACGAATTACAGATCAACTGGTTGAACCTGCACTACGACCATTGCGTCGCTTTTTACCACAATTGTCAAGCATTGATCTCGCCCCTTTGGTACTCATTTTATTGCTTTATTTTATCGGAAATATCATTGGTATGTTGATTTTAAAATGTATGATTCCAAGTGAGATACTCATTCGCTAATTTTAATATTCAAGTTTTTATAAAATGAGTGCTTATCTTTTGGATGGCAGAGCTTGCGCTGATCGCCTTAAACAAGACCTTGTGAAACGTCTTGGTCAAATTCAAAAAAATACCAATATGATTCCTGGATTGGCTGTGATTCAGGTAGGTGATAATCCTGCAAGCCAAGTTTACGTTGCTTCTAAAATTCGTCAATGCCATGAAGTGGGCATAAGGTCATTTCTCTATACTTTTAAAGCAGATGTCTCTCAAGATCATGTACTTGATAAAATATATCAATTGAATCAAGATCCTCAAATACATGGTATTTTAATTCAGCTTCCACTGCCCCCTCATTTAGAGTCAACTGAAATTATTAATGCCCTTGATCCTCTCAAAGATGTGGATGGGCTTCATCGTCTTAATCTGGGTGCTTTGGTGACAGGGGCGCATGGAACAATTCCCTGTACGCCAAGAGGTTGTTTAACGTTAATCAAACAGTATCGTCAAGATTTAACAGGACTCACGGCTGTTGTTTTGGGACGTTCCTTATTGGTTGGAAAACCTATGGCTTTGATACTGCTTGGGGAAAATTGCACCGTGGTTATGGCACATTCTAAAACACAAAATCTGCCAGATATTTGCGGTCAGGCCGACATACTGGTCGTGGCAGTTGGATTGCCTCAATTGGTTAAAAAATCATGGGTAAAGCCAGGCGCCATTGTCTTAGATGTTGGAATCAATCGATTGACAGACAATATATTGGTGGGAGATGTCGATTTTGATAATGTTAAAGACATAGCTGGTGCGATAACACCTGTCCCAGGCGGCATTGGCCCCATGACCGTTGTGTCACTTTTACAAAATACAGTCGATTTGATATGTCATCAAATTGGTTATTGTGACGCATGCGAAAACTGATGCTTGGCCAAATGGGCGTAAAGACCATTTTGTTGAATTAAATCTTGATGCCTGCCTTGCTCCACCAAATGACCTTGATCCAGGACCAATATATGATCTGCGTGAACAACAGTTGCCAATCGATGGGCAATAACCAAACGTGTTCGTCCTTTGAACGCAAGATCAAGCGCCTTTTGTACACTATATTCACTTTCTGCATCCAACGCATTGGTGGCTTCGTCGAGTAACAAAATGGGCGCTTGATAAAGCACTGCGCGAGCAATCGCCAAACGTTGCTTTTGCCCCCCTGATAAGCGTATGCCCTGCTCGCCCACCATTGTTTCATACCCTTGAGGTAACAATGAGACAAATTCATTAACGAGTGCTAAATCTGCAGCTTCATAAATCTCATCACACGTCGCCTTAGGACGGCTGAAGGCAATATTATCTTGAAGAGAAAGATCAAAAATATCTGGCTCTTGCGGTACCTGAGCAAATAAAGACCGAAGGTTTGGCAAAGAAAGATTTTGAATATCTTGATTTTCAATTAAGATCTGACCTTCTTGAGGATCATAAAACCTTAGTAATAATTGAAACAAAGTACTTTTGCCAGCCCCTGAAGGACCAACTATCGCGACTGTTTGCCCAGCTTTAATTTTGAAAGAAAGACGATGTAAAGCAGGAATCTTAGGTCGGGAAGGATAGAAAAAAGTAACGTCTTTAAAGTCAACGGTCAGTTCTTGCGAATCTGATATTGCTAGTTCAGAAAAAGTTGTTTTAATTTGAAAACGAGACCTAAGTTCTTTCAATTGATAAATACGTTTAAATCCTTGAATCGCCGACATCATCTCGCCACTGACATCACTTAAAGAATTTAAAGACCCAGCTGCCACCACCGCATAAAAAATAAAAGCCGACAATTGACCAAAGCTAATTTTACCTTGAAATACATCTTGAGCACCAATCCAAAGTGTTAAGGCAATGGATCCAAATACAATGGCAATAATGGATGCCACAATCAAAGCACGAGACCTTCCCTTAAGATGTGTCGCCTTTAAATAACAGGCAGATAAATCTTCAAATCGTTGGGCTTGTCCGCTTTCTTGACAAAAAGCTTGGATCGTCCTAAGCGCCCTTAAGGTTTCATGAATAAAAATACTTAAAGATTGTTGTTTTGTATGTGTATTTGCTGTGTGCAACCGAACGCGTCTCCCCAAAAAAATTAAAGGCAGCGAACACAAAGGAATCACGAGTAAAACGAAGCCTGTTAATTTTAAACTTGTCATAAATAAAAAAATAACAGATCCCAGAATTTGGATAAAACTACGCAAAGCGACAGCCACGGATGAGCTGAGCGCTGAGCGAATTAAAGCAGTATCATTTTCAAGCCTTGAGATCAGATCACTTGTCTTTAAATCTTCTAATATTAAAGCATCAAAAGTAAGTAGATGTCTAAATAAGTCTCGCCGGATATCTTGCGTGACTTGCTCGCTTAACCAAGATGTGGTTGTCATGCGAACTAGTGCAGCACCGGCCAAGATAAGAGCACAGATGATCAAAAATATAAAGGCAGGGTTTATGAATTGTCGATGGGGCGCTTGAAGTCCTTGATCAACAAATTTCTGTAGACCAAATCCCACCAATAAAATAATGAAAGCTGAAAACAGTAATGCTAATAAAGCCACGGCAATTTGAGTATAATAAGGCTTTAGATAAGATAAAAATATATTTAAAGTATTTGTCTTTATAGCACGTGTTTGTTTGGTCAAGTTTTTAGGCCTGTATTTTTTGAAGCTGTACAGCAAATCCTAAAACTGATGACAAATCTTTTTCTAAGAAATCAAAAAGTTCATCTTGGAAAGAACGCGTTGAAATCCAGCGTTTCTTTTGCACGCACCAGCCGAAATGAATACCCCCTTGTATAGGTGACGAAAGCCAGATTTCTCGGGACGGTGTATGACGATTTAAAAGCCAGATTTGTCCGGATGAAAGCGTGATTTGCAGACTTTCTTCACGTGCGTCAATATCTGCTTGATGATCTAATTGTTGCTCTAAATGTTCTTCAAGAAATTGTAAAGCTTTACAGACCTGATGTCGAAATTCTATTTCATTCATTCAAAATTACCTAAACATAGTTATAAATTGTCTGACAAACTTTAAGGTTTTGATAAAGTTTGAAGTTTTGGCAAAACAATTTGCTCAAATTGAGCTAAAGATAACGCTGTTGGATACATCTTGTCATTAATAAAAAAAGTTGGTGTGCCTTCAATTGAGACACATTTTTCAATATTGAAGCGTGACTGAGCAGCCGCATCAAGTTTTTCTTTGTCATTTATAATTTGTTGATATTTGTCCAAAGGAATTTGACAAATTACAGCAATTTTTTCAAAGGCTTTATCCCCTGCATCAATCCACCCATCTTGTTGATCAAAGATTTGATCAATAGCATAACTCCTTTTCAAGTAAGGTAAATCATTTACCAAAGTTGAAATTTTTAAAGATAACCGATCGATAGGAAAATGTCTGAAGACAAAACGAACACGACCTGTATCAATATATTTTTTACGAATTTCAGGTAACACGTTTTTGTGAAAATCAGCACAATGACCGCAAGACAGAGAGGTATATTCAACAACAGTTACCGGCGCTGACTCACTGCCCCAAATCAATTCATAAGAATCTTTTGGCAATTCTCCCATAAAGCTTGGGTGAGGTTGAGGGGAAGATGCAAAATTTTCAGAAACCAAAAATATTCCTAGAAGAATAAAATTGAAAAATCTTGATATATTTCTAGACATTATTGTTTTTCTTTCATTTTTTATACATAAGATTGATTAATTTAAATTTTTCTATTTTGTATCAAAAAATATTACTAAATTTTACTTTTATCATAATTTACTTGATTGTTGAAATAAAGATCTTTAAATAGTGACAAAAGATTTTTGATCAAAAAATTTATTTTTTCTTATCACAACATTATTATGTGTTAATATTATTCGCAATTTGTTTTTTGTCTTATCAGGTGTTAAAATATGTTCTTTCTTAATAACGGCTTTATAAATTTTAATAAAATTAAAAAACTATGGTTTGCTGTTTTTTTCTCTTTATTAACAACCGATGTAGGGTGCTGTTCCTGGCTAACCTCTTCTGATTCATTGAATACTTTATCAGATGAGCATATTGACGGTACTTTAGATGTTGAAGATCCTATGGAAGACGTCAACCGCAGCGTCTTTCGGTTTAATCAATTAATCGATGCCTATTTTGCCAAGCCAATTACAGACTTTTATAAAGATATATTTCCAAAACCTGTTCAAGAAAGTGTTCATAATTTTGTCAATAACATAAATGCGCCTGTTATTTTCATTAATGATGTTTTGCAGTTTGAAGGTGACCGTGCAATGGACACTCTTGCCCGATTTGTTATCAACACAACTTTGGGTGGATTGGGTCTTTTTGATGTGGCTCATGAATGGTTTGATATTAATTATCACGAAGAAGATTTTGGTGAGACTTTAGGACATTATGGTGTTGGTGATTCTTGTTATCTTGTCATTCCTTTTATCGGTCCTTCAAATCCCCGAGATTTAACAGGTGTCATTTTTGATCTTGTTGTCGATCCAGTTGATGCTCTCATCTTAAAAAAGAAATTAGATTATCTTATCTATGTTCGCTGGGGTGTTGAAGGTATTGACAAACGTGTTGAAGCTGATAGCGTGCTGGAACAAATTAACCGCTCTCCTGATCCTTATATTGCGATGAGGAGTGCTTATACTCAAAACCGTGCTTTCAATATTAATAAAGGCGTTGTTGATAATGATTCACCTGTGCCTTTTGAGGAAGATGAAAGCAATATGAATGAATAAGGATATATAAAATGCGTTTTTTTAAAGCTTTGCTTCCCGTCTTTGTTTTAGGATTTATCTTAAGTCACTCAATATATTGTATAACTCTGGATGAAAAAAGTAATGGTACAGAAGTCGACAGCAGTGAGCTTGAACTTTCTAAACGCTTTATTGAAGACACTGGTAACAAAATTATTCAAGTTTTGGTAAACAAATCAGCCTCTTTATCACAACGTCAAGATCAGTTCCGTCAAGTTATTCGAGAAAAATTCGATATGAGCTCCATTGTCCGGTATGTTTTGGGACGTTACTGGAAAAAGGCAAGCCCTAATCAACAAACAGAATATTTAAAACTATTTGAAGATTCAATTGTTGAAAGTTATTCACATCAATTTGACAGTTATACTAACGAAAAACTTATAGTCAGCGGTGCACGCCCAAGTAACAAAGGCGGTGTCATCGTCACGTCAAAAATCATTTTGGCATCCGGCCCACCTGTACCAGTTGATTGGAAAGTCTTTCGCACTAATGGTGATTTACGTATTTTGGACGTCAGTGTTAAAGGCGTTAGCATGAGCATCACTTACCGCAGTCAATACGCAGGTGCTTATGATCAAAATGGTCGTTCAATTGAAGGTTTGTTAAAAGCCTTAAGGTCTAAAGAAATTACCACCGATATTCCCGATACAAACACAGAATCACCACAAGCAGCCCCTGCTGCCTAAAATCATCAACAACATCGCTTCTTAAATAGAAATATTGAGAAGCGATTTTTTTTATTTTATAATCAACTTTTTAAAAATCAATTTTTTCAATATAGACAAAACAGTATCTTATCTTAAATCGATATTTTCAACTGGTCACGATGAAAAGCTTATGTCATGCTGAATGTTAATTAAAAAAAATAAATTCAGGATCAGGCTGTGAAGGTTGAAGAGTCGTTTTATGATTATTATAGTCGAGAACTTATGTATCTTCGGCAACAAGGTATGCAATTTGCGCACAAACATCCCAAGGTTGCTCAAAGATTAGATTTTACGGCGCAAATATCTTCAGATCCTCATGTCGAGCGTTTGCTGGAATCATTTGCCTTTATGACAGCGCGACTTCAACAAGATATTGATCAACAATACCCACGTCTGACCAATGCTTTATTAGGAATTTTATATCCTCAATTCATCAATCCTTTGCCCTCTCTCAGTATTGCTGAATTTACTTTTTCATCTCAAAAAGGCAAATTATCGGACACCCATATTGTGCCACGGACGACCAAATTATTTGTCACCAATCCTGAGGGTGAAACCTGCCGATTCCAAACGTGTTATGATGTCGCTTTGCGGCCCATTGAAGTTCAAGCAGCTGAGGTCATTCTCTCTGCAGCAGAGCCAGAATGTCTACCCTATTTATCCACAACCCGTGCTTTAAAATTAACGCTCAAATCTGTGAATCAAGGTTTCAAAAGTATGAATCTCACAGATCTTCGATTTTTTTTAGAGGGATCACGTTTATTTAAAAATAGCTTGTATGAAGCTTTGTTTGCTCAAGAAGGATCTGTTGTGATTCAAAGCAAATCTGTCAAACCTTTTTTAATATCTTTGCCCACAGGATCTTTAAAACATAGTTGGTTTCAAGCCTGATGAATCGGTCGTGCCATACCCCGAGCATGCTCATCCCGGATATCGATTTTTATTTGAATACTTTCATTTTGCCGAAAAATTTTATTTCTTTGACATTGACCCTATTGACTTGCCGGAAGAAACTTCTGACATTACTCTTTATATTTCATTGGCAGATAGTTTTACCTTCAAAGCCAATGCCATCACGGCGGGCAACTTTCGTTTGAATTGCACACCGATTGTTAATTTGTTTACCAAAACGTCTGAGCCTATTCGTCTAAATCATCAAACTCATGAATATCGCTTGATTGGCGACCTTAAACACGAGAAAACCACTGAAATTCATAGCATCACTCAGGTTCAAGCGACTGTTAAAGGCACAACTCTGACCGAGGTATTTAAACCTTATTTCTCTTATGATCATCAAAAACATAACGATCAAGGTTGCTTTTGGAATGCTCGACGCGTCCCTGCGGTCAATTATCATTTGGGGGGAGGCGATATCTTTTTGTCGTTGGTCGATCAAAATATGGATCCAACGGTACCTGCAAATCAAACAATTTTTGCTCAATTGCTTTGTACCAATCGTACCTTAGCGTCTGAATTTTCAGCCGGTACACTTTTGCAACCGGAACAGGAAAATCCAGCAGCACAAATTGTTTGTCTTTACCGACCGACGCCTCAATATTATCCCTCAACTGAGGCATCAAGTCAGTGGAAATTGATCTCACAACTCAGTTTAAATCATTTATCTTTGTCTAATGACACCTTGTCGCTTCAAGCGTTAAAAGAAATTATTCAGCTTTACGCGGGTGGCCAGAATTCGAATACATTACCTGAATTGGAGACTATCAGCCGTCTTGAAACCAAAACAGTGATGCGTCGTTTCGGTCAAGATGCCTGGCGCGGCTTTATTTCTGGAACTCACATTCGATTAACCGTAAATTTAGAAAAAGATGTTCAAAAAAATACTTTTTTGTTTTCGTCAGTTTTAAATCATTTCTTTGCTCTTTTTGCCAGTGTCAATTCGTTTACGCAACTTGAGCTTTATCAACACAACAATAAAGGAAGCTGGAAAACATGGTCCCCGATGTCCGGCAGCAAACCCCTTCTCTAGCAGATCAGCTTTACGATCAAGCTTATCTTTTTGAATTTCATCAAGCTCTTAAAATCTTGGCCCACATGTATCCTCATGCAATGCCTTTGGGCGAAAGTCCTTTACCAGAAAATGAAGTTATTTATCTAAAATCACGCATTTTATTTTCTTATCCGCCTAGCGACCTTTATGATATTACCAAAGAAACTCACACAATTTTTCTGCCGTCTCATGTTAAATCATTACAAACCAAAATTATCTGTCAGGTAAATTTTTTGGGTATTGCAGGGTCCAATGGTCCCTTACCTATGGCTTATAGCGAGCAAATTTATGACTGTTTTAAGCTCGGTAACACAACCGCCAGTAATTTTCTAGACATTTTCAATCATCGTTTGTTGTCAATTTTTCATCGTATTCGATGTAAATATTGGATTGGCCTTGACAGTCGAAACCCTGAGCAAACACGTATTGCTCAAGTCACCTATGATTTCTTGGGGCTAGGCACACCTCACTTACAGAAAAGATTGGCCTTCCCAGATCACAAATTGTTATTTTATGCAGGTTTATTTTGGCAACAACCTAGGTCTACTGAAGGGCTGAAAACGTTGTTGCATCACTATTTTAAACATAATGTTGATATTGTGCCTTTTGTAGGTGGATGGGAGGATATCGAGGTCGATCAACAAACCCGATTGATGATCCCAGAACATTTCAACAGATTGGGTCAAGGGGCGATGTTGGGCACTCACGTTTGGAATGCCATGCAAAAAATTGCAATTCAATTAGGACCTCTGACACGCGCGCAATTTCATTCTTTTTTGCCCCATCACGATCAATATAGAAAACTATGTGATTTGATCCGATTTTATTTGGGATCATCACAAAAATTTGATATTCAATTTATCATTAAAGCTGCAGGCGTGGATGCTACCCGATTGGGGCAGCATACCTATCTTGGGTGGAGTTCCTGGCTGAAGCAGCACACCTTAAAACATGACGACGAGCAAGTCATTTTATCAGGCGATGACCCTTCGCTCATGACCCATGATATAAAATAATTGTGTGTTATCAATTGCGGAAACAGCATACGGTATAAAGCCAATTTCTTGAATTAAATTTGACATTTGGCTCGTTGCATAAAAATACATATATGTTTAATAAGAAGATTATTAATCATATTTTTAATAAATTATTTTATGATTAATTTTTTATATCAAAAAAAAGTGTTACATGGTAAAAAATTTTATTTCAAAAAATAGTTGATTAATTCAGATCTTAATTAGGTAATGCAATGATAATATTTTATTTAAGCTGATATAACATCTAATTGTAGATGTATCAAAAGGTTAATATAATATTAAAAGTATAATTTTCTCAATAAAATTTATATTTATTTTAAAAAATTTTAAATCTCAATACAATTCTAAATTAAATAATGAGAAATAGTATTAAGAAAGGTAATTTTTATTTTGAAAGAATTGTTAAACCTATTTTTAAATTCTTTTACAACCAAAATTATTAATTTAATAGTGGCTGTTGTAAGTAGTATTGTCACATCACGATATTTAGGACCTGAAGGACGAGGATATCTAGCTTTTTTACTGACAATTGCTCTCACTCTATCTCAATTTTTTACCCTTGGTATTCCAAGTATGAATTCGTATTTCATTTCAAAAAATCCTCAATCTATTAAAAAAGTGATTGCCAACTCATTTTTAATTTTAATAATTATATCAATTCTGGTACTTATTTTTTTACTAAAAATTTTTCCTCACTTTTATACTTTTTCTCTTCAAGAACGATTCATCATCTTATGTTTTGTTTTTTTTAACTTATCAGGATTGTTTTTCTCAAATATTTTATTGGGGCTGATGCAAATTAATTTAGTAAACAAATTAGAAATTATGAAAAATACAATTTATATTTCTATTTGTATTATTTTAGTTAATGTTAGTGTTGCAAATTATTTTCATTTTTTTATAGCAAATACATTAAGTTTTATTATCTATGGTATAGTTTGTTTATTTTTCTTAATTAATATTAAAGAATTATATGATATAAAAAATTTTTTAGATCTAAGTATTTTAAAAAATTATTCTTTTTTTATGATAAAAAATCATTTTGCAACTTTTTTAGGATTTGCTATAACACGTTTAAATTTTCTACTTATACCTTTATATACTGACGAAAAAACATTAGGTTTATATGCAACAGCCTATAGCTTTATAGAAATATTTGCTGTTTTTTCTTTATCGATCAATAGTTTTTTATATCCTAAATTTTGTCAAATTAATAGTGATAGTGAAAGACGAAATATTACAGCCAAAATTTTATTGATATTTTTTATATTTTCTTTGTTTTTTATAATATTTGTGTATTTTTCTTTTAAACCTATTATTTTACTTATGTATGGCAAAGATTTTTTAGAATCCTTTACTATGCTTGTTCACCTTCTACCATCGTTTTTACTTCTGTCTTTAATTAGCATAATTAGTAGTTACGTAGCCTCGTGTCATATGCACAAAATTGTTGTTTATTCACCTCTGATTGCCTTTATATCTTCTTTAATTTTTTCTTGGCCTGCTTTTTCATTTTTTGGTATATATGGTTTGATTTGGTGTTTAAATATGACTTATTTTATCTATTTTTCTGTTTACACGATTTTTTTTATCTCTAGATTCAAGAATGAGGAAACTAGCAATATATCGACTAAGTTAATGTCCTAAAATTAATTTAATTGTCATGAGTTTTTTTTAACATAGCTTAAAGCTAAAATTTTTCGTCATTATACAAGCTAACTTTAGATGGATAACCATGAAACAACTTTTACAAAACTTAAAAACTGGCCATACAAGTATTGTTGATATTCCAGCGCCTTCAGTAAGTTCAAATGGACTAATTATAAAATCTTGTAATAGTCTTATTTCTTCGGGCACAGAAAGAATGTTGGTTGAATTTGGACAATCGAGTTGGTTAGGAAAAATTAAAAGTCAACCTGATAAAGTAAAAGTTGTTTTAAATAAAATTAAGTCTGAGGGATTATTAACAACATTTGAGACAATTCAAAGCAAACTAGATCAACCTATTTCTATGGGATATTCTAATGTAGGCGTTGTTGCAGAAATTGGTCGTCATGTAACTTCTTTTAAAATAGGTGATCGTGTTGTCTCAAATGGTTCTCATGCTGACTTGGTTTCTGTCCCCACAACACTTTGTGCCTTGATCCCTGAATCCGTATCAGATACTGAAGCTTCTTTTTCAGTTCTCGGTGCCATCGCTATGCAAGGAATTCGTTTAGCATCTCCTACAATTGGAGAAACCTTTGCTGTATTTGGAACAGGTATTTTGGGACTTTTAACAATTCAAATTTTACGCGCCAATGGATGTAGAGTTATTGCTCTTGATTTTGATGAAAAGAAACTTAGCCTTGCCAAAGAATTTGGTGCAGAAATTGTTAATTTGAAAAAAGGTGAAGATCCTCTCTCTTTTGCCCATCATTTAACGCAAGGTCGCGGTATTGATGGTGCTATTCTCACATTGTCTACCAAAAGTCACGATCCTATTCATCAAGCAGCAACCATGTGTCGTAAGAGAGGCCGTATTATTTTGGTTGGGGTGACAGGACTTGAGTTATCCAGAGCCGATTTTTATGAAAAAGAACTAACATTTCAAGTATCATGTTCCTATGGTCCTGGAAGATATGATGATTCTTACGAACAAGATGCTCAAGATTATCCTTTTGGTTTTGTACGTTGGACAGCACAAAGAAATATGGAAGCATTTCTTGACCTTTTGGCTGATCAAAGAATTAATCTCAATCCTTTAATTTCTCATCGTTTTGAATTCTCACAAGCAGATCTTGCATATAAGTTAATTACAAGCGATGAATGGTCTTTAGGAATTTTGTTAGATTACCCTAAAGAAAATAAGAATATCTTAGAACGAACAAAAAGCATCGATATTTCTAAATTTCTAGAGATAAAACAAAATAATCATCCAAATTTAGCTTTTATTGGGGCTGGAAATTACATAAGTCGTATTTTAATTCCTCAATTTTCTAAAACATCAGCTCAATTACATACAATTTCATCGAAAAATGGTATCTCTTCAAATCATGTTGGTACAAAATATAAATTTCATCATATAACAACAAATACAGAAAGCATTTTTAAAAATCCTGATGTCTCAGCTGTTGTCATTGGAACACGGCACGATAGTCATGCTCATTGGATTTGTAAATCATTAGATGCTGGAAAACATGTTTTTGTTGAAAAACCTCTTGTTGTCACGTTTGAAGAATTAGAAAAAGTAAAGAATTGTTATTTGCAAAAAATTGAAAATAAGAATATTTTACCAATTTTGATGGTGGGTTTTAATAGACGTTTTTCACCTTTTATTTTAAAAATAAAAGAATTATTAGATACAATTCATTCGCCAAAATCTTTTATAATGACTGTAAACGCAGGATCTATTCCTTCTGATCATTGGACACAAAGCAGGTCACAAGGTGGACGTATTATTGGTGAAGCTTGTCATTTTGTTGATCTTTTAAGATATCTTGCAAACTCTCGTATTATCAAATCTTATGTCATATCTCAGCCAAATTTAGCTCTTCAACAAAGTGATTGTGTAACAATTTCTTTAGGTTTTGAAGATGGTTCGTGGGGATCAATTAATTATATATCATCGGGACATTCTTCTTATGCCAAGGAAGTTTTACAAGTTTTCTGCGAGGGAAAAATTCTTGTTATGGATAATTATCTTTCTCTCAAAGGATATGGCTGGAATAAATTTAAATCTATGAAAAGATGGCGTCAAGATAAAGGCCAAAACATTTGTGTTGAAAATTTTGTTCAAAGTATTTCGTCTGGAAAATCATCACCTATTTCAATTGAAGAAATTTTTGAGGTTGCACAGGTTACTATTGATATAGCTGAACAAACTTGGGCATAAATTGATTTCATGAAAAAAATTCGACTATATGTTCAAACTTTAAAATATTTGAAGATATCTCAACTTTATTGGCGCATTCAAAGAAAAATAATAAAGAGGCCTAAATTAGTTTCAATTCAAATTCATACTCAAAATATTGACTTGAATCTTTGGATCTCGTCAATTTCAAAAAAATCATCATTGATTTCTGAAAATCCATGGAAATTTACTTTTTTAAATCAACAAGGTGATCTTAAACATGGATGGAATGACGTAAGCCAATCCAAACTGTGGTTATATAATCTTCATTATCACGATTTTTTATGTTCAGATCTAAACATCGAGACAAAATTTTCTTTAATTTTGGATTGGATAGAAAAAAATCCCCCTCAAATAGGTAACGGATGGGAGCCTTATACACTTTCATTAAGAATTGTAAATTGGATAAAATTTTATTTTAGGTACAAAGTTGTTCCTCAGGGTTTTTGGGAAAGTTTAAGTCTTCAAACACAATCTTTGATGAATCAACTAGAATTTCACTTGCTTGGAAATCACTTGTTTGAAAATGCAAAAGCATTAATTTTCTCAGGCTGTATTTTTCATAGTATTCATGCACAAAAATGGAAGGAAAAGGGATTTTCTATTCTTAAGACTCAAATGCAAGAACAAATATTGGATGATGGTGGACATTTTGAACGCTCACCTATGTATCATGCTATTATTCTTGAAGATGTTCTAGATCTTATAAATTTGAGCAAAATGTTAAAATTTCCTTTTGAATTAAAAGAAACTTTAGAGAAAAATGCTTATCAAATGTTTAGATGGTTAAATTCTATGATTCATCCTGATGGTGATATTAGCTTTTTTAATGACACAACATTTGGCATTTCCAGCTCTTTTGAAGAACTTTCATCTTATGCCAAAAGGCTAAATATTTCTGTAAAAGATACGTCTCTAGCTTTACATTTTATGAAAAATTCTCAATTTGTTATGGCAAAAAACCAAGATGTTTATCTTGTCGCTGATATGGGATCGATTGCACCAAATTATCAGCCTGGACACGCTCATGCTGAAACATTTTCTTTTGAATTATCGTTGTATGGTGAACGTTTATTTATCAATAGAGGCATTTCTACTTATGATAATAATTCTGTTCGTCATGAAGAAAGAGGTACATCTGCCCATAATACACTTTGTCTTTATCATGAAAATTCTTCTCATGTTTGGAGTGCTTTTCGTGTTGCTGAACGCGCACGCGTTTCAAATTTATTTACAAAAGAAGAAAAAGAGACAAAAATTTTCGGTGCACGTCATGATGGCTATTTAAAAAAATATGGTGTTTATCACGAACGGTGTTTTTTCTTAAATCCAACAAGTCTTAAAATTAAAGATATTTTACAGGGAAAAGGTGAACATAAAGCTGAGCTATTTTTTCACATTCATCCCTCTTGGCAAGTTGTTCAAAAAGATCACCATCATTTTATTTTTTCAAAAAAGGAAAAAAGGGTTTATTTAGAATTTGATCAAAAAACATTATGTTTTTTGCAACCCTCAGTTTGGAGCTGTGAGTATCATCAACATGAGCCAAATCAAAAGATTAAAGTAAGCTTAACCACAAAAGTTAATGCTCCTTGGAATACTTCCATAACATGGGATTGTAAATGAAGATTCTTTTTTTAACAGATAACTTTCCACCTGAAGTAAATGCAGCAGCAACCCGTGTTTATGAACGCGCTTGTTATTGGGTGAAAAATGGGCATGAAGTAACAATTCTAACTTGCGCACCAAATTTTCCGAAAGGTAAAGTTTTTGAGGGTTACAAAAATAAATGGTATCAAGAAGAAATAATGAATGGCATTCGTGTTATTCGGGTAAAAACTTTCATATCATCTAATGAAGGGTTTATGTTACGCACACTAGATTTTATTTCATTCATGATGAGCGCTATATTTTTTGGAATATTTATCAAAAAACATGATGTTGTTATGATCACCTCACCCCAATTTTTTACAGCTATTGCAGGTTGGATTCTTTCTGTTATTCATCGCCGTCCTTTCGTTTTCGAAGTGGGTGATTTATGGCCGGAGTCTATCAAAGGTGTCGGATTTTTAAGTGATTCCTTTATTTATAGATTTTTGGAAAAAATTGAACTTTTTTTATACAAAAAAGCAGCAGCAATCGTTTGTTTAACCTCTTCATTCAAAATAAACTTGCAACAAAGAGGGATTAATTCTGAAAAAATACATGTGGTCTTAAATGCGGTGGATTTAACTCTTTATCATCCTCAAGATAAAAATGTAAATTTATTACAAGAAACAGAAATTCTCAAAGAAAAATTTGTTATAGGGTATACAGGAACTCATGGTATGGCTCATGACTTGATTAATATTTTATACGCGGCTGAAATTTTGCAAAAAGATACGTCAGTACACTTTTTATTTGTTGGAGAAGGCGCAGAAAAAGAAAAATTAGTTTCATATGCTCAAAAACAACAACTTTCTAATGTTCATTTTTTTCCGCTGCAGCCTAAGAAAAAAATACCTGCTTTTTGGAGTATCTGTGATATAGCCATTATCCATTTGAAAGATGATAAGATTTTCAAAAAAGTTATTCCGTCTAAAATGTTTGAAGCAATGGCCATGGGGTTACCTTTATTAGTTGTATCGCCTGGTGGAGAGTCAAAAGAACTTGTTGAAAAAAACAAATGTGGTCTTTTTATTTATTCTGGAAAAAGTCAATTACTTGCTGATACTATTATAAAACTTAAACAAGATCCAGATATGATGGCAAAATTTAAACAAGCCAGTTATCAAGCCTCTAAACTTTACAGCCGAGAAACGCAAGCAGAAAATGTCATCAAAATTTTAAACTCTATTACAAAACATCTTTGATAGTTAGCATATTTATTAATAATTATTGGACTAATTTTAAGTATAAGTGATGATGTTAATATAGATGAGATAATCAGCATTCTGTATTATACATAAATTTTTTCTAGAACAATTGAATTTCATTGGTATGCGGTATTCCAAAAATGTGATAACTCAACTGCAACAAAAAGGTACTTTGCTTGAATTTAGTATAATATTTTAAAAATAAATTTTTATGTTATCAACTATAATCAATTAAAACTATTTGATTAAATTAAAACTAGTTGTGTGTTGATAAAAAATTAGATAGAAATATATTATCTTTTTACAAAAAAAATCATTGGAACATAGTTAAAGTTATGCGTATTTTTATCAGTGGAGTTGCGGGTTTTATTGGCAGTAATCTTGCAATTGATCTTCTTGAAAAAGGTTATGAAATTATTGGCCTTGACAATTTTTCAACAGGATTTCGACATAATATAGAAGATATAAAAAATTCAATCTCAAATCCTCGTCAAAAATTTAGTTTTGTTGAAGGTGATATTAGAGATTATAGTTTATGTTTAAAAATGATGGAAGATGTCGATGTTGTTCTTCATCAAGCAGCATTAGGTAGCGTTCCACGTTCTCTTGAAACACCTCATATTTCAACAGATGTAAATGTGACCGGATTTGTTAACATGTTAACAGCTGCTCAAAAATGTAAAGTCAGCAAATTTTTGTATGCCTCTTCAAGTTCTGTTTATGGGGATTCTGAAAAACTTCCAAAAGAAGAAACAGACAAGGGTAATTTATTATCTCCTTATGCACTTACAAAGGCTATTAATGAATCATACGGAGATGTTTTCGCTCGTTGTTATGATATGTCCATAATAGGATTGCGTTATTTTAATGTTTTCGGACCTCGTCAAAATCCGAAAGGCGCCTATGCAGCAGTTATACCACTTTGGATTGACAATCTTATTCATGATGAACCTGTTTATATCAATGGCGATGGAAATACCTCGCGAGATTTTACCTACATTAAAAATGTCGTTGATGCGAACATCGCAGCTTTAAACTATAACATAAAAGGTCATACTGTGTTTAATATTGCTGCTGGAGGACGTGTAACTTTAAATGAATTATTTAATGAAATAAGAAAAGCTCTAGATAAAGAAAATATTGAGGCTACCTATCGAGATTTTCGTCCAGGAGACATTACACATTCTTATGCTGATATTTCTAAAGCTTGTAATGCATTTGGATATAATCCAAGTATAAATGCTCATCAAGGAATTGCTAAAACTGTTTTTTGGTATCTCAATTCAAATTAAAATATTAAACTTACAATTTAAATAATTCGTTTTTAATTTTAAAAATATAAAATTAAGAAATGATGGTTATCAATGAATTAATGTTAACATTAAAACATTTTATCATTTAAAAGTTATATAATATGTCACGTTTGGAAAATTATTTTAAAGATTTAGCTCTTTAAAATAATACTCTAACGTCACCAATTCATTGACTTATTTTATCTTTATCCATAAATAAAGTTAAATGATAAATAATTTGCTATTTATAAAAAAACCTTATATGTTGATCAAAATATTTTTTAGAAATTTTAATTTTATTTAAATGTAAAAACTTATAGTATATAGATGCTTATTATTTTATAAGATTAAATTTATTAGATTTTGTGAAAGAATCTTAAAAAGATAGATTTTAAGATCTTCTCAGGTTAAAAATTTTTAAATTTTGAGGAAACATTTATTTATATTTTAAAAAGTTTTTTGGCAAAAACAACTAAAAGACAGTATTCGGAATTTTCTTCACAGAATTCAAATAAACACATAAATATTTTTTAAATTTAGAATAAAAACTAAATTTTAAAAATTTATTAAAGAGCTTACTGTGATTAGAAAATAATATTGTTTAATATATAATTTATAGATGAATTAAAAGTAAAACTATATGATGATTAATGATAAAATTTTAACAATTATTGGATTGGGTTATGTAGGCCTTCCTTTGGCTGTAGCTTTTGGAAAAAAAGGCTATAAAACAGTTGGATATGATATAGATAAAAAACGTATTTTAGAGTTACAAAATGGCATAGATAGAACTCTTGAAACAGATGAGGATTTGCTAAAGATAAAAAATCTTTCTTTCACATTTCAGGAAGAAAATCTAGAAAAATCGTCTATATATATTATTACTGTTCCCACCCCTATAAAAGACGCCAATAGGCCTGATCTTTCTATGATTCTTTCAGCTACAAATACTGTTGGAAAAATCTTAAAAAAAGGTGATATTGTTATCTATGAATCAACTGTTTATCCTGGAGTTACAGAAGATGAATGTGTACCGATATTAGAAAAAATTTCTGGTTTAAAATATAATATAGATTTTGGTGTAGGTTATTCACCAGAGCGAATAAATCCAGGTGACAAAAAACATCGTCTTGAAAATATTAAAAAAATTGTTTCGGGATCAAATGCAGAAACTCTTGAAACAGTTTTTCAGCTATATGACAGCATAATTTCAGCAGGTGTCTTTAAAAGCTCAAATATTAAAACAGCTGAAGCAGCTAAAGTAATTGAAAATATTCAAAGAGATGTAAATATTGCACTCATAAATGAATTATCTATTATTTTTCATAAGTTGAACATCAATACATATGATGTATTGGAAGCTGCATCCACCAAATGGAATTTTGCTCGCTTTGAACCTGGTTTAGTTGGGGGCCATTGCATAGGAGTAGATCCATATTATCTAACACATTGTGCAGAAAAATTAGGTTATCATCCAGAAGTTATTTTATCTGGTAGAAGAATAAATAATCATATGGGCGAATATATTGCTAACAATATAATGAAAAATATACTTAAAAATAATAATATTTCATCTTTTCCTCCACTCATAACAATTTTAGGATTTTCTTTTAAAGAAAATGTTCCAGATATAAGAAATACAAAAGTAATTGATATTATCAAAGAATTAGAAAAATTCGGCGTTAAAATACAATTGTGTGACCCGCATGTAGATGCAACATCAGTATACAGTGAATATGGATTGAATTTAATACCGATTGATGAATTAATTCCAGCTGATGCAGTTATAGTAGCCGTTAAACATCAATCTTTTATAGATGGTGGAGGCTCTTTACTTGAGAAACTTTTAAAAAATAAAAAAGGCCTCATTGCAGACTTAAAAAATTGTGTGGAAAAAATTGATATAAATCCAAATATATTTTTATGGAAGTTATAAATGACTTATTTTAATAAATTTTTTGTTGGAAATATTTTACATAGTAGTGAACGCTCTTGGACAGAAACCTTTAAACTATTTATTTTTTTATTTGTAGGGTTTGTTATACTTGATGCTCAGTATTTAAAGCCAATTATGACTCCTATATCAAATGATAGCCATGGGTTATCTTCGTTAAATAAAGCATATGGAAAAGTTTTTTGTGGAAAAGAAGAAAATTTCTCAAGTTCGTTTCTTTTAAAAAAAGATGACATTAACACACCGATAAATAAAATATTTGGTGATCTATCATCTGGAAAAGAAAATATTTGCTCTGGTTCACAATTTTATGTACTAAATGAACCTTCGCTTAGTAATTTATTAAGTTTAATATTTAAAATATTCCCTAGCATCTCTTTATCTGAACTCTCAATTGTTTTAACAATCATAAAAGTCTTTATGTTATTAAGCTTTTCATTTTTACTTTTAAAAGTAGGAATGAGTCCATTATATGTTCTCTGTTTTAGTACAACATCATATTTTTTAATATATTGTGTGGATTTAACTCATCGTTTATTTTTATATCCTTTTCTAATACCCAATTTCCTTTTTCTTGTATCATTATCTATTTTATATTTATATGGTTTAAAAAGATTTGGATATAAATTTGTAGTATTTGGATTTTTAATTGGACTTTTTGGTGCTTATTATTCTAATTTTAGAACTTCCCATACACCTATTATATACTACGTACTATTTCTTTCGTCTTTATTTTCATATTTTGTTACTAATGAAATAATTAGATCTAAGTTAAAAAGATTTTTTTTAATACCTCTTACTTTAATTACTTTTGTTCTAGCATTTCAATCTTCTTGGTATTTGAATATAAAATCGATTGAAGAGAAACAAAATGATGCAGATAATAGAATATATCATTCTGTTACTCATCCTTTAGTATTAGCTCTAGGTATAGATTCTTCTGATCTTGCAACACGAGAGGGGATAAAATGGTTAGATGACGTAGGTGAAAATCTAGCTCATAAAATAGATCCTTCTGCAAATTATTTAAGCTCAAAATATGAAAAAGCACTTTTGACTTATTACATTAAATTATGGATTTTTTATCCGAAAGAAGTATATCAAATATACAAAAATAAATTCACTAATTTCACTACACTTTTTTCTGTTACAAATTTACTACCACATTTAAAAAATAATACTTCTGATTTTATTATTAAATCAAATTTAGTTGGTATAAAATTAATAGCTTTTTATTCCTGGGGAATTTACGGGATTTTTCTTGTGTCAATTATGATGTTAATCTTGTTTTATAGAAAGATAAGTGTTATAGTAATGTTTTTAGCTTTGAGTATAATACCTTCTTGCTTTATGCTTTTAATGGAATCTATTTTAATAGTTCATTATTTTGTTGCAACATACCACATCTTGGTTAATTCATTATTTTTAATAATAGCACTTTATTATTTTCAACTATTTATAAATTTTTGTTATAAAAAAATCATGAAAACTACATTTAAAAATGAGGACGGTTATGCTCGTTAGTATTGTCTTGCCTGTATATAATGAATCATCATCTATAGAAGAATTATTATTATCAATAAGTAATGTATTTAAAAGTCTTGAGCATTCATATAGCTTTGAAATTGTCTTTGTTGATGATGGTAGTACTGATGATACATTAAAAGTTCTAAAAGAAAATACAAAGAATCTTAATAATTCAAAAATTATTGAATTGCGTAAAAATTATGGTCAAACAGCAGCTCTTCAAGCAGGTTTAAGCGCTGCAAGTGGAGAGATCATAATTTCTATGGATGCAGATCTTCAGCATTTTCCTGGTGATATTCCTGCTTTTCTTGATAAAATTAAAGAAGGTAATGATGTCGTTTGTGGCTGGAGAAAAGAGCGAAAAGAAGGCATAATAAGGAGATGGCCATCTAAAGTTGCTAATTTTCTTCTACGAAAAATATCAGGTCTAGAAATTCGAGATATTGGCACTACTTTTAGAGCATATCATGCTGATATTATTAAAGATATTTCTCTTTTAGGAGAAAATCATCGTTTTATTCCAATTTATGCACGTGCAGTAGGTGCAAAAATAGATCAAGTAGTTATTGAAAATATAGAACGTCCTTATGGCAAATCCAATTATGGTATTTCTAGAACTTTAAATGTTTTTTTAGATCTCTTTTTTCTTTGTTATTTCACCCACTATATAGATAGACCTATAAGAATTTTTGGAAAAATTGCATTTATTTTATGCAGTATAGCATTTGTTATTTCTGCATGGCTTATTGTAATGGCTTTATTTTATAATACGCCTGTTGTAAGAGATCATAGTGGATGGTTTTCCCTTGCCATTTTACTTTTCACTTGTTCTCTCCAATTAATTTTAACAGGAATTATTGCCGAAGTTATTGCTAGAATTTATTACAGTACAAGTGAAAAAACAAAATATAAAATTCGAAAAGTCTGGAACAAGGAAAATATTAGTTAAAAGATGTGTGGAATTTTTGGATATGTAAGTTGGAATACGCAAAATAATATTTTAGATGAACAAAAGCTTATTAATGCAACTAATTTATTAAGTCATAGAGGTCCTGATGCTGGGGCTTACTTTCTAGAATCTCCTTTTTTTCTAGCTCATAGACGCTTGTCTATTATTGATATTAAAAATGGAGAGCAACCTTTATTTTCAAAAGATGAGAGATATGTTCTTAGTTTTAATGGAGAAATTTATAATTTTATAGAATTAAAAAAAGAGTTAGCTGATTTAGGACATAACTTTTTTACAACCTCAGATACCGAAGTTATCATAAACGGCTATATACAGTGGGGTGAAAAAGTTTGTGAAAAGATTATAGGAATGTTTTCATTTGCTATATATGACAGAAAAGAAAAAACATTTTTTTTAGCTAGAGATCGTATAGGGGAAAAACCGCTTTTTTATTTTTTTGAAAATAATATCTTTAGTTTTGCATCAGAAATAAAATCATTGGCATACATTGCTGATTTTTCCTTAAATATAAATTCAAACGCTTTTGAGCAATATCTATGTCTCAATTATGTACCTGGCAATTCTACTTTATTAAATAAATTACATAAGTTAAAGCCTGGATGTTGGATGCATGTTTCTCTCAAAGGTATAAAAATTGAATCTTATTGGCATCCAAAAGTTGTTTCGTCTGTTGAAAATTTAAGTATCAATGAAGCTATTGATCAATTAGATAATCATTTAATACAAAGTGTTAAAATAGGAAGTCGAAGTGAAGTTCCTATTACTCTAGCTCTTTCTGGAGGAATTGATTCTTCGTTAGTTGGATATTATGCAGCCATGCAAGGTTCTTTGACCGAAGCTTATTGCGTTGATTTTCAAGATCAGAACTTTAGTGAATTTGGTCAAGCAAAGCTTGTAGCAAATAAACTTGGTGTGAAGATAAATCCAATACCATTTTCTTCTAAAAATCTGGAAAGTTTTTTAGACACTGTTTATCATTCTGATGATCCTCTTGCAGATTCCTCGTCTTTGGCTGTTTGGGTTTTGGCGAAAGAAGTCTCTAAAAGATACAAAGTTATGTTAGGTGGAGATGGGGGAGATGAAATTTTTGGGGGATATTTAACTTATAAAGCCACCATGATGTATCAAAAAATTTTTAAATATCTTCCATCTCCTTTACGTACGGCCTGTTATAAATTTAAAAATTTTATTCCTATATCAGATAAAAAAGTTTCTTTTAATTATAAATTAATGCGTTTTTTAAGAGCTTTTAATCTTTCTCCTGAACAAGCTCATTTTACTTGGAATGGAAGTTGGCACCCAGATGATGCTAAGGAAATTTTTACATCTTCTTCTGACGAACAAATTAATTTTAGTTCATCAAAATTATCAAAATTAGATGATAAAAATAATCTTTTAAACCTTCAGCTTATTGATATTGAAAATTATCTTCCTTCAGATATTTTAACAAAAGTTGATCGTATGACAATGGCTCATGGTCTAGAATCAAGATCCCCATTATTACATCCTGATATTGTTAATTTTGGACTTTCTTTACCTTTTTCTTATAAAATTTCTCAATCAGGGAAATCAAAATTTATTTTAAGAGAATTAGTTGAAAGAAAAATAGGAAAATCTATTTCACAAGCTAAAAAACAAGGATTTAGTCTTCCTATTAACCAATGGCTTAGAAAAGATGCCAAAACATTACTACTTGATATTCTATCTTCTCAACAGCTTGATTCTATCCCTTTTTTAAATAAAAATTTTATTCAAGAAGCTATTAAATCTCATATAGAAGGACGAAAAGAAAATGGATTTGAACTATGGGGACTCATGGTATTTGTTACTTGGTATAAACAAAAAATTTTAGAACCTTACTACATTATTTCGCATAATACGCTTAAAAAACTTAAGCCCTTAAATCAAAAGGTTGATTAGTACCAATGATTAAAAATTTACAGAAAGATCATTATGAATTAATTCATGATGAATATTTAGCACATTATTATGATCCGACGTCAATGGAATATCGACATAAATTTTTATACAAATATCTATTTAAAGATATAGATTTGAATAATAAAAAAGTGGCTGATCTTGCTTGTGGATCAGGTTATAATTCATTATCTTTATTAGAATATTTTCCCAAAGCTCAGGTATCAGGTTTTGATATTTCAAATAAAGCATGTGAGGATTATAAAAAAATTCTTAACAGGCCATCTTATGAAGTTGATCTAACAAAAAATATGAGTTTTAAAAAAGAGTACGATTTTGTAATGATCATAGGTGGCCTTCATCATTGTGTATCAGATCTAGATGCAACTTTTGAAAATATTTATTCTCTTTTAAAACCAAATGGTACGCTACTGATGTTTGAACCTAATAAAAAATACTTTTTGGAACCCGTCCGTAAATATTGGTATAAAAAAGACAAATATTTTGAAGAAAACACTGAAGCTGCTTTGGATCACAAAATGTTAATTTCTAAATATTTTAATAAATTTGATTCTAAAACAGTGTATTACCTAGGTGGTCCAGCTTATTTCTTGATTTATAATAGTTTATTATTCAGATTTCCCACTAAGTATAAAAAGCTTATTTCACCAATTTTGATGAAATTGGAACAACTATATAATATTTTACCAGGAAAATGTCTTTTCCCATATTTTATAGCTTCGTGGACTAAGAAATAAATACAATGATAAGTATTAACTTTTTATTAACTTCTTTAGTTATATTTTTTACAAGCTATTCTCAATTGATACTAAGATCTAGACTTTTACATTATAGTAAATTTTTTTCAGCTGAAAAAATAGGTATTAGTTTTTTATGTACCCTAGCTACAGACATATGGATTATATCTTCTGTTGTAGCTTTTGTATTAAGTTTTGTATGTTGGTCTTTCGCACTTTTAAATAATATTAATGCAACTAAAGTGTATCCTATATTAAGTTCTATTGTTATATGTTCAGTTTTTTTTGGAAACTATCTAATATTTCAAGATAAAGTATCTTTCATTAATTTATTTGGAGGTGTTACTATTATTATTGGTATTTTTCTTTTATTGAAATAATAGTTTTCATTAAAGTTATTTTTTATTACATTAACCCGAGTTGCGTTTAAGGATTCAAATTAAGGATGCTTTCTAATGATGGCTTATCATCTCTGAGTTGGTAATTGATCAATCCGGCCATCAGAT
>JBPBPI010000116.1:0-2602 GCA_050954885.1 Janthinobacterium lividum | reverse complement strand
TGGGATGGGATCTTGGGTGACGGCTACCGGAACTCTGGCATTGGATCACAGCCTCACGGGTCACAGGCCTGCACACTCAAGACGAGATGAAAAGGTGGTTGCACTACTACGGTAGGGTGTGGTGCGTGGCCAGACGACCGGGACAGGCCCTCGAAGGCAATTGATGCGGAAGGCGGAAGGCGGAATGCGGTTTGCGACAGACGCTGTCTTCTGCCTCTAGCTGCTAGCGGCCGGGAGGCTGTACAGTACCGTACTGTAGTTGAGGCGGTAAAGTTACTTGTTACATTCAAGCACCGGCGTAGGTGTGACAGGGCAGCCTTTCGGGGCGATATTGGTACTGTACTGTCCTGTACTGGATGTGATATGTCATCCTGCCGATCTTGCTAGCTGTTGCGTTTGCAGCTGCAGTAGCAGGGCCCGGCGCCTAGAACTAGTGCCACGCCCGGTCCGCCAGTCTGGGAAGCGATGCGATTGGTCGCGGAGGTGGAAGAGCCGACGGCGGCGGCGACGACACTTGGGCTTTTGGGCAGAGCGCGGGACAGAGGGGGATGGAAGAGGTGGAAGTGCCGGGCGGGTCTTGGACAAGAACGAAGACGAGGCGAGGCGAGACGGCCGTCGCGTCCGTCCGTGTCTCTTTTTTCGGCCTCACAGGTACCTTACCGCGCTGATTATGGATAATATCCAATAACCTTCTTCGCTCATCTGCTGCGCAACGACGAACCAGTACGGTAGTGCGATGATCAGTAGCAGTGCGGGCAACTACCTAACCTGCCAGCATCCCTCCCTCCCTCCTTCGTCCTCAGCAACACGACTCGCCGCCAAACAACCGCGGTCTGCGGTTGACGACTGCACGACTCGAGCCCGGAACACCAGCCGCGGGCGGTCAGCAGTCAGTTGGCGCCAGAGAGTCCAAAAGGGCGGTGAGAATGAATTGTGAGCGGCATGGCAGTCCGACTGTGTAAGGGTAGCCGCGTCACTGCTACGGCGTCGTGTAACTCATGTGACCTGTCTCCCGGTTCCTTGTCTTCTGTCTCCTGTCTCCTGATGCGAACATCATAACAACAATGCGCCAAGGTTCACGGCGCTGCGCACTTTGACTTTGCCAACTGCCTGCAGCATTTCTGTCCGATGGGCCTGGGTTTGGAGATGCCCTGGCCCCTGGCTCGCACTAAACTGGCGGCCCTGCGGCAGCGAGTGCCGAAAACTTTCGCTGGGCCCCCTGCCTGCCTGCCTGCCTGCCAGAAGTACTAGAATACATACTTTACTGCCTGCAAGTCGAGCTGTTTGCGACGACGATATTAAATTTTCCAATTGATTTTTTTCCCTTCCTGAGCTTCTTTGTTTCCGACCGTCCGCAGATCCGACGGCAATCACTTTGATCACACGCTGACTGGGATCGCACCCATCGCGCACGAGACGTGCCATACGTAGGACGAGTGACGACGATTATTGGAACGCTTCCCACGCGCCGCACAGCCGATGGAAGCCCGGGCCGGTGGCGGTGTACGGTACAAAACGGCGGTCGACAGATCAACGACCCGAAGACAGGCACATGTGACTGCGCAAAAACAAACAAAAATGAGGAATCGAATCATTTATTGTTCCCGCGCCCGGGACATTCTCCCGCATCTACCGTACGTACTGTACAATAATCTGTGCATACAGTACATACTACTGCACCTCCTCCCATCCTGTCCCGGCCTGCATCGGCGCGCCAACAAACACATCCAAGAGTCCAAGACCCAAAACCCCACGCGACTGTTGGTCCCGATCAGCCTAATGCGCTCTACGCCGCTCACAACGCCGGACCTCCCGGGGGTGAGTGAGTTGACCAGCAGCAGGGGGGCGGCCACAGAGTGCGAGTTACAGGGCAAGCAAGCGGCGCGATTCGTCCGTTGCAGAAATGCCAAAACCCCCCCGCCGTTTCCGAAAACAGCCCTTTCTTCTAGAGTTTCCACGCCGGCCGCTAGCGGTTTCGGCTCCCAGCGTAGAAACTTTCGTGACTTTTCTAGCCTCGGGAACTGGGCCCCCGTTTCCACTACGGTACTTCCACGACAGATACATAGAACAACCGCCTCACTGCTACATATAAACCCCTTTTCAAAATCGCGACGGCGCGTGTCAGGTGGCGGGTGACTGCAGGCAGGCAGGCCCGGGAATCCGGACGATTTTCTTTTAGTCTTCCGGAAGACGAAAAGGAAATCTTTTCTTTGCGGCGTACGTCATGTGTGCCCGTTTTAACAGGGCATGCAGGGCAGCCCGCGATTGATGCGCCGTCGTTCAAACATGGGCTACCTCACTCTGCAAATAATACAGTACAGTACCACTATATGCTGCGACGCCGAACGAATCGATTGTGGCGTTTGGAACAAGGCAGCAAAGTTGCTTTGACTTTCTTGTGTGACACAACGGCCGGTCGTGGACTCGTGGGATCACGCTCATGCTTTCGCCTTTGTGTAACACGATTGCGAACCAGAGAAGAAAAAAGTCCCGAGCTGCATGCCTCTTCTCATCCTTGGTCGTCGCGAGGCACTCCACATACATCTCATCATGCCACTCATGAGTCACACTATATCCCAACTTGTAGTCGCTGTCATCCCCC
>JBPBPI010000115.1:0-3909 GCA_050954885.1 Janthinobacterium lividum | reverse complement strand
CGATAGAGTAGATCCTACTATAGAGCTAGTAACGGTACGACTACGATCGTTATACCGCTAAAGTCGTACGAGGTAGGTAGTAGGAAAGCTATACTCTTGCCGGAACCTATAGGCATAATAGCAAGTATTAGTGAAACTCTATTATATATAGCCCTTAAGACCTCCTCTTGCTTTATACGGAAGGCTGCTTACGGTCCGAGAAGTAAATATAGCTATTTGATAGGACTACTCTAACGTAGTAGGGTCTAGCGTCGTACGACGTCCTCTTCGGTAGGAGTATAGCTAATAGTATCGGTATCCGGTTCTACTAGGCTATTATAGCCTAAGAAAGAGTGCTAAGCCTTTAATACCGTACGAAACTACTTATATCTATTAAAAAGCGAGCTAGCTATAGTATAAGCTTCACGGCTATAGACTAGCTACGCAATATATGTCGAATATGCAGCCTATGCATCTAAAGCACTGCTAACCTCATTATCCTTATCGTCCGAGCTATCCTAGAGATCTATGAACTATATAGATTTCGGAAGGAATTGTCTACTTATTATAATTGTAATATATCGATAGCTTAAGATATTAACCTTATAGCCTATATATAGTTCGGTCATATATTCAAAGCTCGTATAAAAGGATTGTTCGTTGAAATTGAGGTCTACTAGCTTATCTGGCTAGAGGTAATCGCTAATCTTCGTATAGGAGTAGAATTGTGTTTTAAGAATCTCGACTAGTAGAAGGACGAGCTAGAGGTACCGTACGACAAGGATACTAATACTAGTTAGGAGGAACCTTCGGATTATCTTTATATTGGCTCAGGATGCGATACTAGAGCCTTTATAGTACGATATAGTTAGGTTAATCAGTCTATTATCTAGGAAGACACCCCTCTAGTCGCCTTCGTACGAGTTCCGTTGTCGAATAGCTAGTAGCTCTGAAATTCTAGCTAGTTAACCTCCGGTAATATATACTAGAATAGCTAGGTTTGTACGGAATCGATATATGTCCCCTAGATAGCTTACTATAGCTAATATATTAAAGATGCTCCTCGTATAATCGATGAAGAACCTTATCCGTAGGAAAGGTATGTCGTATAACTGCTAAATCAACTATTCTTAGCCCTTGATTTTTAAGATATTACTATTCTATATATAGGATAGGAAATTAAAGCCGGGCTTTACTGAGGCTTAGCACTCGTATAGGCTTAGAAGGGGGGTCTCTAGTATCTAAAGGCCGAAAAGTAGTAATAAGTAGAGGAGTGTCCTTATATTATAGGTTAAAAGACTAACTATCTAGCGAAGCTAACTAATATCGAGATAGATATATCCGTACGAGAGTCGGTCTCTATCCTAGAGTAGCTTCCTAATCGAAGTGTTTTGTATTGCTAGATATTAACCGTACGAGCAGAGATTGAATATCTATGCAAATGGTGTAAAAGTACCCTTACGTAGGAAGCGACGGGATAGTATCTCTACTTAATCTAGATCTAGCCCTATCGATATAGGCTAGGTTCCGTTCTGCTGACGTTCGTACGATTCTTAAAGTACTATATATTAAGATATTTTGATAATTATAGAAAGGAGGGAAGGGAACCTGTCTATACTAAGCCAACCCTTAGGCTATATACTAACTACTATAAGTAAGCAGATTAGTAGACTCTCGTATTCCTAGCCTCGTACGTTATAATCTAGGAGTGAGATAACCAAGGTTAGGATCTAATACTCTAATCCCGTAAGAGGGTAGAGATCCTTCCTTTATAGATTTATCTCCTATTCTTATATTTGTACTTCTTCGTCCGACGAATCGCTATACCTAACTATACTTGTTTTATCTTCCTCTACTTCCTCTTCTTCCTACTAATCATCGTACGACTATACCCGAGGGCTAGTGATCATAGTTTTGATATATAACTCTTATTTAGTAGATAGGATAAGAGAAACTTCTAACTTTTTCGAATATTGTCGTACGAGGAAGATAATCATCTTTTACTATATATGTATTCCTCTCTAAAGTTGTTCTTAATCTTGATAAGGAATAAGTGGCTACTAGATATGGTTATTGTCCTCTACTTATACGATAGCTATACGAGCGAAATAGCTTATACGAAGAAGGATCTTCTCTGCCTTAATAATTAGACTTTTAGTAGCATTCTAGATATAACACTCGTACGGAGGAGATATATCTTAACATTATAGATCTTAAAGATATTTAAGGATTGATATTCTTAAAGCACCCTTTAGAAATTCCTATGAGCCTATACGCCGTAGCTAAGGGTCGTCGTCGCGCTCGTATAAAGAGGTTATCGTATCCTACTATATTTTCAATACCGCCTCGTGGTTTTAGAGAAGGGAATGCAAAGGGGGCCCCTACTCCGCCTAGAGAGTCTCCTCTTACTAGCCTCGTACGGCGATAAATTGTAAATCATACCTAGAAGGGAATATTCTCTAATATAATACATTTTTCCATAGCTATTTATACGTACCTTATGCTTAGAGATATTGGGTAATATCTAATAGTCTACTAGGCTTTCCGAATTCTATATAGTGGTGTCTCGTACGATAGTACTATCGCATATTACGCTTAAACCGGTAGACATAGTTATAGTTCGTACTATCAAGTTAGCATTAGAAAGCGCCGTGATATAGTAATAAAATTGGATCTATAGGGTCAAACTCCGACGGGATTTAGACGAGGGTTGTCTAATTATTTACCTAGGCTTTATCGTAAAACTATTCAATCGTACGAAGTAACTTAGAATCTAGGATATATCTCTTTTTCTAGTGGGTACGGATTTGATCTATTCGTACGCTATACCCGTATAGCTTATAGAGGAAACAATTCTAATCTAGCCGGTATTCTAGCTGATTAGTAAGGTTTATAATTGCGGGGTAAGAAGATAGAAGTTCTTTAGGGCTAGAAGGCTTCGTACTCGAGCTTTATAATCTCCCCGGGATTTAATTATATAATCTAACCCTAAGCTTTGGCTTCTAATTTACCTACTTTTCAACCTATGATAATATATGCTATACTACTCGTACGGGGTTGCTTCTTTATTCTTAGCAAGAAAATGCACTTATCCATGATATTTATAAATTTCAAGTCTATACGATGAATATATAAAATTGATATGAGGGTTGCAAAAAAATTGATATAAGGGTTTGGACGAAGCTTACCCCGCACTATTTCAACCAATGAGCGAAGCCCGGAAATTGATATGAGCCCTCATATCAAATACTCCTATTGTCAGGCTATCTTCGACCTCTCTAACTCGGTTAATTAGTCCGCGACGTACGATCGCCGCTCTTCGTAATAGTTTAATACCGATATATACTATATAGCTAGGCGATCGAACTATTATAGAATTAGGCCCTATAAGTAATCTTCGTCGAGCTCTAATATAGATAACTAAGTATATTCCAGACGAATGGCGCGAGAGACTATAATAGAGGGACTCTATTAAATCTAACGAGGTATGACTGCAAGTATTGAGGGTGCCTACCTAGTCTCTGTAACGGAATAGGACGCTAACGGCATTATGCACATATTATATAACTCTTGAGACACTGCTTTAACATTGATTGCTTGGAAGTATACTGATAAGAATTGGCCCGTGAAAGAATGGAATCGATATGGCTATTCTCGACTCATCTTCTCAATATAAGGTGGGATTTGGGTTTGGCTTGGAAGATCCGAGTGCTGACACAAGCATGGATAGCTCCGAGACGCAGCACAACGCCAAACGCATTGTTTAATGTATGGGAGATTCAGCAAAGCCAAGCCAAAGCTGGTTTCAGCCATCAGACCTGAAGGACTGGAAATAACAATGTATTGCCTCGACTTACCACTCAGTATAGCATCCAAAAAAAACATCAGTTTCGAAACGGAAGCGATTAATAGGACGTCCAACAAAGCTTC
>JBPBPI010000114.1:0-31478 GCA_050954885.1 Janthinobacterium lividum | reverse complement strand
AAAGCGTTAAAAGGACGCAGCAATTAGCAGCTTAAAATAACTGTGAATTTATCCTTAAAAAAGCTGCTGACCTGTACAATCTTTCGGGTCCACCTCTAGCCGCCATCATGGCTTTGCCTCATGATCTTGAGATTAACTCCCAGGTCATCCCTCAAGGCACGTGGGTGTTAAGGAACGTGTTCTTTCATATAAATGATAATCACCCCCTTCAAAAGCAACCTGAGCGCATTAGCAGAATCATGGTGCAATTCTATCAAGGTCTGTTTGAGCATGTATGGCAATTGGCCAACAGATCAAATCATCAATTGGTGTTAAGCCTTCAAAACGAACGCATCACTCATGATGAGTTAGAATTCTTTGGTGGCTTTACTTTTGGCACAGAGATGATTGAAGACGACAAAGATATATCTGTGGCCGTAGGCGTGATGTCGTTAACCCAGTCAACCTATGATGCCTTCAGGCGCAGGGGAGAGATCTGATGAGTCGTCTTCTAATCCATGAATCACCTCTACAATTGCTGCCGTCTTTGGCTGTTAAGATAGGTCTTAATGAAGCCATTATCTTACAACAACTGCATTATTGGCTTAACCCAGATCATAACAAAAACATTCATGAAGGATTGCATTGGGTCTACAACAGCTACGAACAATGGCAGAAACAATTTCCTTTTTGGTCTAAGGAAACCATTAAACGAGCCATTCATTGTTTAGAAAAAATGAATTTAATCCTAAGCCGCAAACTTAATGAAGACAAGTTTGATCATCGCAAGTGGTATTCGATTAATTATGAGACTTTACAACAGCTTGAGGATAAAAACGATCGATCGGGTCAAGTTGACATAACCGATTATGCAATTGTGCACGATCGATCGGGTCAAAATGACCCGATCGGGCAGGTCAAGCTGACCCCATCGGACAGGTCAAGTTGTTCTGATCATTATAAGGAACAGAGATTACCTTCAGAAACTACAACAGAGACTCTCTCAGAGCGCGCGCGTGTGGTAGAGCAAACGTTAGAGGTTTGGAATAAGACCTTTGAGGCTTCAGTGCCTGTGCAACGAAACGCCTTTCGAGAAACCAAGTTGTCGATGATCCTCTTTAGCCATTTCAACAACGATCTGAACCAGTGGCAGCAGTTCTGTGAGCGTGTCCGTGCCAGCTCATTTTTGCAAGGCAAGGGACCACGGGGATGGCGTGCCAGCTTGGATTGGTGTGTGGAAGAGGTCAACCTGTTTAAAATCTTGGAAGGCAATTACCAAGATGCAGATTCCGGTCAGACTAGCTCACCATCCTTGGACCACAGCCTGAGTCAAGCTCAGACTCATGTTGAGGCCTTGTCTGACCCGCAGCATCAGGCTTTGGCCCAGAAGCTTTCCCTGCAACTTGGCCCCAACACCTACAACAGTTGGTTCCAAGACATGCAGCTTCAATATCAAGCTGAAGGTCGGGTTGTGTTGTTGTTTGCCACCAGGTTCAAGTGTGATTATGTAAAGACCAACTACCTCAACATCCTTGAATCCTTGGTCAAAGAGCTGTTGCCAGATCATCCAAAGTTGGATTTAGCGGTGGGTAAGGACACTGCAATGCCTGCAGATCGCCAGATCAATCAAGGACCGCCTCAAGGAAATGCCGAAGCCACACCCGTCTTCCAACAACCCATGTTGAGCATGGTGAAAGAGTTGACCAGGCAACTGACACAATCCAACTTTCGATCTTCAGAGGCAGTGTTGCGTTCTCTAGACGCCAGCAAAGATCGTGAGTTATCTTGTGACGTTGACTTAGAAAGGACACCGTCATGACCGCACTCAAACCAACCTCAGCGTCTGCCTTGCATTTGGTGCAGCAAACACAAGCAGATCATGAGGATCATCAACACATGGAGCTCTGGTCTCAAGTTGAAGGAGAGAAAGCGATTAAACAAGAATCTCAGATTGAGCAAGAGCAGGTAATGACTCAAGGTTCACAGGCTGTCCTTCAGCAACAACTTGATCTTGATCAAGCAGTTAATTTTGCTTCTGTGCGAAAGGATCAAGAGATCGAATCACCTGCTCATTATGTCGAAGGACGCACCATTCAACCTATTGAGGCAATTGAGAACTGGGACCTCAACCATCATTTGGCTTGTGCGCTGAAGTATATCGCACGAGCAGGGCGTAAGCATGATGAGGTCAAAGACTTGCGTAAAGCGGTTTGGTATCTGAGCCGTCGGATCAAACTTTTAGAACAACAAGAATAGAAAGGAGAGAGAAAGAAGCCTGACCCCTTATAAGTCGCCAAACGGAAAAGGGGTCGTGTTCTTATCCGAAGAACAATGCACCATTATCATAAAAACTTCGCGCACACAAACTTTGTGCCGTATTTAAGTCTGGTTTACTTCCTTTCAGGAGGCAAATCATGACCACACATCTTCAAGCGTATTGTGAGCCTTTCAGGCAAGTGATCACGGCGCCTCAACTCAAGGCCTTGTTGCAAGAAGCAAATCCCTTATCTAAAGCAGAACACTTAAGGTTTTACTGTCCTGAAACTTCTTGCCAGGCGCCGCTAGATTTCATCCTGCCGTCTGGTCAATTCTTCCTTACAGGCACTGGTCGTCATGGCCAAGAGTGTCCGCACTTTTGGGGCGATGCCGCACAGAAAGGACGGATGTGATGAATCCTAAAGAGCATCGTATTTATCAGTATCTGTCTGAGCCTCTCATCATCATCGGCATGACTCTTGATGAATTGGCTCTGGGCATTGTGGGCGTGATTGGAAGTCTCGCAATTGATTCTCTGGCCTTCAAAACGCTCCTCTTTGTAGGGGGTGTGGGGGGTGTTTATGTGGTGAAGAAGTTTAAGAAGATGACCTCAGGCTTTTCCTTAGGATCCTTTTTACATTGGCATTTTGGCATCATGGCGGGCAGGTCTCCTTCATGGCCGGCTTCTTGGAAAAGGTTTTGGCTATCATGAACTTGAAGAACATCCAAAACACATTTTCTGAGGTGCTCAAGCAACGCAATTTTGCCTATGTGGTGAGTGGCATCTTGTTGCTGACCAACATAGGTCTCACCTACAAAGTGATCTCTCATGACGAGACTTGGATTTTGATTCCTTGGCCAGAAACCCACAAAAGGTTGCCCCTAAGCCGCACCACCTTTTCAGATCCTTACCTGATTGATTGGGCTGACACTTTGACCTCTCGTTTGCTCACGGTCAATCCCAAGACCGCTGATCAACGGGTGCACGAATTTTTACTTGTTGTTGAAAGCAGCTCAGGGATTGAGAAAAAGCTGAAAGCCCAAGCTCAAAAACTAAAAGCCGAGAACATCTCAACCGCCTTCTATCCTCGGGAGTACCAGCATAAAAAGGACAGTCGTCAGTTGTGGGTGACGGGAGACTTCCACACCTTCTTTGGCGGTGATAAAAGTCCGGTGATTCAAAAAAGAACCGTGGTGCTGACCTACCGTAAGGGACCCCAAGGCGTGATTTTGGTGCAAGATTTTAACTATGAGGACCCTAATGCGCAAAATTAATAAAGCCATCATAGCGTTGCTTTCTATCATGCCTCTCCAGGCCGCAGTTCATCTCAACGATCAAAAGACCCTGGAGATCAAGGTCCCGCAACACAGCCTCACCCGGTTGTCGGTGCAAGAAGATGTTATCCAAGATATCTTCGTTTACCCTCAAATGATTGGCGGTCACTTAGTACAAGACAGTCTTCAATTACATAAAGCAGGTCATGTCTTCATCGCGCCTGATGTCTTGACCCAGCCGTTCTATCTCACGGTGATGACCCAAAAAGGGAAGGTGCAAGATCTTAAAGTGATGCCAGGATCACACGGCAGTGGGCCGGTGATTTTGACGATTGCGGTCCCCGACAAGCGGGTTGAGGTTGAGCAACAACACAACAAAAAGCGACTGGAGTCAGCGCTCATGGCGGCTCTACAAGGTTTGACGCCGCCTAACTTTTCTAAAATTGTTGTTGAGAATGTTTCTGAAGAATCAAATGATGTTCAAAAAACACATGTTGAAGCCTATCGAAGTTCCTCTGCTTGTATCGATGTCTACGCCCTCAACAACAGCAGCTCACGCGAGATCTTTCTGACCCCAGTTTTGTTTCTGGGGCCACTAGATCTTGCCGTTGTGTTTGATCAGCCTTCTTTGACCCCAGGAGGACAAGTTCGCCTAGCGATCTTGCGTCAAGGGATGTCCATATCATCTTCCTCAAAACCTCTTTCATTAACTCAAAATCACAAAGGATAACATCAATGATTCGGACCTCACTTTCTAAACTATCTTCAAAAATTGCAGATCTTCAGATCAAGCAATTGTCTTCTCAACGAACATCAACATTCGTGAATGAATCTCAAAAGCGACTCTTGAGTTCCAAAGCACCTCAACTCCTTTTGATGACCACGGTTAGTGCTTTGGCACTCTTTATTGTGCTTGCTCACGACAGCCTGGCCACAGAGGTGGCCATGACAGCACAGCTTGATAAGGTCACGACCCTTGCCTCCGGTGGAATTGCTAAAACGGGTCTTATTGTGGGCACGATTTGTTCAGCGGTGATTGGTCTTTTTAAGAACTCTTGGATGGTGTTTATCTCGTCCATTGGTATTGGCGTTGGATTGACTTACTACCTTGAGTACCTCAAATCTTGGGGGGGTTGAGGTAGTGTTAAAGTCTCTCTTCAATAAGGTGACCGCCTCGACCCGTGATCCCAAACAGATGCGCCTCAAGCAACATTTGTTGCTGGGGAGCGTGGTGGGTGTTGGCTTGTTGGTCTATTACTTTGTGCAAGGGGGAGCGGCCCCTTCTGTTGATCCCAAGACCCCTCCCAACAAAGAGCCGGTTGCCATAACGACACCTTTGGATGCGATTAACCCGCAAGATGTTTGGGCGGGTCGCATCCAGAAGGAAGCGGAAGAGGCTAAATCTGAGGCCAAGGCGGTGCGAGAAGAGAATCAATTGCTGGCCAAAAAGATGGAGATAATGGAAAAGATTTTGCAAGGCTCTTCAGCCGTAGGGCAGGGTAAATTAGATTCATCAGGCTCTCAATCCTTCGCACCACCCCTTTTGGAGGATGCGCCGTTTAAAGACGATCTTCCGAAGATGGAATCTCAAAGCTTAATGCCCCCTGTGGGCGATCCTTTGTCCTCGGATAGATCTCACAAGAATTTGGCAAAGACGTCGATCTCTCAAAACAGTGAAGATGACAAACTGTTTGGCACCTCGGCTTCGTCTAAGTTTCTGCAATTGAGCTTATCGGATGAGGATCGTCATATACTCAAAAATATCGATAATTACGTCCCAGCTGGATCTTATGCGCGGGCCGTATTGACCTCAGGGGTGGTGGCCTCCACAGCTTTGGAGACCTCTTCTCAACCTCAACCTATTGTCATGCGTCTGGTCGATGAAGGTCACCTGCCTCGAGGCTTTAAAGGCACTCTCAATCAAAATGTTCTCATTGGGGCGTGCTATGGCGATCTATCGGCCGAGCGAGTGATGTGTCGCTTGGAGACTATGGCGTGGGTAGAACAAAATGGCACAACCGTTGAGAAAAAGGTAGAAGGGTGGATCATTGGCGAAGATGGCCGTCCCGGCATGCGCGGTGAGGTCGTCGACCGATCAGGTGATGCGGTCAGAGACACCATGATTGCGGGGATGCTATCAGGTCTGGGTCAATTTCTAAAGTCAGAGTCAACCTCAAGTGTCTATCCGGTCTCGCCCTTCGGCCAAACCAATGCCTTGTCAGGGGGACGGGCCCTCTCAGGGGCTGCCAGTACGGGAGCCAGCAATGCCCTTGATAAACTGGCTGAATTCTCGATCAAACGGGCTGAGCAAATGCAACCTGTGATCTTGATTGCCTCAGGACGGGTTGTGGACGTGGTGTTTAAAACAGGCGTGGATATTCGACCGGAAGTGGCAGCGCCCTCTTTAACGCTGATCGATCAAAAACAAAAACCCAAGGAGCAGACACATGAAAGTTTCTAATTTAAGCATTCTTGCTTGTTTGATGCTGACAGCCTGTGGCAGTTACAGCAATCAGTTTGACTGTCCCATAGGACAAGGTCTCAAGTGTGCCTCTTTGAGTGAGGTCAATCAAAAGATTGATGATGGTACCTTGCCTTTTGAGTCCATGGCAAAGAGCAACTGCCCCGGATGCCAGAAGATTCATTGGCGTGACGACGTAGTATCGTCATCTGGTAAAGGACACTAAGATGAGTGTGTTTGAACATGTGGCCGGATGGTTTGGGGAACAAGGCCCTCAAGCGTCATCTTCAAAACCGCCGCTTGAGACTTGGTTGAAGATTCCAAGACTCAGAACTTTGTTGCCCTATGAGGGCTATGATCCCGAGTCCAAATTGTTCTTCAATCGTAATGCCACAGGCTTTGTTCTACAAGCCGATCCTTTGGTGGGCGCCAGTCTGAAAGATCAAGGTCAAATGGCCGACTTCTTTCGGCAAGAATATCATTTGACCGAAGGTACAAGTCTTCAATTCATGCTCTGGGCCAGTCCTCAAATCGATCCTTTTTTTGAACATTGGCTCGCCTATAAGCAAGGTGATATCTATCGCAAGCTCGCCGAACGTCGTATTCAGTATTTAGAAGACAAAGCCTTTTCAGATCCTTTGGGACATTTGGTACGTGATTTTAAGGTCATCATCTCTTATACGGTCCCGGGGATCAAAAAATCGATAGCGGATCTTGAGCAACTTAAAGAGACACGACGTAGTCTCCAAGGGGCCTTACAAATGATTGGCATGCCCAGTCAAGTCATGGACGCCAAAGGTCTCTTAAATCAGGTCAGTGACATTCTCAATGTTCAAGAAAGTACCAGATCTCCCAATATCGACTGGAACGAATGGGAATCACTCTCCCATCAAATTTTAGATATGGCCGGGAGTTGGAAGGTGGAGCCGGAAGGTGTGAGTTTAAGATCGGGCGCGTGTCTTTCGACGTCCTATGTGCCGCGCAAAATGCCCAAGATGTGGGGGCTGCCGCATATGGACAAGTTCTTGGGCAATGTTTTAAATCCTCATCACGCCATTCCTTGTCCTTACCTGTTACATTATGGCTTATTTGTCGAACCCCATCAAAGTGCCAAGCGGGCCAAGACCAATGCCCGCCGTGAATCCTTAGAAAACAGCATTAAAAGTCGCATGACCAAGTGGATTCCGGGTCTTCAAGAGCGGCATCAAGAAACGGTGGAAGCCGTTGAACAGCTTCAATTGGGAGAGCGTTGCATCTTGTCTTCCTTAAGTCTTACCACCTTTTGTAGGCCAGAACAAAAGTCACAAGTGGAGCAAAGTTTACGCCGCATCTGGACAGGTTTGGGCTGGGAATTCACCCCTGCTTTATACGATCACTTGGGGGTGTTGCTCTCGAGCCTGCCCATGATGTGGACCTTGGGCGAGAAAAAGCAAGTGAGTCGGTTGGGTCTCACCCGTGATGTCTACGGCTGTGCCAAGGATTTAGAGACCTTGGGCAAAGCGCGTCGGACCATCACCCGAGAATCTCAAAACATGTTGCCGATCTTGGGCGAATGGAAAGGACAATCCACCCCCGGCATGATCTTGGTGGGACGTCGGGGACAGCCCTTCTTCTGGTCTCCTTTTGGCAAAGCCTTGGTTCAAAGTGAGGACATGACCACCTCTCACAACTATAATGTTTGCATTGCAGGCAGTATGGGATCTGGTAAATCGGTGCTCATGAACGAACTCATGACCAATGTCTTGAGTGTGGGTGGCAAGGTGATTGTGCTTGATAAGGGACGGTCTTTTAAAAACACCTGTCATTTGTTGGGCGGTCAACACATTGAATTTAACATAAGAGCTCCACTTTCCCTTAATCCTTTTACTCATATCCCCACAGGCACCAGTCCCTCAGACGAAGAAGAGCGCAAAGAAATGTTGGCACTTTTGAATCCTATTGTTCAGATGATGGCCTCGCCTTACAAAGGCACGACGGACGCTCAAGACAATCACATTGCTAAAGCCATCAAAGCGGTTTGGAGCGAATTTGGTCGTGGTGCCAACATTGATCGCCTGGCGCAGATGATGTCACAACAAGAAGACAAAGAAGCGCGAGAAGTGGGACACCTTTTGCATCAGTTTACCCAAGAGGGCGATTATGGCTGTTTCTTTAACCCTGCCGCCAATGTGGATTTGAGTCAGCAATTGGTGGTGATTGAAACAGACGATTTGCGCAATCACGATAAGCTATTGCCCGTGATCATTCAGATGTTGATTATCCAAGTCAATCAAATCATTGCCCGGTCTGATCGCTCTAAACCTTTCATCATCATGATCGATGAAGCCTGGGAGCTGCTTAAAGGCAAGAAGACCGGGAACTTCATTGAACAAGCCGCGCGTACCGTGCGGAAATACAAAGGCTCATTGATCCTCGCCACCCAATCGACCAAGGACTATTTTCGAGAAGAATCACCGGGTGCCACAGTTGCTTGGGAATGTTCTGAATGGAAGTGCATCTTGGCCCAAGATGATGGCGCGATTCAAGAGATGAAGAATATCAAAGCCCTGCAAAACCTGGTGGATAGCGATTACAAGGAAAGCTTGCTTAAATCTCTCAAACCACTGCCGCCTCACTATTCTGAACTCGCGCTGTTTGGCAAAGGCATTCACGGTATTGTGGGCCGTCTCAGGCTTGATCCTTTCAGCCGACTTCTCTATTCCAGCAACGCCGATGAATACCGCGCCCTTCAACTGCGTATCAATCAAGGCATGAGTGTGGAACAAGCCATTGAGGATGTCATTGGAAATTTAGAAAGTCGGGTCGTATGAACAATTTAATGATAAATCTCTCGTCGATGTCCAATTTGAATCACAAAAATCAGACAATTGTTATCTTCAAAAGTGCACAACAAACGATAATCGCCGACACGATAGCGCCAAAAAGAAGCCAGATCTCCCTTCAAAGCTTTGCCAAATTGTCGTGGATTCGAAGAAGGAACAATATTTTTTCGCAAGAACTGTTGAATTTGTCGCTGAATAGAAACATCGAGTTTAAAAAATTCTTTTTCAGCTTTGGGATCAAAAATAATTTGCCAGTGAGCCTCAGACACTATCAAGGCCCATTTTTTTCTCAATCTCTTCTAAAGAAATTCCTTTTTTGCCATTTTTTTGAAAGTCTTCCCAAGCGGAGACCGCAAGGAGATAGTCTTCTTGATCTTCTAAAAATTCTTCCAAAGCACGTCTTAAATAATAACTTTTGGAGCGATGTGTCTTGGCAGCAAAAGCCTCTAATCTCTTTTCTAAAGCTTCTGGCAATCTTACAGCAGTGGTCATGTCAATTTCTCCATATCATAAGTTATTATAGCACGTATAACATGTATAACAAAAAGAATATTTTACATGTCTTTTCTTTTTTATTTATGGCTTTACCAACTCATGCCAAAGACCTTGGCTCTTATGGAGAGACTTTCTCTATCCAAGAAGAAAATCTGCTAAGCGTCATTCAGCGCAAATTACAAACCCTGGAGCAAAACGGCGGGACCTTCAAACACCAGCAAGAACTGGCCCGAAAAGCCACTCACAAGATTCAAAATCCGCCTGCCGCCCAAGGAATTAAGCCGACCACGACACCTCGAACATGGCTTTATGATCCCAGTTTGAAAGTGCAGGACGATATTAAAGATCATCAAGGCAAGATCATTGTTGCTAAAGGAACTGTCGTCAATCCTTTAGACACTGTTTCTTGGGGCGTGCCTTTATTGTTTTTAGATGGTGATGATCCTGCGCAAGTCGCTTGGGCTCAGGGCCAAGACGCCAATGCCAAATGGGTGTTGGTAAAAGGCAAACCGTTGGAGTTGGAAGAACAGCTCGGGAGATCTATCTATTTTGATCAAGGCAGCATGCTGGTGCGTAAGTTTGGCATCACCCAAGTGCCGTGTCGCATCACTCAGCAAGATAAGCAGTTGTTGGTGCAAGAACTTATGAGCAAAGGAATAAAATCATGATCTTAACTCCCAAACACTTTACAGAGTTCATGCTGTTACATATGGGTCGTTTTATTTTGTATGGCTTGGTCGCGAGTCTTCTTTCAGATCTTTATCTTCCTTTAAAGCCATTGCTGATGGGATCAGCCGCTGCTGTCGCAGCTTATCCTTCTATTTGCATTCTCGTCAAGCGCAACGCTTGTGTGGACCGTATGTACTACGCACTTGTTTTGATGTCCTTGGCGTACCTCTGCTCTTGCTTAAGTGGCGTTCTTCATCATGAAGAAAAGGCTGGCTGGCTAAATCTAAACCATGTGGCTGCTGGCCTTTTCTACGGTGCTTGGGGTCTCATGGAATTTTATGTCTGTCATCGTCTTAAAATAGAGACTCAAAAGGAGAAATCATCATGAACAGGATTCAATGGACAGAACGATTGGTGGATTTGATTAAAAAAGATGCTTTCAAATTCACCTGTCTTCACCTAGGCCGTTTGTTGTTCTGTGTTGCTGTTGGATATATCTTTTTGTCTCTTTGCCAAGGTCAATCTGATTTCATGACGATCGTGGTTGCCTCGTTTGTAACCTCGATCGCCGTGGTACCTTCTTTTAAAAAGTTATTAAAACACTACGCCCATGTTTGGGAAGTATTTTTGAGCCTGATCTTGGTCTTCATTGGCTATGTCTGCATGTGCGTGAGTGACATGATCAACATCGTTAGTCATTCCTCTTACTCACCTCTGAATCAAGTTGCTTGGCAATTCCTCTTTATTGCTTGGGGTCTCATTGAGTTTTATGTCTGTCGTTGTCCCAAAACGTTTGGACAAGAGGAGAAATCATCATGAGTTGGCGGTCCAAATTTTGTAGCGTAAGCAGCGACTATAGTTATTTTATATTTAAAAAATATAAAATAATTAAGATGACGCTTGTTATCACAATAGGCCAAAAATATTCAATATTATCAACGATCTTGCAAAGAAAATATTCTGGCGCGTTTTTAACCATAGACTCGACTGGTAACATCTTTTTCTGTTCTTTCTTTGTAAAGCCACGATTTTGGCAGAATTTAATCTTAAAGGCGAGAGGTCAGGTGGTATGATCTCCTTGATTCGATTTCTTTTTCTCCTCTTGTGTCTTCATCAACCTCTTCAGGCCAAGTGTGTGGGACGCTTTGTCAATCCTGTGACGGACATCTGCTGGAAATGTTTATTTCCGCTCAAGATTGCAGGGGTCACCGTGGTCAAAGGGGGGCCTGATCCTAAAAGTCCTCATGCGCCTATTTGCCATTGCAAAGATCCTTTTCCACGTGTGGGCATTCCCATTTCTTTTTGGGAACCGGCACGGCTCGTCGATGTTACCCGTACACCTTTTTGCTTTGTCAACATGGGCGGCTTGCAAGGCATCAAAACAGGAACCCGGGGACGGGGCGATGTGAATCAAGACTTGGATACGGTGACCATGCATAGTTTCTACCAGGTGCATTGGTATACCTATCCCATCATTTATTGGTTGGAAGTTCTGGTGGACTTTGTCTGCCTCGAAAAATCAGCAATCGACATTGCGTATATCACGGAGTTAGATCCTCTTTGGAGCGATGATGAAAAGAATGCCATTTTAAATCCTGAAGCGGCCTTGTTTGGCAGTGTGATCGCGCAAGCGGCCTGTGCCGCAGATTGCACGGCGGCGAGTACGCACCTGCCAATAGACGCGCTATTTTGGTGTGGTGGTTGTCAGGGTAGTCTCTATCCTTTTAGCGGCACTGTGGCGGATCACACAGGCGGCGTTCAGGCCAGTCTTTTGATCGTACAACGCACGATCGCTCGCCTACATCGAGCAGGGGTGCTGTGGGGCTATGTCGGCAAACGCGGTTTGTGCGGCAAGTACTATATGCCCTTTATTCCCAAAAGCGCCTATCGCACACAAATGACCTATCCCATTCCACAAACCAAATCCTGTTATGCGCTCGGTCACACAGAATTGACCTGGGGTGTGGGCCGTGAATATCCTTACAAAGGATCTGATTTTGGCTACCTCGTTTGGCGCAAACGCGACTGTTGCCTATTTTAAATTGAAAGGAAAAACAGAATGAGTCATTTAAAATTTTTAAGAATAACAAAGGACAAACCAATGATTAAAAAGTTGCTCATAACATTCAGCATCATCGCCTTGATAACCTCTGGCAGGGCAGAGAACACCCCAGCACCAGGTCTTGATCTTTCGAAAGAATACACAAGCGAAGATAAACGACAGTTGGGACAGATGTTACTTTCGATCCAACCTTACTTGACGCAAGAAGAGAAAAATACGCTTTCTGATTTGATCAAAAAGGGGCTCATAAGTTATGCCCTGGATCTGGCTAAAAAGGCACCAAAGGAAGCAAAGTAAGGAACAATATCATGATCAATTTATCTTTTTGCTTAAGAAATTATGGCATCAAAAGATTTGCTGTTTTCTTAGGGTCAAGCTCTTGTCTTTTTGCGGGTGAGCAAGAAGAGATCAACAAGGCCAAGGATCCATATGGTGAGGATGCCCGAAAGATTTTGGGAGACGCTCAAGATTCTTTGAAGGCCGCTTTGCCTGAAGCCCAAGATTATCTCGATAATCCAGGTCCCGTAAAGTCTCAAGAGTCTTTCTTTGGGTTAGGTGTCCCTCAGCCATCTGCCAGTTCCAAGAGCAGCTGCCAGAGTTGCCGGTCTCAATCTTTTGAAACGTTGGGTCAACAGCCACAGCCAAAAAATTCAAAAAAGACCTCCACAATAACACCAGTTGCAACGCAAGATCTCATTGTCTTTGTCTCACTCGGTATGCCGGAAGCCTCCCTTAAACAATTGGCTCATGAGGCAGAACAAGTGGGTGCGCGTCTCGTGATTCAAGGTCTTGTGAATAACTCTTTTGGGCAGACGAGTGCCAGGATTCAAGCAATAGGTATTGCAATCGACATTGACCCTCCCTTGTTTGACTTGTTTGAGGTCACGCGCGTGCCGACCTTTATTCGCTGCAGGACAAATGCGGACGGCGCGATCAAGGAAGGTCACGACCGCATCACCGGCAATATCTCTCTGCTTGCAGCTCACGATAAGTTTAAAACTTTGGGAGAGTTGTCATGATCCGACAGCTTCTGTTTGTTGTTACACTTTCAACAACAAGCTTAACTGCATCCTCTCAGGTTCTTGAATCTCTGATCATCAAGATCGCGCGTGAAGAAGGAATTCCCTTAAAGCTGCTGAAGAGCATTGCGTATGTGGAAAGTGGCTTTCAACCTTGGTCGCTCAATGTTGCAGGTAAACCGTATATATTTAAAAGCCGCGTGTCAGCTGAAACTCATTTGGAGAAAGTTCTTGAGCAAGGTCATACCTCAGTTGATATCGGATGTGCCCAGATCAATTGGCACTGGCATGGCAAGAACTTTAAATCGGCTAAAGATCTGTTATCGCCGAGCACTTGCCTGAGATATGCCGCCCGATTGCTCAAGTCTCATCGTGGATCTACAGGATCCTGGATGAAAGCAGCCCTTTTGTATCATTCTTCAAACCATCATCATCAACAGATCTACCGCACACGTCTTGTTCGTTATTTAACGCGAGGACAAGCAATATGATTAAAAGGGGGGTCTTAGCCGTCATGATGTGCAGCTTGGGTCTTTTCGCCTCTGAGCAAACCTATTACGACCAAGGCAAAGGGCTGGCCTCTGAGCAACAGCAAACAGGGCTGCCAGATCATGCCACCATTCCTGGTTTCCAAGGCACTCAACTTCCAGAGACTACCCTGTCGCCTGATTCCATCAACTCTGCGGCAGAGCAAAAGTTAAATGCTGGCCACAAAAGCTATGAGACTATCCTTCAAAGTCAGCGCGAGCGCCTGTCCTTTCACATTGATTCTAAAACAGATCCTCTGTTTACCGAATCTGATCAAATCGCCAACAATCCTTTAGAGACCTTGCAAGCTATTACCTCTCAACGGACAACCCCTGTGGTTGAAGAAAAGACGCGACATACCTGTGAAGAACCGGGTCTACCTTATGAGATGGCCTGCATTAGAGACTTGAATGTCACAGTGACGCTGCAACCTTCTATTCCCTATACATACCAATTCAACTTGGTCAGTTTGTGGGAGAGCCATAAAGCTTTTTGGCATCGTCATTTTCAAATGGGACCAGGACGCAATGGTTCTCTAGATTTTGGTGGCCATAACAAAGGTGGCAATGCCTCTTATGGGCGTCATTACACGTATGTGCCAAATCCAGCACGTGACGGTCAATTCTTAAGTGAGTTGTTTGGGGTCACGGGTAGAGTTGATGCAAGACATCAAGCCTCAAATTTTATGAATTGGTTTGGTCGTCAAGTGCCAACTCAAAGAGTCGAACAGCAAGTTAAGTTTGAGGAAGCTGTTGATAATTTAAGAATCAAGCAAGTCACCGTGCTGCCGGGATTTGGACATAAGTCTTACAAAGGACAGAACTTTTACTTGTTCAATCGCGCTCAAATTGATCTAGAAAAGCCTGTGCCGCCTGTGATCACAGAAGCCTGGATCTCAACGTGTGATCTCATGGAACAACAGGTCGATCAAGGATTTTGCGACCGGGGTGAGAAGATCTGTGTCTCAGGTCCTGCGACTCGAATCATCAATGGTGTGGCTGTCACGAAAGACTGTTGGCAAGAGCGGCAAACTTATAACTGCTCTTATCCGGCCCGCAACACCTGTGGTGAGCTTAAATATAGAGGCTGTGTTCAAGTTGGCTCTCGCTGTTCTCATCAGATTGGACAAACTTGTGTGGCCTACGAGCAGACGTATGAATGCACGACAAGAACAGGGGGTGAGACGCGGGATCAATTTACAGGTCTTGTGCCGTGGTGTTTGGATGGTGATTGTGTGGATCAAGGCTATGCACCCAATCGAGATATGGCGGAGTCACTGTCCAAACTCATGATCTTCAAGGAGATGCAAAAGAATTTTAATCATCTCTCAATCTTTAAGGGCAAGAACCTCAGATGCAGACGTGCTTGTGTCGGTTTTATGAACTGCTGCCAAAAGAAAAGTGGTTGGGGGATCTCGGTGGGACTGTCAGATTGTGACGACAAGGAAAAGGAACTGAGTGCTTTAAGAGCCAAAGATCTTTGCGTCTATGTAGGCACCTATTGTTCTCTCAAAGAGCCTGTTACAGGGACCTGTTTGCAGAAAAAGTCAAGATACTGTTGTTTCGACAGCAAAGTCGCCCGCCTGGTTCAAGAGCAGGGACGCACGCAATTGGGCCTTAGCTTTGGCAGTGCAGAAACACCCATGTGCCGAGGATTCACCATAGAAGAATTGACGAGAATAGACTTTGAAAAGATCGATCTCTCGAGTTTGTTCACAGAGCTATTTGAGCGTTTTCAGACCCCAGATGTCAGCAAAATGTCGCGAGAGTTTCAGCAGGATTTAAGTTCAAGAATTCCAAAGTACGGAACGGACGACACCAATCATCTTAAGAAACTGACAGAGGAACGAGACGCTCACATAAAGGTAGGAGATAAAGATGTATCCGCTTTTTAAGGCAAAATGTAGATCAAATTTTTTGATGGTGATCATAAGCTTCTTGATCTCAAGCTCTCAAAGTCGGGCCTTTTATGACCGCCATGAGCAAGGGTGGTTTTGGTACAAGTCGCAACCTTTGGCATCTAAGATACGACCTAAAGCATCGCCCTCTAAGAATGAGTCATCTTCTGCGTCAATTAAGCCACTGAGTGCTCAAGATCAAATCAAGAAGATACAAGAATCCTTAGAAGAAGCAACCGCACGCGCGATCTTGCAACCCACCTTGGCTCATGTTCAAGAGGTCATGACCTTGCAACGTCATATTCTCAACAGATCAAGTCAGTTCCAAGACACCTGGATGCAAGCGTCATTGTTCGAAGTTCAACACGCGCGACCCCAAGATGCCACCCATCCTTTGGCACGGGCCCTGCATAAACAAAAGGAAGAACAACAATTGGGACAAAAGATTCGCACCCTTGCCAAGACCACAGGTCTGTTCTTTGTCTTCTCGAGTACCTGTCCCCATTGCCACACCTTTGCGCCTGTGGTGAAGCAGTTTGCCCAAGATTACGGCTTTGAGATCAAAGCCATCTCCAAAGACGGCGCCTCTTTAAAAGAGTTTCCTGAGGTGTCGAAAGACAATGGCATGATCGCCCGTCTCAATCCTCAAGGTATTTATCCTGCTTTATTTTTAGCCCATCCCCCCAGTGGTCAAGTCATTCCGGTTGCCTGGGGCATGGCCAATCCAACCCAATTGTTAGAGAATTTTGCAACCGTAATTAAAGCCCTTGAGGAGAAAACATTCCATGATCGTTAAAAGCTACCTTTTTAAAGCTTTGTTTTTAAGCTTTCTCTTAAATATGGTTGCCTCACCGCTTCAAACTTCAGCCCTGCAAAAGATGTTTGAAAGTCTTGGGGGAGATGTCAACGTCACGACGCCTGGCGGGTTTCAAGATCAAGCAGCCGGGTATTACACAGGGGGTGGGGTTGTGATGCGCGGGCGCAATAAAGTGGTGCAGCCCATCAATATCTCCTTGCCCAATGCCAACATGGGGTGTGGCGGCATCGATATGTACTTTGGCGCCATCTCTGCCATCAAAACAGAAGAGTTGGTGCAGCTCATGCGGTCCATGGCCACAGGCGTACCCACCTATGCCTTTCAATTGGCCTTGAAAACTATGGCCCCTCAACTTGAAAATCTCATGTCCCAGATTCGTAAGTACGTGCAAGACATGAACAATACCATGCTGGATTCCTGTCAGGCCAGTCAAAACCTTGTGGGCGGTCTTTGGCCCCAAAACACAGCGGCCAGTGAAATGATTTGCCAAGACGCCATGCGTCAAGGCGGCGGTGATTGGTTTGATGCCAGAAAGCATTGCCGAAACAAGGATCGTATCTCTGAAAAGGTCGAGCAAGCTCGCACGCAATCCCCCGATCTTTTACAAGGTGAATATAACTTGACCTGGCATGTTTTACAAAAGATCCCAGGCTATAAAGAGGATCCTGACTTTGCTCATTTTATCCTCACAACCGTGGGCACCTTGATCTCTCGCAAACAGCCAGATGGCCGGTTTTTGGTTGAGATGAAAGCAGGCAAGGCCGATCAAAAAGATTATCTTTCTGCCTTCCTGAAAGGGGGTCAGGTCACCCGTTATACCTGTGATGAATCCAAGCGTTGTTTGAATCCTCAATCTACACAACTCACGATCGGAGAGACAGACACCATGAAGGCCAGGACTTCAAGACTTATTCAAAGCCTCTGGAATAAGTATAGGGATAATGAAAATATTTTAGAAGTCGAAAAAGCCTTTCTCAATGATGCCGCAAACTTGCCGGTGTACCGTTACATTCAAGTCAGTGCAGCTGTTGGATCGCCTTTTATCATGAACGACACCTCAGAATATATCGCGGTCTCTGTGCTGTTAAACCAATTTGATCGCGTTTCAGCCGAGATCATCTCTGCCCTTGAGTCTCTACAAAGCATTCAGCTGGAATCCAAGACCATTGAGAATTTTAAGAAGAACATCCAAGCCATGCGCGGACGTTTGCAGGTCTTGTCATCGAGTGCGGATGGGGCTGCCATCTGGCGGCTCAATCAAACCATCCAAGCTTACGAACAAGCGCTTGCCGCGCGTCATAATTAGGAAGGACATCTCATGGACTACGTCATTTATACCTTTGGCGGCGGCGAAGCCCTTTGGAAAGTCTTTAATGGGCTGGCGATCTTATTCAAAAGTGATTCTGGTTTTAACAGTGTGATGAAACTGTCCATGACCGTGGGCGCCGTATGGGCGGCCTTGAGTGCCATGTGGGGCGCCAATGTCGGTCTGTTTGCCCGGGACTATTTTATTCCCACCTATGTCATCTTGAATCTCATGTTAATCCCCACCACCTCTGTTCATATCATCGATGAGGTCAATCCTGATTTTCGGTACAGCAAGGTTGACAATGTGCCGATTGGCATTGCGGCGGTCGCCTCAACCGCCAGTCGCATCAGCAAGCTGTTGACCAATACCTTAGAGCATTCTTTGCAGACAGCTGATGCCAATCATTACGGCAAAACAGGTCCCATGTTCGCAGCCCGTCTTGTGGCCATGGCGCGAGATATACGCGTGACAGATCCGGTGGAGCGCCAAAATCTTAAAGACTTCGTCAAGCAATGTTTTACCCTCCCCTTCCTCTGGACCAACATTGGCGGCAAGAAAGCCTCAGCTCTTGAGAGCCAAGACCTGTTAGGCTTTATCTCGAGCAATCCCCACCAATGGCTCGGCAGTTATTGGCGCGATTCAACAAATGGATCTCGCTTTTTATATTGTGGCGAAGGTGCCACGCGCGCCAAGGCAGTGACCAGCTTAGAGACGCCCAGAGGTCTTGCAGAGCTGGCGTCAAATCTGTTTGGCTCGGCTCAAGTGGACACAGCCGCGGCCAGTGTTCGTCTCAATAAATATTTTGGGGATGCCTGGGCTATGCTGTCGCATCAAACCAAGTCGGCCCATCAAATGGCTGAGCAAGAGATGATGATCAATGTCTATCGAGAATCGGTTGATGACAAACGGCAAGAGTTTGGTCTGGAGCGGCTCAATCCTGGGTTGATTGCCGCCTCCTCTGCGCGGGCGAAGACGCAGCAAAACAGTGGCTTTTTAGTCTCCGCTCAAATGGTTGGCAGTATGTTGCCTTCCTTGCAAAGCACCATGCTGGCCATCCTTTGCATCTTATTTGCCATTGTCTTTCCCATGGCCATGCTGCCAGGGGGTCTGAAGACTCTAGGCATGTGGGTGAAACTCATTTTGTGGGTGGAAAGTTGGCCGGTGTTTTATGCCATCATCAACAGTGTGGCCCTGATCATGGCCTCTAATCGAGGAGCCTCTTATACCAGCACAGGGGGTGGTTTGTCCTTGCTGACCCAAAACGGGTTGGCCGATGCGGCCTATGATGCCTACTGTTACGCCGAAGGCTTTATGGCAATTGTCCCGGTCATGGCGTGGGCCGTCATCTCAGGAGGTGGCTATGCGCTTGCCAATTTATCTGGCACCGTGACTCGCAGCGTGGACGGACTTTCCTCAAAGTTGGGTGCCGAGATGACCGACGGCAATCTCAGCTTTGATAATCAAAGCTATCACAACATGAGTGTGGGCGGCTATCAACTAGCCCAGCAACAAAGAGGACCCAACATTAGTGATGCCTCAAGTTATGCTGATGGTGAGATGGCCAGAACTTATTCCACAGGCGGTAAGATGTTCTTTCAAGAAAATATGAGCAATCTCAAGAACAACGTCACAGAGACTTACAACTCAACAGCGGCACTGACAGACGCGTCTCAGCGTGCAAAACATACAGCTCTTGCCCATGGTACGTCAGCCACAGAGAGTATGAATGATGGTCTGAATCAATTGTATAACTTGACCCAGCAAATGAGCGAAGGATCGGGCACACAAGATACCTTCGGTCACACAGATACAGCCGGAGATAATAAAGATTTAAGAAAGGCTTATGACATTGCCCAACAGATATCTGCCACAACAGGCATATCGAGCGACAAAGCCTTTAATCTATCGGCTCATGCAGGACTCAACAGTGGTGCTTTAAAATTCTTCGGCGCCAATTTTGGGGCTTCTGCAGATACTAAATTGAGTGATCATGAACAACAAGCCATGAACATGAGCAAAAGCACTGGTCTTCAACAACAGTTTAACGAAAGCCTCAGTCGTGGTCTTCAACATAGCTTTGGTCGCCAAGGTAACTATTCGAATCAGGCGCAAAAGCAAGCTATGGATTCCATTCAAGGATCTTTTAATACAGCCAAAAGCCATCAAGACCAAGCCAGTGCGAGTTTGACTGAGTCAGAAAATTATAGTCGTGCTGCCTCTATTTCTGAAACCTCAGGTTACGGCATTACCACCATGGCAACGGATGAAGTCCTCGCCCATGTTGCACAAAAGTTTAACGTCGACAAAGGGACTGCGGCAAAATGGCAATCAGATCATTCAGATGCTTACAAACAAGAAGCCGCATCTTATATGACGGAGAAGCAAAAACCCCTGATTGATTCTCTAAGATCAGACCATGCCCTGAGCGATCAGCAAATTCAACAAAGGTTTGAGCACTACAAATCCCAAGTTCCCAATACCGTCAGTCGCGATGATGTGAGTCATGTTAAAGATTTATCCGAAAAACAAGATTTGGGAAATCAAGGCAGACAAGATCTTGGAGACAAGGTCAGAGATCTCCGAGAACACACAGGCCAAGGATTTAAACACAATGACCAAGAGATACATCAAGGTAAGGAAAAAGTGACAAAAGAACAGCAACAGCGAACAGATCATTACCAGCAAGAATCAAACAAAGGATCGAGAACACGCATGGGAGAGAATGTAAGCAAAGCGGGCGAAGGATTGAGCACGAGAATGAATGAAACCTTGAAAGAGACCACACCTTCTTCTGGTAATCAGCAGCCTATGTTCTTTAATTCTACGAAAGCAAGTGCTGAGCAAAACCAGCATCTCACGACGCCGCCTTTAAGAGTTGAGGATTCACAACAAGCCCGTGATATGAATGATGGAAAAACTAAGATGGAGAATAGGCAAACAATCCAAGATCCTATGATGGCATCTGCATCCTCTGCAGAATCATCTTTTGGACCGTCAAATGCACCATACTCGTCAGGACATGTTCAGTTTCCTAAAGAGATCAACATCACAAGAGATTATATATCCCCATCCTCACTGTCATCTTGGTCACAAGAGAATAATGGCTCAAGAGCTCAATCTTCTTTTGAAGGAGAAAGTTTAGCTTCAACCCAAGGATTGGGTCATCAACAACAGTCTTCATCAACGCCTGTAAGACAAGAAGTTATAACAGATAAAGGACCTGCTATGGCCCCCCAAAGAACAGAAAATATGCCTTTGCAAACAGCTCAAGTGAATTCTCAAATCTCTTCTCAAACAGAGATCATGCCTGTCAATCAAAGCTCTTTGTCTCAAGAGGATTACGATCTTGCACGCAGCAATTCAAAAATTTCGGCTCAAGGTCGAGAGCTAAGAGAATTGAGACAAATGATGGAAACCACACATGATAGATCATCTTATGAAGAGGTGCTTCCTATGCCTTCTGATCCTTTAAAGACAGATCTACCTTGATTTTTCAACTTGTTTCATTTATATATTTTATATTACATTTTTATTTTTTGTAATATTTGATAAGTAAATCATAAAAAGTACATAAAAATAACTAAAGGAGATAAAATGCTTACCAGTTTTCGACTCGACCCTGAGTTCCGTCAACAACTTAAATCTGTTTCTTTTTTCTTTAACATGGGTAAAAATTTTTCTGATACGATCCGGATTTTATCAGGCATCGGTCTGCAACATTTTCAAAAAAATGACCTCACTTCTCTTATCAATGTAATGACGCAGCAAAATATTCAATTCATCGCGCAAAAACACGAATTGGGAGCGACACTATCAATAGATGAAATCTATTTTGTCCTATGTTGCGTTAAATCACTTTTATGGCGAAAAGTACTCTTCAGCTCAAATACCTCTCAAGAACTTACAGACCTTTTTGAGCTTGTTCTTGAAAGCGAGTGCTTCACAATTGATTATGATATCAATGCTATCTTTAAAAGAATTCAAACTTCAGAGGATTTAAAAACAGATCTTTCTATGGATTACAATAGAAATTCAGGAGAAGATTACCAAAGCATTAAACATAAGGGTTTGAAGATCATCAAGCAGATGAGACAATATAACTCTTGCTTAGAAAACGATTTAGTCTCTTACTATCTTGAAAAAATGGTAAACTTTTTAACTTGCATAACAAATCCTTTTCCTAGCATCTTAAAAGACTCTAAAACATTTCAAAACATCATCAAACCTTATCTTGGAACACTCATTAAAGCGGCAAAAAGAGAAAAGGCTTTTGGATCAGATCCTGTCATTCATGCTGGTAGTTTTGGTGTCTTTCTCAAGCAACATAATTTGAAAAATATGCTCATTGAAACCTCAGAAAATTATAAGATTTGGATTATGATAGATGATCAACTACAAACAAATGCTTCTTTATTTTTAAATTTTGAAACTGTGAATTTACGGCTCAATCTTTCATTCTATGAATTGGATGAACTTCTAAGAATTAATACCCTTTTACAAACCTCTTCTCTTCCTGCTCAACCAAACGGTCAGTTTATTAAAGGAACAGATGTCATGCTTATGATCAAGGATGGGGTCTATCTAACTTTTACCTCAGCTTCTTATGATCTGAAGGATTCTCACTGGCAAGAACTTTGTCATCTTTTAAACAAAGTAGAGCAAACATTTTCTGAACAATTGCTTGTTCTTCGTGCACAACTTGGGAGCTGCTAAATGATACTTAATCCTTATATCCTTAAAGAAGGTGAATCTGTTCGTCAACTCTTTCTACAAATTCCTCATCTTAATAGTGAAGAAGCATGGACACCAAATGTAATAAGACCAACACGCGTCATTAGTTTAGATATTCTGCCAGAAAAAGACACCATAAATATACTTTTAGGTTGTCCTGATTGGGATAAGCGAGGGCTTGCCAATTACGTAGAAGTAATCTGTTCAAATCTCAGAATGCTCATAAAAGCCTTCGGACTCATCAAGGACAAAATGAATATCCGTTGGTTTGAAATTGACCACACAACATCTCATGTTCATTTTAAATCGATCAACTTTGAAAAAGATAATGGCACATGGTTATCAGAACCTCATTGGACAGAACTCTTAGCTGATCAGCTTCCGTTTAATGTCAGCCATTATTTAATTCTTCCTCAACACAAAAGCGAGACCTAAATTAATCATGACCGACAAACAAACGCTTCCTTTCCAATCTGATTCTTTCACAAGAGGTGGCCAACTCTTTAGCCATGGATGGCGTATGCGCTATCAGAATTTTAAGATCGTGGCGCTCCTCAGTCTTCTATGTGGTGCCTTAGGCATCGGCCTTGGCTGCTTGTTTGAAGATGTCAGCCTATGGCTGGTTTGGGATTTCTACCTGCTGTCTTATCTTGGTGGCAAGTTCAAGATGATGGTGTGGCCTTGGTTGCAACAGTATTTACTGATTGATGTTGATGTCTTCCTGCGTACGCTACTCAAGGGGACAAAAGGTATCCCCTCTGCTTACAAAAAGCTGTCTCAACTGACCACTGATCTTTGGGTGCCAAACCGGGGACGTATTTATATGCGGACCTTTAACTTCCTGAAGAACCCTTGGGTGTTGCAAGAAGCCAGTCGTGTCCATCAAGTATTATTATGGGGACTCGGTAGCTGGACCCTGGGCATGGGCCTGATGATTTGGAAATTCAAAACGAAAAGCCAAAAAGCCAGACAAGATAAAGTCATAAGCGGCAAAGAAGTTTTGCCGGTACATAAGGTCGCTAAACTGATCTCAGCTGCGGGACGGTCTTGTTACAATGTAGCACCTCTACTCCCTTTGCCCAAAGATGGTGAGAATCAACATATTGCCATTATTGGGGCCACCCGTATGGGAAAAACAAATTGTATCAAATATCTACTGGATCAGGTCAGAGCCAAAGGGGGGCGTGCTGTCATTTTAGATTCAACAGGGGAACTGACCCGTAGGTACTACCGACCTGAACGTGACTTCCTCGTCAATCCCTTTGATTCGCGCTCTGTCAGTTGGACCATATGGGGAGAAGAGTTGAAGGATCATGAGTACGATACTTGGGCAAAGTCCGTTGTTCCTGAAGGTAAGGGCGATCCCACTTGGCATAACAATGCCCGTTTGTTATTGGCCACAACCGCCAGAATTTTATCAAAGCAAGACACACCTCCCACCATGAAAGATATCTTAAAGTGGTGCTGTTGGGAGCCTTTGGGAAAGAACACAGAACTGTTTTATCAAGACTCAGCGATGAGCGGTATTATGCGTCTTGAAGCAGAAAAGACAGCAGCCGGGATCCGGATGCAGGTGGGCACGTGCCTTGCCTCTTATGAATATTTGACCTCAACACAAGAGCCCTTCTCCATTACCAAATGGATCAAAGACCGCAAGCAAGAAGACACCTGGCTGTTTCTAAAAGCATCCCCCACAGAAAGACCAATTCTAGCACCTTTCCTGGCCTCTTTGTTTAACTTTACACTGGTCGGTCTTGAGCGAGCCGGTGAGGACTTTAAAAATCGACTGTGGATGGTCTCAGATGAAGTGGCGGGCTGGGATTTTGCCATTGAGTCTTTGAAACGTCTGATTAGCGAAGGCGCTAAATGCGGCGCTTGTTGTGTACTAGGGTTTCAGAACAAAAGTCAGATTGATGACATCTATTCGCGTGCCATCACCAAAACGCTCATGTCCAACTCCTCAACCAAAGTCATCTTCAGATCACCAGATCCTGAAACGGCCAAAGATCTGTCCCTCACCTTGGGCGAGCAAGATATTGTGTCCTCTGTTGAGAACATCTCAGTCGGATCACGAGACGGCATTAATATTTCTTCTCAGCACCGAACCCAGGCGACCATTCCGGCCACCAAGATCATGTCACTCAATGCTTTAGAAGCCTACGTACTCCTCCCTGGCGATTATCCTGCCACAAAAGTGAAGTATCAACTCGTGACGTAAGAGGTGGAAAAATGATGACTGTAATTTGTAAGAAGCGGTTGATCCGACCTTGTCATCATCAATGACATATGCTGACGTCCTTACCCACCTAAAGGTAGGTAAGGACGTCAAAGCACCTAAATTCAATCGGCGTTAAGTAATCTTCAAGAGATCGTACTCGTTAATTTCTTGAGTTCTTCCAAAACAGGGACAGGAAGCCCTGTGGCCTCGGAAACTTTGTCAAGGGTCAGACCAAGATTCAAGAGATTAACGGCAATAGTATAAGAAGCTTTTTGTACGCCTTCTTCTTTTCCCTTTTCCATTCCTTCCTGGATACCCTCTGCCTTACCTTCTTCTTTTCCCTTTTCCATTCCTTCCTGGATACCTTCTGCTTTTCCTTTTTCTAAACCTTTCAATTCAGCCTGATAGATCTTCTCATCCATCACCGCTTCATTGTCTCGCTCTCGCTTGATCTCTTGATCGTAGGCCTGTAACTCTTCTTCATTCCAAGAAAAGCGATTCAGCTCTTCGTAGGCTTTACGGATGATCGTGTCTTGCTCAAAGATCTCATGAAGCTCTTTCTCTGACGTCTCGTCTGCGTGCTTGAAGTAGTACGACCACTTCTCAATCATGGTCTGAAGGTCGTCTTTACTCTTGTTGAACTTACCGAGTTCTAGAAAGGTAAAGGAGAAGTCTTTCAGATCGTGTTCGTGAGTTGCCTTGTCCAAGATGACATGATCTGATTTATACTCTTTCTTCTCTGGAAACATGACAAAGTCAGCAATTGCCAAGAAGATCACTTCCTTGAGATTGTAGTATTTGCTATCCCCTCGATCCATCTGAGAGATATAGGCTTTGGCTGCGTAGTACTGGGCGCGTTTTTCAAAGCCTTTAGATTTGGCGACTTGCATCTCGATCACGTAGGTGTGTCCTGCTTCATCACGACAAAGAATATCAACAATGCTGGTCTTCTTGGCGGCAATCTCAGGATCTTGAATGGTCTTGAGGAAGGTGACCTCAACAATAGGTTGTCTTTCCTTAAACACCAGAATATCATTGAGGAAGTGAATCAGGATGTCTTTATTGCGCTCAGAGCCAAAGATACGGCGAAACGCCACATCATTCTTCGGATCCAGGAATTTACTCAGTAGCATTAAAATCTCAATTGATTGTGAATGTTTCTTGACTCATATCTTATCAGAATAAAATGACAACCTGAAAATGTTTTTTGACCGTGATGCAGCTGTCTCTTTTAGGGTAGTCCCTAACCGTACTAGATATCAGAATAGCTTTTTCATTATAAATACCATTCATACTGTACTTGTATCAGTAAACCATCTATAAGATACTTTATTAATTTCTTTACTCTACAGAGTTACGAAAAAAGTCAAATCATAATAGCTAACGTTCAAGTTCGTAGCTCTGCATTTGTTGTTTGATGCTCGTATGTTCTTTGACATAACTTTGTGCCAGCCTGATGGCACTGCTATTCTCTGATTGCCTAATCTGATCTATAAATTCAGGGCGCTGTGACCAATCTTTGGCAATGGATTCAAGTTCTGCAAAGATCTTCTTTGACGCTTCAGGATTGTTTAACACGCTAATCTGCTTCACTGTATTGGTGAGGTCCAGGAATCTATTCGTATCTTCTTCCAGTTTTACATGCTGCTGTACAGTCATCTCTTGAAACGCCTGTCCTATCGTTACCATTTGTGGTGGTGGCTGAAACTCTTTAGCATAATCATTGGCCAACTTAATTGCTGTTTTGTTTTCTGATGCTTCGATTTGATCCATAAACTCAGGTTGCTGTGACCAATCTTTGGCAATGGATTCAAGTTCTGCAAAGATCTTCTTTGACGCTTCAGGATTATTTAACACACTAATCTGCTTCACTGTATTGGTGAGGTCCAGGAATCTATTCGTATCTTCTTCCAGTTTTACATGCTGCTGTACAGTCATCTCTTGAAACGCCTGTCCTATCGTTACCCTTTGTGGTGGTGGCTGAAACTCTTTAGCATAATCATTGGCCAACTTAATTGCTGTTTTGTTTTCTGATGCTTCGATTTGATCCATAAACTCAGGGCGCTGTGACCAATCTTTGGCAATGGATTCAAGTTCTGCAAAGATCTTCTTTGACGCTTCAGGATTGTTTAACACGCTAATCTGCTTCACTGTATTGGTGAGGTCCAGGAATCTAGAGATGTCTTTTGACATTTCTTTAGCAGAAGAGAATATTTGCTTTACTTCTTGCGACGTCTCAATTGTTGACCTGCCAGACTCAAGGCCAGAAGCGCGAGTAGCAGGTTCTTGTTCTGAATTGGGGACAGACGTGAGTGGGGCAGGACCCGCTTTATCAAGTGATTGGCTATCTTGAACAACGATCTTTTGATCATTTACGTTATGTCTTTCCTGATCCTCAGAGAGCTGAGACGTCTGTTGTTGATGTCTGTGAGGAACAATGTTTTCAAAAATGTTGTTGGTTTCAACTTTATCATTTACAGAATTTGTTAAAATATCATCAACAGACTCTTTTAACTTGTTATTGCCAACTTGGACATCTTTTTCTTGATCGTTCTGTGTAGAAGAAGCCACAGCTTGAGATACAGAATCAACCTGATCAGAGGTCTTATCTTTCATGTTCCTGGCAGCATCAATGTCAGCTTGCTTGTTAATGAAGTCAGAAATACTATCTGTGATAATAACAGAAGATGATGAGCTAGAGTTGTCTCTCCCTGATCCATAGGTAGATGAAGAACCTCTGCCTGCTTGAGAATTTGAAGCTGTACTTTGAGCTCCTTGTGTGTGGGCAGAACTCATACCCTCAGGGTTTATGCTCATCATCTCCCGTGCCCGGATGGTCTCATCGATTGTCTGAGACACATGAGGCGTCCAATCTTTATCGATTATCTTCTGACCTATGAACCTGGCAGTCAAGTTCTCCCAACTCTTGCGCGAGGTGTAGCCCCATGATTCTAACTTATTACCCAGTGAATTAAGGGCATCCGTAAGTCTTTCAGGTGGCCTGATGTGCGCACGTGCTTCTTCTTTTGACAGGTAATCTAATGACGAAAGCTTCTCTCTCGATTGTGACAATCGCTTGGTAAAGATTTCCTCTCGCCAGAAATCCAGCTTAGAACCAAACACCTGTAAGAATTCTTTATGACGCGTCATACCCACATAGGCCAAGTTACGATCTTGTTCATGGGTGGCGAGCTTAAAGACACGATCGGCCGTACTGCCTTGAGATTTGATGATCGTGATGGCCCACCCTTGATCAATATAAGGATTCAGGTTTGTCGAGAACGAGACAATTTGATCCTTATCATCAGATTTAGTTTTATCGATCTTGACCTTGAGTTTATCGCCATTCATCTCAATGATGGTACCCAAGGTGCCATTTTTAACATCGAGGCTTTTATCATTACGGGTAAAGACCAATCGCTCACCGACCGCAAAGGCTTTGCGTTCTGTACGGGTGATGGTACGTCCAAAGTCATCAAGGTTTTCGCGTTTGATGGTGTGGATATGCTCTTCAACAGCAAGGCGTCCTGCCAGACGCATCAATGATCGCGCTTCATCATTGAGACGTGACGTGTCTTTATTGGTGTAGGTCAACATCAAATGGGATTTTTCTGCATGATCTTTTTGTGATTGGGACCAAGCTTGAATCAGTTCTTTTCGGGTCTCTTGTCTGAGATCACACACATGCAGCGCTTGGCCCTCATCAGGTGTTTCTAACTTCCAACCTTTAATCAGATGTTGTATCTGGCTATGCCTGTGTTCTTCACTCACTTCTTTACTAATAAAGTTTGCTGCAAAAGCAACCGGATCCACGCCTTGCTGTTTCATCAGGGGTCGGTAGGTGTCGATATTAGATATCATCTCACTGGCTGCACTTTGACGCACCCCTTGCCAATGTTTGAACTCTTCAAAGTCAAAATGGTTAAAGACACCTCTGGTGAATTCCTTGGAACCAACTTCATGCTGTTTTAGATCTTCAGTAATGATATGCCACATATTTCCACTGACACGACGAGATAAATTATAAAGAGTGATGACTTCCCTATGTTGATCTTTGGCTACCAGCTTATCTAAGGTGTCAACCTTCTCCCCAATGAATTGGATATGACCTTTGTCTAAGTAAAGATTAAGCGCTTCCTTGGTTTCATAAGTACCAAACAACCGGGTGGCCTCACGTTGCCAATCCACTTGTTGTCGGATGATGGTATCCATCTTCTGAACACCTAATCGGTCTGTTACCAGTCTAAAGGCAGGACCGGCTTCAATGGGCTGAGCTTGAGCGCCATCCCCTGAGATCACCAGCTTCACACCCAGATGATCAGCGGCAGACAGCAACTCGTTAAACCGACGAACATCCACCATACCCGCTTCATCTAAAATAAGAACAGACTTAGCATTGTAACGGCTTCGGCCTTCTTGATAATCCTTTAAAAACTTATGCAGGGTTTGTGACTTGATGCCAATCTCTTCCAGATTCTGGGCAGCTCGTCCTGTAGGTGCCAAACCATACACTTTATAACCAGAGGTCTGCCAGGCTTGTGTGGCGGTCTTGAACATGGTGCTCTTACCAGATCCTGCATACCCAATCACACACGATAGCTGATCACCTTTGGTCACATGACGTAAGGCCAAGACTTGATCTGGAGATAACTGATGTCCAAGGACGGCCATCTTTTCATTCGTGGTCTTGATCGCTTGATCCACTTTATGGATTGAGGTTCCATGGCTTTGATGGGATCCCATCTTTTCTGCCAAACGCACCAATGACAGTTCAGACTTTATCATCGAACGAGTTGTGTAGATTGAAGTCGTTGATATGGTTGCTAAGATGTCTAGCTTATTTGAGGTGTTTGAAAAACTTGAATCATTCAGGATGTTGGAAAAATCTAAAGAACTGGTCGTGTGTTGTAGCGTTGTTTCAACTTTAGGCTCTTTTCCAAACTTACCTAATTGTTCGTTGTTCCTTGTTGTCTGAGTATCCTTAATTCCATCAATATTTTCAGAGCGTGCTGTATCTTTATAATCAGACCTGTTTGCCTCTTCTCCTGGCTGACGATCCTTTGAGTTGGTCTTGCTATTTTCAGCACGATCTGTGTTTTTTATACTGTGCTCAGTCTCTAATGTTTCTGCCGTTGCTTCTTTACTCTTGCCTTCTTTCAACAAAACCAGTTCAGCTGAATTCTTTAGTTTCTCGTGAACACTCAGGTAGATGTCTTCTTCCTTCACGTACCTTGCAAGCACTTTCTCCACATCACCCCACATGAATGTTGAGTACTGTCGAGTGACGATATCCAGCACAACACTAGGGTTCTCAATGATCTTCGCCACATTGCGTTGACGTTGGGTCTCAAACTGATCCCGTCCACGTTTGATGTCATCTGATCGCTCGCGGCCGTCTCGTACCTTGGCCCCACGACCAAGCTTGGGTTGGGGCAAAATATCGATGCCTTGTGCTTCGTAAGAACGGTGATCCACACGGGCTTCATGGCCATACATCTTGAGATAGAAATTAGCATATGCCGCAAGCTGTTCTCGCCAAGTTGAGTTAATTTCTTTTTGATTCCACGACAGCTCTTTCTTCGCGCAGAGTCCTCTCTCTTCTAACTCACGGGTTAAGAAGATGGCATGACAATGGGGTCGCCCCTCCCCTGTCTCTTCATCTGTATCAAAGTGAAAAGACGGCAGGGCCACCATTCCCAACTGACACGCTTGATCCTGTAGAAATTCATTAGCGAGTTTTATGTTCTGTTCATTGGTGAGTTCTTTGGGAAGAGCAAACTCAAACTCACGATAAACTTGCGAGTCTTTTCGTTTCTCAGCACGCTCTGCTAAGTTAGAAAACTCTTGAACACCGGCCGTGCGATCTTGGGCAATTTTGAGTTTTAAATCTTTCGCCCACTGCGGTGCATTGTCTGGCAAAAGCAGTTCAACATGGGCCACATCTTTACTGGAGTAGTAGAACCATTTACCTGACTTCTCATCATATAAATCAGTGCCGGTACGGTAAGCAATCGCCTTCACCGTATTACGGTCTGATCGTGAAAGCATTCTCATGCTGGCATGAAAGATAGCCAAGGGTTGTTACCTTAAATGTTGCTTTTAAAACTTAATAACTTACACATTTGAATCTGAACACTTTGCTTATTTGTACATTAACACTTTTTACTTTTAGGTTTGCACACCTTACGTCTTTAAATTGGTTAAACAACCATTTGATGATTGACGCTTGCGTCGAAGTGCTGTTGTAATTTATTACAACATATAAGCGCGCCTGTCTACCAAGGTTGCCAGGACTTGTGGATCTTTTTATTTTAGCTTATTTTGTTCTTCATTCGTTCTACACAACAGGGGTCTTAGGGGTGAGTCAATCCCTAAGGTAAAGATTTGAATAACTATAGCGTTTGGCAAAGGAGCAGCGGTACGCGGACAAAGCAGACGAAGTCATTAAAGAAAACAAAGGTTGTGGCTTGGAAAGGTGAAATAGATTGTTGAAGAAAACGATAGGTGTCTATGCGAATTATCAAAAAGCAGTGCAGCTAAAAAATGCACATAACAGGAATAATGATATACGAACAAAAGAAAGGTTTGATATGGAGAAAATAAGACAGCTTGACGACAAGATTCTACAACTCAAACAACGTAAGGATGAGGCAGAGATAAAACTGGCGCGCGCGCTTTTAAAAAAGGTACAAGGGATCTTAGGCAAAGACACGGATGTAAATTTAGCAACATTGATACTTCAAGAAACATGGGAGAGTGCAAGGGAAGAAAACAAAGAGGTGTGGCGCCATAAAGCAGGTAGCTTTCGTCGTAGCAGAGTTACAGAACAGACAGAATCTAACAAAATTGGAGAGTCAAAATCTGCGGAAGTTGGAAATACAAAACTTACAGAAGCTACAAAATCAATATGACAAAGTTTCAACACAATTGATACAACACA
>JBPBPI010000113.1:0-3350 GCA_050954885.1 Janthinobacterium lividum | reverse complement strand
CAATCGACATTGAATGAGGGAGATAGAGTCCCCTCTGCCATCTTGGGTGATAGAATGCGAATGCCAGCGACTTTAGCGTAGCACTCGCAAGAAGGATCTTGCCTCTTGCCTGCCCAGCTCTGCGAGCATCATTGCAGTCACTTGGTATTCCTAACTGAAGCATCGCTATGCAACATGCTCCGTCTACACAGCATCCACCTTGTATTTTCGTGCTTTCCTTTGCTGTGCTGTGCTATATTGCTCGCTTATACCATCTTGACCAGGTGACAGCAACGTCATAGCCAAGACCTATGTGCTGGTCCCACAGTGAATTCCTATGCAAGTATGCCGAAAGGACTAGTGTGACTGGCTGCCTTGGCCGGGAAAGCGCCGGGTGAAGACTCCTTCAAAAGAGCTGCTTCACAGAATATCCACCCTTCCACCTCCATAACACAATCGCCACAAATCTTTTTGTGTGGTAGCTTGGGCATCATGATCCTCCTTTCAATGCGCAACGATCTTTGCAGGTAATTGTTGCAACCTTCCCACGATCAGACTTGACTGATCAAAGTGTGTAGTTGTATCGCGCCACTTCTCAGATCCACCCCCTGGCTACTGCTTCCATCAAGACACCTTTGCATATGGACATCGTCGCCTACTCGCATCTTGCATCATCGCAAGGAAGATCCTCAGGTAAGGTCCTATCCTTGAACATATCGATCATGTTCTGACAGTGGTAGATCTTCAGTCGTGCCCCTATGCTTGACTCTTTTCCTGTCTTCTACCGCAACTCTCGACACCATGCGCATTACGTTGAGACTCCGTTCTCTGCGACGACCATCGAGGTCTTCATCATGAAAGGTATGAGGCTCTCAAAGGTCTGACTCTTCAGTTCAGCGGGACGCTGACCTCTCTCTCCGCCAGCTATCACATTTTCAACGGCACAGCTAGCGGGCTCTCTTCAACAGCCCAATCTAGCGCCACACCGCAGAGTGCAGGATGTCTCGTGAAAGATCCTTAACCCGCGTCCGCTCTTGCATTGCAACTCTGAGGTCTGTCGCCCCGGGATTGCGGCGACCATCCCTACTGCGATCGCTCAAGCTCGCTCCATTGGCACCGTCTTTTTTGCAGCTCTTCTCGGCCCCTTATGACTCGTCTCCATGATCAGGTGAGGCGACTATCTTCAGCTTGAACCTGGCAGGTTTTGCCCGCCAGCTTGTGCCTGGCCCATCAAGTCCTCCCAAGCAATCACATCTTCACTCGAAGTTGCACATTCCTGTGGCGCCACTAAGACTTTTCTCCATGGCCTTAAAAATCACACGGAGCAATCATCTTCAGCCTCTGACCGCCAGCTCGTGACTGGCCAAGCCTGATGATCCCTTTCAGTCATCCACATACTCGCTCCAGATCACACAACGCTCTGACTACTACGATCACTATCAGTGCTGGTCACCAATACTGCTCAGATCTTGCGAAGTCACTGTCCTCCAGCAACCGCAAATCTTCTTGCCATCCTCGGACCAAGATCGTAATGTCCTAAAACTTTCACGTTCAACCCGCCCGGACCCGATCAGACCTCCGCCAACGCAAGTTGATCTTTTTCTTCCAGGAGGGAGGTCGTGGGCCGGGTCAATCGTGGCAATCCACGTGCCGTTGCGGAAGAGGCTGAGTATGCTCAATATCAAGACACCCCACAATCGCTGCGACCATCTTTGTTGATGGACCAAGATCGCAATGTCCTTAAACTTTCGCGATCACCCACCCGGCCCCGGTCGGACCTCCGCCAACGCAAGTTGGTCTTTTCCTTCCAGGAGGGAGATCGTGGGTCGGGTGGACATACGGCCCTAGGGAGATGCTCCGCGTACGAGGGGCAAGTCGAATTTCGTGTGGGCGTTGGCGGAAACGTCAAGCTGCAGGACGTCTGCCAGAAAGTATACGCCTTCGCATGCGCACATGGCGACGTTCGCTCCATGGAGCTTCTGGGGCACTCGTCCCATGACATGGTCTTCTTCCGCCTTGAATTCATTGCGCTTTCGGGAGCACGGTCCCTCACGCACGAGGATGACGTGACGGACACCTTTGTGCTCAGTGTAAGTTCTGTGTCGGCTTCTTGACATACTCGTACTGACTTCCATCCAGGACAAGATCACTCTCGAGGCTAGGTAGTACCTCCCAGAGGGGTACCGGCCCTACCGCCACTCTACCTCCACTCCGGGTCTTGAGACTAATAAAATTGTCGATGAAGACGTCCATACCGGCAAACCCAAGATTAAGATGTATTGTGCGGCGGCTTGTCGTCAGCCAGAGCAAGACCAAGGAGGTGTCGACCGATGCCCACGTCAGAAAACAGAAATGCAAGGAGGATCGTTATTTGTCGACATCGTCGTGGTGTGCCACATACGACCGTTGTGACCGGGGTTGGCCAGGCCCTGACCAGTTCGCTGGTTCTTTCTTCAATGCGGGGATGGCCAACCCTGGTTAGTCGCAACACTCAAGCATTCGGAAGGATCACCTGGCTCGTATAGCCAAATCTTCAGCGCATCACACTTTTCATCAGTTTAGATTACCGACGTCCGCCCAAGGCGCTACTCGAAGCAGGTTTCCGAAAACACGCCTCCTCTGAAGCTTGCCAAGAGTCGCACTGGGAGCAACCTCCCTGTCTCTATGAAGAATGGTCCAGCCTCTATACCCAAGCTGAATACAATGATTGCGGCCTCTTCCAGTTTACCAAGCCCACACATGGCAAAGGTGAAGACCGCAGGACGCCTTGGCTAGGCCAAAAAGGGCATCCTCAAATACCAGGTTGCTCAGAATGCCGACGACTCTGACAAGGAGCTCTGAGTCTCTCCAAGAACCCCAACCCTCACCGGCAAAGTCCAGGATTCCACACACGGCACTGATGCAATCATCACCAGCGTATGGAAATCGACTCGCGCCGGGCGCCAGGCCTCAACCACCTCGTGGTTCTTGCAAGTGAGGATGGCCCCTGCCGGTTCACCGAACCAGCAGCTCCTGAAGAGGTGGAGGATAACACCAGAGATGGAGGACAGCGAACCAGCGTACTTGCCATGCCGTCGCCCACGACCAGGCCTCTCCCACTCCGGTGGTTCTTTCGGATAATTGAGGATGGTTGTGGGTCGACGAAGCAGGCTGGTGATCGCGGTGGAGTGACCGGAGTTCCCAAAACTCGCGCGTATCATCTTCACGCACGCCAGATCCCCCAAAGACGATGGCCCATGCCGGGAAATCGCTGTGGCCAGCGCTAAACGCATTGTGTTCCTCAACGCAACCACTCCAATCTCCTAGAACTCCTCAGACACGAAGACGAAGCTAGTCTGGGTTTCAACATCGTCCCGAAAATCATCAACAAC
>JBPBPI010000112.1:0-2759 GCA_050954885.1 Janthinobacterium lividum | reverse complement strand
TCCAGCATCACCACACACAATAACCAGAACCACCACCAGCGCCCAAAGCCCTGCGTCACAAGGCAGGTCAGCCGTCCTCAGAACCACGATCAAGAGGCCCGCGCGAGGGGTATAGAATGCAACGTCCGCTTCCCTACCCCCACCTCTCCGCTCTGCCAGCTTCTGCAAACTTTTCTTCCTACTTCCGTGCATGCCAATTCTTTCAGCACACACAGCCAGCAACTCCAAGACAAAACCAAACAACAACAATCCAAATCCAGAACAATCAAAGATGGCCGACAACAAGTACAACACAGGCACCTCCAAAACCGGCTTCAAGAAGGAACAGGCGCCCTCTCCTGAGACTGTACGACAGCGTTTCCTTACCCTCGCCCTATTTCTACTCCTTCCCATACCCCACAACCACCATCACAATCCAACCTAACATCTACACCACCAAACACAGTACCCGCGCGGCCTAGGCACTATTGAAGAAATCCGTCACATCGACTCTCGCGTCGCCGAGTGGAGCGCCCGCGTCCGTGCCGAGAAACGCGAGGAGGAAGCCAAGCAGGCAAAAAAGAAGAAGCAGGAGCAGGAGGAAGCGGAAGACAAGAAAAAGCGCGAGGACATGGAGGAGAAGAAGAAGCGCGAGGACATGGAGGAGAAGAAGATTCGCGAGGACATGGAAGAGAAAAAGAAGAAGCACGAGGACATGGACGAGGAGGAGCAGGGGAAGGGGAATAAGGTCGTTGTTACTTATATTGGGGGTTGAGTGACTTTGGGGAGCTGGAAGAACTTGAATGGAATGCTGGGCTGTGGAAGCAAGGGCGTCGAGTCGTGAAGAGTCTGACGGTCTTGGAGTGGGCATTTTCCAAGAAGTGGCTTGCTGCTTGCTTGCTTGGCGAATTCAGACAAACAGACGATGCATTGCGGCTCCATCTCTTTGGCCAAGTTGAGATGGTGGATGATCACTAGCACTCACTTACATTCGGGACGAAAAGTAATTCTTCTCCAGGTCTTGTTATAGATAACGCTCTTCATACAGACCAGGTGGCCCTTTTACCTGCGTAATCATAGCCACCGTGCTTTGCTTCCCTTTCGGCAACTATGCATTCGTGCAACGCGTAATCTTTTTCGCACAACCCCATAAACGTCGCACGGTTTGAGTGAGAAGAAGAATAGGATCCAGGCCACGACTGTTCATGGGCGGGGCGCATTTCATTGCGAACGTGACAGGGTGGGGATGAGGCACTTGGCCAATGCGCGCTGTGGAGGCTTCTCCTCAGAAGGCCCACTTGGAGACGACTTCGTTTTCATCGAAGGGAAAATAGGATAGGTTGACAGTCAAAGATAAATATCAAACGCCATGGCTCCATAACGATGCGACTCCTCCCGCCAAAGCTAATCCCGTCTATCGCTCATGATTTTCGTAACGACTGGACCAGCTCATTTCTTTCCAGACTTCTTGATTCCCTGTTGACCCGTGTTCATTGGTCCTCCCTTAGCACCGGCCTTCTTTGCCAGCTCATCCCTTGCTTTTTTGTCTTCATTGTGATGGCGCCAAGTCAGTGACGGAACCGTACATGTATATGTCGAGACCGGATGACAGAGAAACTGCACAAGGATGGTCGACGTGAGAAAGGAAGGAGTAGCTACCGGCTTGCTGTTTTGCTTTGAAGGCGAGCTCTTCTTCGTCGAGTTCCTTCTTTTCCTTCTTGGGCTTCTTGTTGTGGATAGGGTTCGTACCAGCTGCGCGCGGGTTATGAGAAGAACATAAGCAATAGGCGCAGAGTGGTTCACGTACTGCCTTGACCGGAGGGCATTGCGAGGTTGTCAGTTGGTCTTGCAGGGAGCAAACACTTCAAAGTTGTATCTGTTGATTATGGTGGCTGTTTAAGTCAAAAGGCTTTGTTCTCGGAGGAGGAATAGTGGAGGATTGATATCTTGATGTTTGGGTGAAAGGGACGGAGAAAGAAAAACTTTCAAAAGGGTGGCGACAAGCAGTTGCACGGACTGCCCCTCATCGCGGCTTCTCGTGTCGTTGCCTGCAGGCACAACGCGGAAGCATTTCCGAAATCGCAGGCACCCCTCTCAACTTTCGTCTCACGCTCTTCAAAACAATTACATCACACGTACACCCGCATTACACATTGCTTCTGCACGCCTCTGCTTGCTACAGCCGTGGCATTGGCACAGATGCTTTGGTGACTCGTGTAACAGGCCAAGCCGTCTGTGATCGTTTTTGTGTAGTTTAGTATCACAACACGCGTGACGGTTCTACTCCGAACGCTCTTTCAAAAAAACCTCATCATTCGGTCAACACCGAACAAGTGAAGAAACTCCTGCTTCACCACACTGTCCTCATCCACGACATCACCGTGTACAATTGCGCAGAGTCATACAAAAGGAATCACAGAAAGCTGGTTCGATCTCTGCAATCAATTTCACTTCACCTTGAAGCCATTGCTGACGCCGGCCTCACTGGGAGAGTCCTCGCAGCACCAACGCATATTCGTAACGATGAGTTCTCGATCGCTATCCGAAGGCGAAGTTGCCGAAAATGGCAAAAAGGCAACAACCTCCACTATTCAGACAACTCCCTCGGTTAACTCGAAACTCAGAGCTGCGCTGTCGCCCTCTCCCGAACGTTCAACGAGGCCTCCTTCCCAGCTAGCGAACCACGGCCGTCAGAAAAATCGGCCAAGGTCTCCCTTCCGCGATGATCGATATGGAAGAGGTGGTAAGCGAGGATACGAATATGACAGTCGTCGTGACAG
>JBPBPI010000111.1:0-51343 GCA_050954885.1 Janthinobacterium lividum | reverse complement strand
CGTAATCTATGGTCATTGAGGTGTTTCCTTTTTTACTTATTAGAAAATACCTCAATATTCTCAATTCTTTAACCTAATTCCTTAAACACAGTTCGGGTAGGAATAAGCGTTTTCTCATCTTTAGATTTTGTAAATTTCAAATTTGTGGTCCGAAGTTTTACCTTATAATAACTTTGCTTTTTGGGATCTTTATCATCCAGTACCGTATCTGGACTGATGTCCACCAATTGTGCATGCAGGCCACCATAAACGGAATAATCGAAGGCACTGATTTTTAACATTGCTGGTTGACCAGGGTGCAAAAAAGCAATGTCAGAAGGTTTAATATTGACCTCAACCAAAAGTGTGTCATCCAAAGGGACAATTTCCATAATTTCTTCACCAGGTCGGATGATGCCGCCAATGGTTGTGATATGAATGTCTTTAACAACACCGCGCACCGGAGATCTTATTTCTGTTCTTGACGAAATATCTTCTTGCGACGTAAGGGTTCCTTGCGCTTGAGCCAATTTATTATTGGCTTCCCTTAACTCGTTATAATCTTCATTTTGAAAAATGATGGGCACTTGCTTCAATTTTTCGCCGGCTTGATTTACAGCAGCTTCAGCTTTCTGAATGTTAATTTTAACAGACTCTAGATGTCCTTGAGCATCATTTAAATCACGCTGAGACTTTAATAGTTCCATCTTGGAAGACAGACCCTTGGCAACTAAAGGTTGTTGTAGGGTAATGGCCTGTTGCGATAAATCAACGGATTTTGTCAGCTCAGTCAGTCGTGCTTTAAGTTCATTCAATTCTTCTGTTTTTTGATCTGACTCTTTTTGGGAAATCTCAATTTCTTGATTTTTTCTTAAAAGTCTGGAATTAAAACGCTCCATTGCCTCTTGACCCATGGTCGGCGCTTTTTGTTGAATTTCAGCAGGAATAACGAAAGGGCGATTTTCTGTAAGCGACTTGAGGCGTTCAACATCAGCCAAGTGACGATAATAATTTTCTTGCCCCTCTTTTAATCGTGCTTTGACAATGGTGGGATCAAGCCGTAATAAAATTTGATCTTTTTGAACAATTTGACCTTCACGTACCAAAACATTTTGAATGATACCCCCTTCAAGGTTGCCAATCTTTTGGACATTACTTGAGGGAATAATTTTACCTTCACCGCGCGCAACTTCATCAAGTTCTGCATAATTTGCCCAAATTAAAAAGATAATACAAAAGGCAATGACAGAGAGCATTAAAATAGGCACCTGTTTTGATGCTGTTCTTCGGTAAGCAGCCTGGCGTGCGGGCATGAAATCAATTTCATTTTTTTGTTCATCAGACATAAAAAAATTTTTAAATGTATTCTTCATTTTTATTTATCCTGCACTTCGTATTTGAGAATTTGAGAGTGCCCGCATCACTTCTTCCCGAGGGCCATCGGCGATAATGCGACCTTGATCCATGACAATAATTCGATCTGTCAGCAAAAGAAGAGGTTCACGATGAGAAATAATAATGGTGGTTTTATCTTTAACCAATTGACGCAATTTTTGAACCAATTGCATTTCAGAAAATTGATCCATAGACGCCGAAGGTTCATCCAAAATCAGCAAGGACGGATTACGAATCAGTGCACGTGCTACCGCAATTGACTGGCGTTGCCCCCCAGATAAAGATCCGCCACCCTCGCTGATCATCATATCGTATCCCATGGGATGTATAGCTGAATAAGGTTATGTTTTGTCATTAGAGGAATATTAAAATATTGGTTTGCCTAACGAAAAGAGAATTGTGTATGTCAAAACATAATCACATTCAACTATAGACGAATAAAATCATGGGAGCCAGACATAATTGATGCTTTTAACACCTCTTCATCTGTCGCCATATCGCTGCCGAAGGTGATATTTTCCCTCACAGAGCCCCCAAACAAATAAACGTCTTGAGGAACATAACCAATATTACTGCGCAAATCTGCCGGATCAATTTGACGAATATCTGTGCTGTCAATACTGACTGTGCCGCCTTCGGGGCTATAAAGATTAAGAATTAACTTCTCAATGGTGGATTTTCCAGAGCCAATACGACCCACAATGCCAATTTTTTCTTTGGCTTTAATCGTAAGGTTCAAATTATTCAAAGCTTTTACTTTTTGTCCAGGATAGGTAAAATTGACTTCCCTAAATTCAATGTCTCCTGCCAAAGAAGGCCTGTGAAGATAACTTTGACCTTCATTCCGCTCGCTGGGCAATTCTATCACTTTATTCAAGGTTTCAAGAGTTGATTTTGATTGATTTAATTTGGTCAGCAAAGAAACCACTTGTGACAAAGGCGCCATCGCGCGGGCTGCCAGAATTGTACAAGCAATAAGCCCACCCGTTGAAAGCTCGCCCCGGTTGATTAAGTAAACACCAACGATGACACAGATGACATAAGAGGCTTGTTGAATGAATCCGGTAAAATTTAAGGCAAGGGCTGCGAGAAATTTAACCTTGTTAGAAGAGGCAGCTGATTGTGAGACAAAATTTTCCCAATTGCGCTGAATTCGACCTTCGGCTGAAAAACTTTTAATGGTTTCCAATCCATGAATGGCTTCGACCAGTAAAGAATGTTTTAAAGCACCTTCTTTGAAAGAACGATTCACCCACGATTTTAAAGGTCCTTGAAGAACAAGTGTGACCACAATGACTAAGGGCACGCTAAGGAGAGGGACCCAAGCAATTTCGCCACCGATGGCTGCAACAATGAGAATGAATAAAAAGACAAAAGGCAGATCAATAAAGGCAACCAGCGTGGCGGATGAAAAAAATTCCCGTAAATTTTCAAATTCCCGCAATTGATTGGCAAATCCACCCGATGATTTAGGTCGATTGGCCAGCCGCATGCCCAAAACATGTTCAAAAAGACGTCCAGCTAAAATAACATCTGCTTTCTGCCCCGCGGTATCGACATAATAGACACGCAACATTTTTAGTAAAAGGTCAAAGCTGAAGACAATTAAAATACCGGTTGTCAATACCCATAAGGTTTCAATAGCATTGTTGGGCACGACACGATCATAGACATTCATAACAAACAAGGGACTTGCCAGGGCAAAAAGATTAACAAAAATGGCAGAAACTGCTACTTGGATATAGATGGGCCAAGATTTCCACAAAGTTCCCCAAAACCAATCTTTGGGTTTTTCTAAATTAACATCAATGCCTTGAGCTTCTCGTTGATAAGTTGTTTGGGTAAAGATGGCATAACCACTATAAATTTGATTTAAATCTTTGATGTTGATAATTTTTGATCCTTGACCTGTTTCAGGAAAAATCACTTCTAAATCTTCAGACGTGGGTTGAGAGACCAAAAGGCAAGATTTGGTGCCATCTAAAATAAGCACACACGGCATTAAAAAAGGTGAAATATCTTCCAATTTTTTGTGAAGAATTTTGGCAGACAGGCCAATCCTTTCAGCGGCGCGAACAAATAACGTCGGATTTAAACCATGCTGATCAAGGGGAAGACCAGCTTTTAAAGCAACAGCTGATGTTGGTTTTCCATGATAACTAGCCAAAAATTCAAGACATGCTAAAATGGAATCATCAGAAGAAATTTTCTGTTGCCATTCTTCTTGAGGAAATCGCGTGCTGAATTTAAGTGTTTCTTCTTTTTTTTGTTCCGGTTTTAAGGGAAAAGGGCCTTTTGGAATGTCTGAGGGCATATTTTCAATACCTTATATTTTTTTGATTTCATTATCCTACTAGACTTATAGTTAATGATGAATTAACTTTTAGTAGAATACATAAAATTTATATAAACTTGTATCAAAAATAACCACGATGAGATGGTTTTTTACAAATAGGGAGATAAAGATGGGGAAAAATTTGTTAAATCGTTCTATTTTTACAGGAACATTACTTGTTCTGATGGGACTTTCATGTCAAGAGATCAATGCAACAACGACTTTGAAGGCAAGCGATCCAAACGCACTTAAAAAAAATTTAGCATCACACTTAAATAGAAAAACGACGTCTGCCTTACCAAGTAGTGGCTACAGCGTTCAAAATGCCATTCGTGATGTTTTGGAAAGCAGCCCTAATATTCAAGCAGATTTGTCTGCCAAACGAGAAGCTATTCACCGAATTCACCAAGCTGAAAGTGGTTATCTTCCGACAGTTGATTTACGCGCAGGTGCAGGATTTGACTATGTCCGTGATAAATTCACGGCAAACCGAATCAATAGTGGTGTCGAGGGAACGGTAAGAACTTGGAAACACCGTGATGCGTCGATCAATTTAACCCAAGGGTTATTTACAGGATTTGACACGGTTAATAAGGTCAATAAAGCCAAAAAAGAAGTGGGCGAGGCTCAACTTAAATATGAAGAGACCCAATATCTTTTGGCATTTGAAGCCGCGCGCACTTTTGTGACCATTCGACGCTTGCAACGTCTGGTTAAACTTGCCGAGCAAAATGTTGGCTATCATTAAAGTATTTTATCTAAAATCAAAAATTTGGTCAGCGCCGGTAAGAACACCATCAATGATTCTCAACATGTTGAAGCACGCCTTGCTGATGCTCAAGCTGCTGTGCAAGATATTAAAGGCGATTATGCCTCATCTGTTGCACGATTTGTGGAACTCACGGGTCACGAGCCAGGACGACTTAATAACGCGCGTGTACCTGATCAATATTTACCCAAATCATTACAAGCCGCTTTAGAGCAGGGACGTAAACGCAATCGATCTTTGGGTATTGCCAATGCAACGGTTGAGGTTGCTAAAGCAGATTTGGCCACAACTGATACGCCTTTTTATCCTTCCTTAAATATTGAAGCCAATGCAGGTCGCAACTTTGATGTGGCCGGTGAGACAGGTCATCAAACCACAATGACAGCACTTTTGGTTGCGCGTTATAATCTGTTCAACGGATTTCAAAATATTGAAAGAACCCGTGAATACATCGATCGCGTGACAACAGCTAAACATCGTCGCGAGGCAGAAATACGTCGGGTTGAGCGTGAAATTCGCACGGCGTGGGAAGAAATGAGAACAGCACAACAACAATCTCTGGCACTGCAGCAAGCTGTTGTGAACAAAGGAGAGCTTTTAAAGTCAAATTTAGGACAATTTGACAGTGGAACCACATCTTTCCCTGAAATCTTGAACTCGGCTCATGAAAGTTTCTTAGCCCAAGGATCTAAAATCACGGCGGATGCGTCTTATGACATTGCTAGTCTAAAACTTTTGACATCAATGGGTAAGTTGGTCGAGCTTTATACAGGTATCAAATGCAATCCTCAAAAGAAAGCAGCACCAGCGGCTTAATTGATTTTATGGGATAATCTTTAAAAAGCATCTCTAACACTAGAGATGCTTTTTTATTTTAAGATAATTTTTGAAGACGTTTAAGATGACGTGCGCCACCGTCAAAAGGGGTGTTGAGAAAATGATGCAGGCAATCTTCAGCAACCACAGTGCCAATTAAGCGTGCGCCCAAACATAAAACATTGGCATTGTTGTGGGCACGGGCCAATTTGACAGCTGTGACACCATCATTACACACAGCTGCGCGAATTTCAGGAAAGCGATTGGCCGCAATCGAGATACCAATGCCAGTGCCACATATAAGAATGCCGCTCGAGACTTCTTGACGAATAATACCTTGACACACCAATTGTGCAAAATCAGGATAATCAACCGATGCTTCAGAGTTAGTGCCAAAATCTTTTAATTCAAAATTGAAGCTCTTTGTATACTGTTTTAAATACTCTTTCAAAGCATAACCGGCATGATCAGCCCCAATTGCCATGGTTTTAAACACAAAACTCATTTTATTTTTCTTTCAATGTTTTTATAATATAGATTAATTTATCTAATAGCTTGATGTTCTGTGATTTATTTTATAAATTAAAAGAAAAAAAGAAAGTAAAAATATGAATATCTTTTTAAAGTCTCTGACCTTACTTTCTTTGCTCATTTTTTTCTCGCCTCAATCCAGTAAAGCAGCTGAAGTCACAGACCCAACAGCCTTCAGTCATGTTGATATTTATCATCCTTTTGACAAAGAGATCGGCGAGCATTTTGAACGTATTTTAAAAAAATTCAATGCTGTTAGTCCCAAATTTCAGGTTATTGCCAAAAGTAAAAACTCTAGCAAAGATGATTCAGAGGCAATCATAGCGCAGAAAGATCTTGCCCAAGAATCACCTTTGGTTTGGATTTCTAGTGATAAAATTTCTGAAATGTCCCATCAAAATAACGCATATGTGCCCCTTGCAAAACTTATGAATGTTAAGCGAGGTGAATTTATACCAATCATTTATCAATACGCGTCATCGCCTAAGGCAATTGCCCATGATTTTCAACTTATCTCGCTTCCTTTTGCTTGCTCGACGCCCATTTTATTTTTCAATAAAACAGCTTTTGAAGAAGCAGGTCTTGATCCCAAGTTGCCCCCACAAACATGGGAGCAATTGGAACAAGCCATCACTAAATTGAAGAAAGTTGGTTATACAGGACTTGCCATCACAGGTGGTTTCTTAAAACTTCTTGAAAATTTTTCAGCAGTTCACAATCTGCCGCTTGTTGCAAAAAAAGAAACACCCTCACTTAAAAGTATACGGACAACTTTGCAGACTAAACCTTATCAAGATTATTTTAAACGTTTAGCACAATGGAATAAAGAGGGGCTTTATGTACCTTTTGAAAACGATGACCAAATTTATGAAGATTTTACCGGGGGCAACATTGGTATTATATTGGCCGATGCCCATCAGCAAGAAATGCTGATTGAAAAAATCAAAAAAGGTCAAGATGACGGCAAGTCTTTTAAACTTGGGGTTGGACCTTATCCTTATCTTAGGTCACTCACGTCTAAACCTTTTGCTATGCCGATTCAAGGCGATACATTGTGGATTACGACAGGACACGAAGAAGATCATCAAGGCATTGCCTTGTTTTTAAATTATTTGTTGTCACCCGAAGTCCAAGCCGAATGGCATCAACGGACAGGTTATTTGCCCATGACTTTGTCTGCCTACCGACAAACCCACAATGCTAAATTTTATGACACAAATCCAGTTCACCGAATTTCAACCCAACAGATTATGAACCGACAAATTGGTGCCTCGCAGACCTCTCTTCAGTGGTATTTGAATGTTGATGACCAAAAATCTTTGACACATATTTTGGATGGTATGCTGATTGGTGAAGGTGCTTGATTTAAAAATGATGATAAAGGAAAAGTTAGGCATAAATTATAGTGAGTGACCTTAAGATATATTCAAATTTTTAAAAAAACGCGTAAGCTTGTGTCAAATATCACTGTTGGTTTGCTTAATCGAATACATTAGATTTTTGCTATAAAAGTGTTAATCTTAAGCCAAGGGCCGAAAAAACCTGGTCATTCATCAGTGACAAAGACACAGGTTTTTTTGTTTGATTTAAAAAGCTTCTTTTAATATTGAATCCCTTTGATGACCAAACGTTCATCTTAAAGGCTAATGTGTGGAGCTATTAATAGCCTGGATGCAGAATCAACCCCACGTCGCGGAGTAATTACGATGTCCATGAATCTATTCTCATACCTTTTACTGGAATATTAATTCTATTTAATTGCCTTAAATACTCTACAACAGTATTGCTCATATCATTATGGCTAACATCTAAATAAGTAAGGTTGGGAAGACGCGCTAACTCTAAGACGTCTATATCTCTAATACTATTGTTTTTAGCATTGAAATGAGTAAGATTGATGAGGGAAGTTAATAGGGAAGTTGCATTACCAATATCATTTTTTGAAATATTTAAATAAGTAAGCTTGGTGAGACGAGCCAGATCTATCGTACCTTGATATTCCCTTTTAAGGCCATCAACATTTAAATAAGTAAGGTTTATAAGAGGCATCAAATTCAGAGTCAGAACCTTGTTTTTGTAAATATAGTACATATTTAAATAAGTAAGGTTCGTGAGGTGAGAAAAATTTAAAGCCTCTATGTCTTTGACGGTGGTTTCTCCAAGATCTAAATGAGTAAGATTGGTAAGGTAGGTCAAATATGAGACCCCTATAACTTCTAAAATGTTCATATCTTCCATGCAATTCATGTCTAAATGAGTAAGATTGGTGAGTTGTGCTAGATACGGATAAACTGCTTTGCTAGCCTCAGTATAACCGAGATTTAAATAAGTAAGATTTTTAAGTAAGATCAAATTCTGGAGGCCCTTATCATTGAAGGTAGAGTTGTATAGATTTAAATGGTTAAGATCCTTGAGTAAACTTAAATCCTGAAGACTTTCATTCTTGAGAACAGAGTAACTTAAGTCTAAATTTCTAAGTCTAGTGAGTGATGTCAGCTGTTGAAGTCCTATAGAGTCAGGATAATTAACCTCGTTTAAATGAAGACGTAAATCCTGAAGATTGGTCATTTGCGCTATATAATTAAGATCTCTAGCTTCAATTATGTTCTTTTCATTATTAGAAGATATTAATTGTAAAGAGGTAAGATTGAAAAGCCTTGTTAAAGCTTCAATATCTTTTGAATTAAGTTTTTTTTGTTGTAAGACAAGAGACCTAATAGGACTATTTTCAATAGATTCTACTAATTCCATAATATTAGCTTCATAACGTGGAAATATATAATCTTCACTTCCATATGAAAATTTATGGATGTTGGTCTTTTCAAGACATGTCCAATACTGAGGGGGCAGATTCACCACTCTTGTTATAAGACTGTGCCAAACAAAGCTTGGTATTGTTTCAAAAAATTCAAAATTAAGTTTATTAAAATTTAAAGTTTTTTGTATTGAAAGAGAAAGAGGTTTCTTGGTTGGTTTATTTCCAACGCCCTTTGCAAAGATTTGTTCATAAGGAAACCCCGTGACAAGCGTGAAGAAAAAACGATTTAGTTTAATAATATTTTCATTACAATAAGGGATAATTTGAGTCATCAAAATATCTCTTGGTAATTTAATTAACTCATTTGGTGTATCTAAGATACGAGGTTGTTTATTTGAAATATTTGCTGTTTGTTCATTTTCTAGAATATCAATATCACTGGCGTATGTAGAAATGTTTAGAGAAAGCAAGGTCAAAGCTGTGAAAACTATTTTTAAATTAAGCATGTAAAGATCTTTTATTCTAGTCATATTAAGGAAACATCTATCACAATAATGACTTTCAGTCAAATATTTTTGTTTAAAGATACAATCAAATTAACAGAAAACAATTTAAGTCAAATGTTTGATGATGGCCGTCATTATTTTTCTCAATAAAATTTTAAGATCCACTTAGAGATGCAGATTCAATAGATTGACCTTGAAGTGCTTGATTGAGAGCTTGATTGACGCGACGTTCGGCCAAATTATGAGAAGCTTCTTTTAAAATTTTAAGATGATCTTGGATTGTTTGAGTGGAAGAATTTTCAAAAGATATCGTAAGTTGATTTAAAGCTTGATCAAGGTCAGTCTTTTCATCTGCGTTTAAAAGATGATGATCAGTATTCAAAGCGTCTTGAATGGCAATGATAAGTCTTTTGGCTTCAACTTCTGTTTCTCGGCGCGCACGCGTGGCAACATCTTCTTCTGCATTGACATAACTCGCATCGATCATATCGAGGCGTTGCTGGTCATTAAGACCATAGCTGGGTTTGACTTCAATTGTTTGTTGTAAATTATGTGTTGTGTCCCAAGCATTGACCGTCAAAATGCCGTCCGCATCGATGGTTAAAGTTACCCGAATGCGCGCCAGACCTGCTTTGCAGGGGGGAATATGTTGCAAATGAAAGGTGGCTAGAGATCTGCAATCTTGTGCCAATTCTCGCTCGCCCTGCACAATATGAAAACTCATGGCTGTTTGATTGTCTTGATAAGTGGTAAATTCTTGCCATTGGCTGGTGGGGATGGGCGAATTGCGAAAAATAATCTTCTCAACAATGCCGCCATAAGTTTCAAGCCCCAAAGACAAAGGCGTGACATCTAATAAAAGTCGATCAGAACCTTGGGTTAAAGATTCAGCCTGTAACGCCGCGCCGCGTGCCACCACTTCATCGGGATGAATATTTGTTAAAGGTTCTTGACCAAAAAATGTCGAGACCTTTTGGCGAATAATGGGCATGCGAGTTGATCCACCGACCAAAACAACGCCCTTGATATCAGAAATTGTAAGATTTGCTTGGCGAATAACATCACGGCAAACTTGGAATGTTTTATCAATTAAGGAAGAGACAACTTTTTCAAATTCATCACGTGTTACAGTGATATCCGTTCCCTCGACCTTACCATGCCAAGCATCGTGTGACGTTAAATGTTCTTTGATCAGTCGTCCCTGATCCCGCATGGCAGCGGTATGAAAAGAATGGGGCAAAAAGGCATCAACTAAAATATCATCTAAATCATCGCCGCCCAATTGTGTATTGCCGCCGGTTGCCAAAACTTGAAAAATATGACCCTCTAAACGCAGTAAAGACACATCAAAGGTCCCACCGCCCAAATCATAGACCACATAAATGCCTTGTGCTTGGGTATCAAGGCCGTAAGCGAGAGCCGCAGCTGTTGGTTCATTAATGAGACGTAGGACATCAAGGCCTGCAAGACGGGCCGCATCTTTAGTGGCTGTACGCGCCGCATCATCAAAATAAGCCGGCACTGTGATCACAGCACGGTGAATTTTCTGGCCTGTATGATTTTCAGCACGTAGTTTTAGAGCTTTTAAGATTTCAGCCGAGGCCTCAATGGGCGTCACATTTAATGTCCCTAAAGTAAAACTTGGCATCTTCTCAGATTTGTCACTTTGAGTCATAAATCTTTTAAAAGAACTTAACATCAAAGACGAACTGACTTGAGACGTCGTCGGCAGCTTACATTTCAGCGTTCCTTTGTCATAATATACCAAAGACCTCAGAAGAACTTTCCCCTGTTCATCAGCAATGGTTTTGGTTTGTCCTTGACTCGAGATTGCCACCAAAGAATGGGTTGTACCTAAATCGATTCCGATGGCAGGTCCTTGGTCATGATCGTGGGGAAGAGGCGTTTGTCCGGGTTCAAGCAGCTGAAGAAGCATGAGTATTTTCCATTAAAATGTTGGTCTCTTCCAAAGCCCATAACTTTTCTTGGGCTTCGTGTTGAAACTTATTTAGATAGCCAAGATGTTCGGTCAAGTGACAAGCTTTTGATAAATCATTATTTTTAAATGCTGAAATTAAATCGGCTAAAATGATTTCTTTTTTATTTTTAACGTCTTTTAAAAGGTGATCAACACATGTAACAGCTTCAGCATCTTCTAAAGATTCCCGTAATGACATGGATTCCATAAGAATGTCAGAAGAGGTCGATGTGTCAAAATTAAAAGAAAATTTTTGAAGTTGTAGACAATGTTGTGCTCTCAGATAGGGATCTTTCAGCACTTTATAGGCTTGATTGACAGATACGGCTTCGTCAAGAACCATAGTTTCATTTGTTGTGACCACCTGTTGATCGGGATGACAAATCTTCATCATCGTCAAATAAGCTTGTTCTAAATCAGATTTATTGAGATCAAAGTCAACATCGAGGCCAAGTTTATCAAAGGCATTAAACATGGAAAGACTCATCACAACCACAGCGTCCTTTCTCATTAGGATTGCGAAAGGTAAAGCCGGATTTTATTTTCTCTTCAACAAAATCCATCTCAGTTCCCAATAAAAATAAAGCAGCTTTAGGATCAATTAAAATTTTAACGCCATCCTTTTCAATCAAATCATCAAGGGCTGATTGCTCGTCCGTAAATTCCAATGTGTAAGAAAGACCATTGCATCCTCGACTTCTGATACCAATCCGAATTCCAAGTGACGGTCTTCCGCGGCCTGAAAAAAGTATTTTCAAACGCTCAACGGCGGCTGATGTCAGCGTTAAAAGAGGCGGTCGTACAGTTGCCATCATTATTAAAGTTCATTATTAGAGGATAAATTATTTTTGTCCATATAATCTTTGATGGCAGCTTTGATGGCCTCTTCAGCCAGCATGGAGCAATGAATTTTAACCGGTGGTAAAGATAATTCTTGCGCAATATAAGTGTTTGTAATCGCCATCGCGTCAGTCATTTTTTTGCCTTTGACCATTTCAGTCACCAAAGAACTGGAGGCGATGGCACTGCCACAACCAAAGGTTTTAAAGACAGCTTTTTCAATGATACCCTCTTTAATTTCTAGTTGAAGTTTCATCACGTCACCACACGCCGGTGCGCCTACCAAACCTGTGCCAACATTCAGATCATTTTTATCCAAAGATCCAACATTTCTTGGATTTTCGTAATGATCAATTACTTCTTTTGTATAAGCCATTTTTCTCTTTTCCTTTTAACTAATGGGCTGACCAATTAATGGACGACAAATCAATGCCTTCTTGAGCCATTTCCCAAAGAGGGCTGATGGCACGCAGACGTTCAACTTCATCAACAATACGGTCCAAAGCATATTTCACTTCTTCAAAGGTGGTAAAACGACCAAACCCAATACGAAGCGATGTGTGTGCCAACTCTTCATTGACGCCTAAGGCTCTTAAAACATAAGACGGTTCTAGAGAAGCTGACGTACAGGCTGATCCAGAAGACACCGCCAGATCTTTGATGCCCATCATCAAACCTTCGCCTTCAACATAGGCAAAACTGATATTCAAGTTACTGACAATGCGTTGGGTCAGGTCACCATTTAAATAAACTTCGTCTAATTTATTGTTGAGTTCACGCCAAAAATAATCGCGATATTCAAGAAGACGCTCGGTTTCTTGGGTCATCTCAAGGGCTGCTAGACGACACGCTTCTGAAAGACCAATGCAAAGGGCAGGTGATAATGTACCGGATCTTAATCCTCTCTCTTGGCCGCCCCCGGTCATGAGAGGGGTCAAACGTACCCGCGGCTTACGACCAACATATAAGGCACCGACACCTTTGGGGCCGTACAATTTATGTCCTGATACACTTAAAAGATCAATCTTCATAGCCTCTACATCAAGGGGAATTTTACCCACGGCTTGAGCCGCATCTGTATGAAAAAATATGCCACGCGCCCGGCAAAGTCGACCGATTTCAGCCAGCGGTTGGATCACACCAATTTCATTGTTCACAGCCATAATAGAGACCAAAGCTGTTTGATCGGTCATGGCTGCTTCCAATTGCGCAAGGTCAATTAAACCATTAGACTGCACTGGCAGATATGTCACACGAATGCCCTCTTGTTCCAAATGACGGGCGGTGTCTAACACGCATTTGTGTTCCGTGACACACGTGATCATATGATTTTTGCGTTCTTTGTAAAACCGCATAACCCCTTTAAGAGCCAAATTGTTGGCTTCTGTGGCACCTGAGGTGAAGATAATTTCCTTAGGATTTGCGTTTAAAATTTGAGCCACCTGAGCGCGCGATTCTTCAACCACAGCTTCAGCGTCCCACCCGTATTTGTGATTGCGAGAATGCGGATTGCCAAAATTTTCATAAAAATAAGGAATCATTTTATCAATAATTCGAGGATCACAGGGCGTGGTTGCTTGATAATCAAGATAAACAACCCCTGAGGCATGGGTAGCCACATTGAAAGGTTTGTCACGAACGGAAACCACAGGAATTGGTGTTACAGATGGAGACACACAAGCTATGGAAGATAAAGTAGACATCGTAATTAAGGCTCCTTAAGCGGCTTTACGTTGCTGATGATAGTGAAAAATGTCAAGCCAGCGTTGCGTAAATAAATTCATATGTTGTGAGGTTGTAGTCGGGCATAAACTGATGCGTAAGCTTTCGCGAGCAGCACGATCAGAAACACCCATAGCTTTTAAAACTGTAGATGCGATGGTCTTGCCTGAAGAACAAGCAGATCCGGCACTGACCGCAAAATTGATCTTTTGATCGTTCATGAGTACAGCCAAATCCAAGGACATCAGTTGAACTTCGGTAGACACACCTGGCATACGAATTAAACTGGTGTTGGGCAAACGTGGTACATGCTGGCCGTATATTTTGACATCAAAAACTTGCTGTATAATTATTTGTTCAAAATGATCTCGAAGATGCTGAACAGAGGACCAATCTTCTTTGCAGGCTTCTTGAAGGGCCACATTAAATCCAGCAATCGCTGGTACATTATGAGTACCGGCGCGACGACCTTTTTCCTGGCCACCGCCACGGATTAAAGAAGGAAGAGTAATTTTATCTGCTAAGATAAGTGCTGCAGCCCCAAAAGGTCCGCCAATTTTACCAGACGCCACGGTCATGGCATCCACACCTAAATTTTTAAAATTAACCGGATAACGCCCCACCGCCTGAATGGCATCGGTGTGAATTTTGCTACCATAACGACGGACACATTGCACAATTTGTTCAAGAGGTTGGATAATACCCGATTCATTGTTGGCCAAATGAACAGACACCAACGTGGGTTGCGCCTCTGGATTGTGTTGAAGCAAATAATCTAACGCATCAAGATTTAAAATACCTTGATGATCAACAGGGATGATCTCAACCTGTGTGCTGGCAGCCAAAGTTGACACATGATCTGTGGCACAAACCAAAATACGGTATCCTAAAGATTTAAAGCCACGGACGACATAATTGTTGGCTTCGCTACCGGTGCTAGTGAAGATCACGTTTGACGCCTGCGTACCTAAAGTTTGAGCAATTTGATGACGGGATTGTTCTAAAATAGCTGACAAACGTCGTCCAGTGTGATGCACAGAAGATGCATTACCAGCGTAATTTTTTAAAATTTCGGTCATTTTATCATAAGCCACCTGACGCAAGGGAGCAGCTGCATTGTAATCAAGATATATGTTTAACTCTGTCATAGATGCGGCCCACGTGCCTGGGCAGAACGGCTAAAAAAAGCAGCCTGCTGGTTTTGACAAAGGTCTTGTAAGGTAATGGAATTTAAATAGTGTTCAATGTTGGCTTGAAGGCCTTCCCACAAATTGTGGGTCAAACACTTGCCAGTTTTGCCTTGGCAACTTAAGGTCATGGCAGATCCACACCTTGTGGTTGAAATATCTTCTTCAACCGCTTGCATGATCTCAAATATTTTTAAATTCTCGGGACATCCCTGCAAATTGTAGCCCCCTTGATACCCACGTATGCTTTTAACCAAGCCACCGCGACGTAATTTGACAAAGATTTGCTCAAGATAGGGCAAGGGAATATGTTGACGTTGAGCAATATCCGCCAAAGGAATCGGTTGATCCTGGGACTGAGAGGCTAAATCTGCCATTGCCATCACCGCATATTGGCCTTTAGTGCCCAGCTTCATCTTAAAAATCCTTAAAAGAATTACATAGTGTTAGCAGTATAATAATCCTGATTAAATTAGTCAAGATTAGAGTACATAATATAAATTATTGATAAAAATTAAGAAATTGAGATAAATTAAAAAGCAAAGATGTTTTTACAAGATAATATTGATGATTGTAATAAAATTGAAGAAAGGTACGCTGAATTTTATCCAGGACTTTTCTTCACATTTAAGTAAATATAATGTGTTAATCAAATTTTCTTTTTAAGGGAAATTGTACGAACGGCATAAAATTCTGAGGCAAAACCAAGTTTTGGATCTTCTATATACTGTGCAGGTAAAGAGAAAAATCCTTTCGATTTTTTTGCGTTAAAAATAGTTTTTTCCATACCCCAATCTGGTCCCCAAGAGTTAACAAAATAATAAACAAAATTATGATTTTTGTCGTACCCACTTCCAATCATACAAACAGCATGGCCACCTAATAATGATTCTTTAGTTTTATCAGGCAAAGTACCTACGCCTGTTTTTGCTGTCGTATCACTTTCAAAGCCTTCATAAACGTCAATGCCTAATATAATGGGACATTTTGCATTAAGAACACTCAAGAAATGATCACGATCTTGAGGAATAGATAAAATTGAGATTGTATCCGTATCGGTGTAATTTAAAGCAGCAAGATATTGAGCATTGGTTGGCCTCTTTGTATAATTATGAATATTATCGGTGTAAGGGTCATATTTTTCAGGGCAGATACCATAATAATTACATAAAGTAGAAATAGCACACAAAATGGTTGAACCAACATCTCGTCCTAAACAGCCTTGTGTCAAGAGTTCAATCTTATAAACAAATGCAGGAGATAGCTCGAGATAATTTTTTATATTTTGGCACATTTGTACAATTTGAACTGCGTAAGAAATCACAAAACCTGTACAAGCCCCTAAATTTTTTTGGTTTTTAATAGATGTAATAAAAATAGCAAGGTCAGTTTCGTAGAATAATTTAATACTTGGTGCCATTTTTAATAGAGAAAATTTATGCTTATTTTTTTCTTGTTCAAGTTCTTTATAATCTTGAGGCGCCTTTTTCAAATTATAAGAGTGGCCATGGCGACCGATATTATAACCATATTCATCTTTGGGATCAAAATAAGCAGTCGATGCCTGAGAGATATGAATGCTCAATAGAAGGCAAGCGCTGAATAATAATTTCTTCATAAATGCCTATTTTTATTATAATTATATAAATATATGAATATAATAGTTTTTTTTATTCAAAAAAATATTATATGGTATTTAGTAATAGATCGACAGAATTAGTTTTTTACATAGTCTATTTCTATAAAAGTCTTTAAATCGATAAATTTTATTTTAAAGATTTGAATTACTTACTAATTTATTGCGATGACAACGTACGGCTTAAACGAATAAAATCTGCGACAGATAGATCTTCGGCGCGCAGGCAAGGATCAAGATTTAAACCTGAAAAAACATCTTCCAAATTTGCAAAAGTACCTTTGAGAGATGATCTTAACATTTTGCGGCGTTGGCCGAAGGCAGCTTTTGTCACAGCTTCAAGGGATGCAAAATTCCAAGTCATGTCTGAGGCAGGATAAGGGATAAATTCAACCACACTTGAGGTAACTTTAGGCGCCGGTGTAAAGGCAGAAGGGGGAATATCAAATAATTTCCGGCATTTGGCGCGTGCTTGAGAAATGATCGACAGTCGCCCATAAGCTTTACTGGATGGTAAGGCTGTAATACGTTCAGCCACTTCCTTTTGGAACATCAATGTCATGGAGGTAACACAAAATGCTTGTTGCAGCCAACCAATCAGCAAAGGGGTCGCAATATTATAGGGCAGGTTTGCCACAATTTTAAAAGGACCAGGACCAAAATCTTGTAATTGATACTTTAAAGCATCCCCTTGATAAACTTGAAGTTTGCCTTCTGAGGCTTCAACTAAAGGTTGTAAGGCTCTCACACATCGTGGATCATGCTCGATGGCAATTAAAGATGTGGCACCTGCTTTTAGTAATGCACGTGTCAGACCGCCTGGACCTGGACCTACTTCAATGATTGTTTGATTCGACAAATCACCCGCCGTTTTGGCAATTTTAAGGGTCAGATTTAAATCTAATAAAAAATTTTGACCCAAAGATTTTTTGGCCGCCAAATCGTGACTTGCGATGATGTCGCGCAGGGGCGGGAGTGTGTCCAAAAAACAATTTTGGGTCAGTGTCTTGCTCCCTTAAAGACGAATATCAATATGCGCCGATTGACGCACATTACGCAGCTCGCGTTGCGCCATTTGTTCAAGTTTTTTCTCAAATAAAGAGGTTTGAACGTCACGTGATGTTGGATTGTCAGGATTGATATCTTCTTTCTCACACATCATGAAAACAATGAAGCCTAAATCACTTAAAATCGGTTCGTTGGCTTTTCCAAGGGGTAACTTTAACAACAAATCTTTAAGTTGCGGTGCCATATCCTGAAGATGTGCTTTTTGAATTTCCTTAATTTGAATACTCGAATCTCCGGATGCTAATTTCTTTAAAAGACCGCAACCGGTGGCATTATTGACGATGCCATTGGCTTTTGCAAAAATGGGTTCAAGTTTTTCATCTGTATAAGGTTGTGATACGGGAAACAACACTTGTGTAAAGGTCATGAGTGTATCTTTGCCAATACTCTCACCAGGGGCACGACGATCTCTTAGTAAAACAATATAATATCCTGTTGGTGTTTTAATCGGATCCGTCACTTGGTTTAAGTCCAAAGATTGGATGGCTGATGACAAATTAGGATCCAACTGATCGTTTGTCAGCCAACCAATGTCACCACCGCGCGCCGCACTGGCATTTTGCGAAAATTGTTGAGCAAGCGCCATAAACGACGTCCCTTTACGAATTTCAGCCACAAATTCATTGGCTTTTTGTTTGACTTTGTCGTCATCATTTGGATTGTCTACACTTAAAAATATTTCAGCCAATAAAAATTGAGGTTTGTCTTTTTTAACGGCAGATTGTTTCATAGCTTGGTCAATATCTTGGGGGCTGATTTGAATTAAATGACTGTATTTTTCTTGAATATAATCTCGCCATGATAATTGGGCGCGAATTTGATTGAACATACTTTCAAGTGGAATCGTATGAAACTTTAAAATTTCTTTCATTTGCCCGGGCTGCATATTATTTCGATTTTCAAGATCCGCAAAAGCGCGCAATACATCCGGTTCAGAAGCTTTGATGTCAAATTTTTCAGCCGTTGATTTTTGTAAAATCTCATTAATCATAGATTGTAATAACTGATCTTGTAAACTTTTTCGAGCGTCCGCTGTGTCTTCAAGTCCTGAAGAAATCAAGGCAAGTTTCATACGTGCCTCTAAATCATTGACTGAAATGATATGATCGTTCACAACGGCTACAATTTTTCCAACTTCTTGACAGGACACTTTGGGGCCAAAAAAGACACTTGCAATGAAGAGCAGAGAGCAAAAGAAAAAAGTATTGAAGCGATTTAACATGTTTAAAGTTGACCTACTATTTGAAAAAAAGTTGTTAAAATTTTTCTTGAGCTTTGGTGTTTATCTATTTTACAAACCAAGATTGGTAAATTGTTTCAAAATATGCCATACACGTAAACGAAGGCCAATGGCAAGGATTTTATTACATACACAATGATCAAGATTATCAATTTTTATATTTTCAAGCAACTTGCTTTGATGACTTTTTTTATAACAACGATATTGACTACAGCAATTGCGTTGACTCAATCTTTAAGATTTATTGATGTTGTCTTAAATCGTGGCTTTCCCATCAGTATATTTTTCCAAATGATTCTTTTTTTAATTCCGGATTTGGTCAGTATTATCTTGCCTATTTCAACATTAATTGCCTTGTTGTTTACATATAACCGTTTCTTCGTCGATAGTGAATTGATTGTCATGCGGGGTTCGGGATTTAGTAACAAATCTTTGGCCGCGCCCGCCTTTTCATTTGCTTTAATTGTGGCTTTATTTTTATACGGCTTAAATTTGTATTTTCTGCCTCTTTCTTTCCAACATTTTCGCACGGTTGAACATCATGTCCGCAACAACATCACATCTTATCTGATTCAACCAGGAGAATTTAATACATTTAAAGGGATCACAGTTTTTGCCAAAGAACGAAAGCGAAATGGTGAATTAAAAGGATTGTTAATTTATGATGCCCGCGTAAAAAATGAACCTTTTACGCTTATTGCAGATCGTGGTTTGGTAACAGAAAATTCTGAGGGTTTAAATATTTTAATGTTAAATGGTAACCGCCAAAGTATCGATGTCAAAACAGGTAAATTAAATTTACTTATTTTTGATAGTTATTCAATCGATCTTACGATGGGTGATGCTCAAACGATAAAACCACGTCAAAAACCTTATGAAAGGTACATCACAGATCTTCTGAGTCCTGATCCAACGGTTGAAACGCCCCGTATGATGAAAAAGTTTTACACAGAGGCACATAAACGTTTAATTATTCCGTTGACCGTTTTTTGTTTCACAGGAATTGCGATGGCACTGTTTTTAACAGGCGATTATAACCGTCGTGGAAGGTCTAAGAAAATTTCTCTGATTGTTGTTTTGAGTTTACTTCTACAGATCTTAATTATGACTCTTATTAATCTTTCTGAAAAGTCCGATTTCGCTGTCATTATAGCCTATGTTTTGGTCATTATTTGTGTCATAACGACCTTTATTGTTTTAAAGACAAAAAATAATTTAAAATTTTCTAACAAGGTAATATGATCATGCCCAAAATCACATTATCTTTTTATTTAGCTAGACATTTTTTAAAATGGATTTTAATTGTCGGGTTAACAATCACAGCCTTAGTTTTACTAATTGAATTTTCTGAAATAATTCGTAAATCTTCTTCAAAGGCGCATATTGGATTCAATGTTTTATTGCAAATGTTGTTTTTAAAAGTACCGTCATTTATTGAACAAATATTTCCTTTTATTGTTCTTTTTTCTTCAATTTTAACGTTGTGGAATTTAAACCGCCATCAAGAAATGCTTGTTATGAAAATTTCAGGCCTTTCCATTTGGCAAATTTTAGCGCCTCTTATGACTGTTGTTTGGATTTTAGGTTTTTTTGATATGACGGCTTTTCAGCCTATTGCGTCACAAATGATGAAGCGGTATGAATCCCTAGATAATCAATATTTTGGCAATATGGTTGACAATATTGTGGTTGCTGAATCCGGTGTATGGATTCAAGAAAAGATGAAAAATACCCGCCGTATTTATCACATAGAATATATAGATCGACAATTAAAAACAGCCCACAACGTCGATATCTTTGAATATCGTCAAGAAAAATTTGAAAAAAGATTTCAGGTCAAAGAAATTTATTTTCAAGAGAAATTTTTGATTCTTCGCAAAAGTTGGAGCCAAGTTTTACAATCTAAACCTCATTATCAAGAAGAACTTAACTTGCCAACCACCTTGTCTATTGATCAATTTCAAAACAACAAACGTCATCCCACAAGTATTTCTTTTTGGGATCTTCCCAATACATCAAAAATGCTTGAACAATCGGGATTGTCTGGCCATAAATATGATTTATATTGGCATTCTTTGATCGCAAGATGGATTTGGTTAGGTATTATGGTAATACTTGCCGCAAGTTGTGCTTTGCGTCCCGTTAGAGAACAAGGAACAGCAATTCTTATCAGTACAGGTGCTTTAAGTGCCTTCATACTATATTTCTTGCGCGATATCACTTATGCTCTGGGCAATTCAGGAACGCTCCCCATTATTTTGGCGGCTTGGATACCTGTTAGTATCAGTGCTCTTTTGGCAATAACGGTCTTATTACATTTCGAGGAAGGATAAAAAGTGAACGAAAACAGAAGGATTAAATTCATTGTTTTCATAATGATTACACTTATCAATGCAGCATCTGCGGCTGTGGTTAAAACTTTTTCTTCCTCAGAAAATAGTAAAGGGACGTTGTTATATGCCGATGAGGTTCATCACGATAATGAAAATGACATATTGACCGCACGTGGTAATGTTGAAATCGAACAAGACGGCCGCATTTTATGGGCCGATGTTGTGACCTACAACGAAAAAACAGAAATAATGACAGCCACAGGCCATGTGCGTTTAGATGAAGGTTTAGGCGACATTGTTTATTTGGATTATGCAGAATTTGGTGGTGATTTCAAAACAGGTTTTGTTAACAAAGTACGCATGACATTGACCGATAATTCACGCATGGTGGCCAATCGCGGAAATCGTGAAAATGCTGAAATTTCTCATTTGGATCAAGTTGTTTATTCACCCTGTAATTTATGTAAGACAGATCCTACCAAACCACCTTTTTGGCAACTTAAAGCCAAACATGCAGAATTAGACGAAGTTTCAGAAAATATCTCTTATACAGATGCTTTCATTGAAATACTTGGTGTGCCTATCTTATACACGCCTTACCTAAGTCATCCATCGCCCAATGTTAAAAGAAGAACAGGACTTTTAAATATAGCAGCCAATGCAACACCAGCTTTAGGATGGTTTTCAACAGCTGAATATTTTTGGGCTATTTCTGATGATAAAGATATGACACTCATGCCGCTTATTCAGACCAATGGTCACGGGATCATGGCACTTGAGTACAGACAAAGATTTGAAAGGGGTCAATTTATTTTTAAAGGTAGCCTTGACCCAGGATCATCTATCATAAATCCTGAAAGTGAACAAAAGACCAAAGGTTTAAAAGCCAAAGAGTCAGATCGTATACGTTGGCATTTGGCACCTGAAATAAATTATGATTTTACGACACATACACGGGGTGGTCTTAAAATTGAACGTGCCAGTGACTCTTCTTACTTGCGTAGGTATCCAAATCTTGGATATCCCAATAGCTCTTTTTTAACCTCTCATATTTATGGAGAAGGTTTTTGGAATCGTAATTATGGTGTGATTCAAGGATACAGTTTTCAAGGTTTGCGTGAGGGAGATGAAGACAAAACAACACCTTTATTGTTTCCTTGGATAACCATTAATTATTTGGGACAGCCTGATAAAAATGGTGGTAGATTCAGCCTCGATAGTGATGCAATCGTCCTAACGCGTGAGGAAGGCGCAAAATATGGCCGTCTCTCAACAACAGGGGGCTGGCAAAAGAAATATTTAACCACGTACGGTGAGGATTACACTTTTGGAGCAAAACTTCGGGGTGATCTTTACAATGTTCATGGATTTCGCCCGAAAGGCGCAAATGACTCTTCTAGATACAATGGTAATGTTGCAAGATTTTTTCCTCAAGCTTATGCAAATTGGGCGTATCCGTTTTTACGAAATTCTCAAGATTATCGTGTCATTTTAGAACCATTAGTGGGCGTTGTGGTGGCACCTGCTAAATCACCAATGTCAACAAAAATACCAAACGAAGATAGTGGGGCTATCGAATTTAGTGATGCCAATGTTATGAACGAATCGCGGTTTTCAGGGCTTGATCGTATTGATGGCGGCTCACGTCTTAATTATGGCTTCAATATGGCGGGATTTTCAAACAAATCTGCGAGTAATATTGGTTTTTTTGTAGGCCAAAGTATTGCGGTTCAAAAACCAGGGGCATATCTTGCAAAAACAGGTCTAGACAAGCAGGTATCAGATATTGTGGCACGTGTTAAATACAATTATCAGGATTGGCTCAGTGTTAAAACACGTTTTCTATTAAAGCGAAATAAGTTGCCAGATTTTCGTTTTTATCGCAATGAAACCAGTGCTTCCCTGGGTAAACCAATTTTAACTTTGACAGCAAACTATAACCAATTACCCATCCTTTCCGATAATCCTAAAGATTTATCTGATAAACAGTTGGTTTTAATATTAAGTTCAGCCTTTTATGAAAATTGGTCAGCAAATCTGACCACGACACGCAATTTGGGAAAAAAAGCTTATACATTGTCTCAAGGTGTATCTCTTACGTATCAAAATGAATGTTTTACACTTTCGAATACATTGACCAAAAGTTTCTTTAACGACAATCAAGATTTAAAACCAGGTTTAATTTATATGTTCCGCGTTAACTTTAAAAATTTGGGTGAGTTTAGTCAGCCTTTCCGTTTAAACAACACAGCACCTGGATCATCAGTCCAAGGGTTGTAATAATTTAATGATTGTTAAAAAGAAGATAAAATTAATGGTATATTTTTTGTAATGCCTTTATAATTTTTTGAATATAATTTGTAAAATTATACTATGTATTTTTTGAAAAAATATCTTTACCAGTTGGAGAAAAAATATGCCTTTTGAATTACCTCCTTTGCCTTACGATAAATCGGCTCTAGAGCCTTATATTACAGCCGAGACCTTAAATTTTCATTATGACAAGCATCATAAAACGTATGTTGATACTTTAAACAAATTAGTTGAAGGAACAGATCTTCAAGATAAATCTTTAAATGAAGTTATTAAAATTACCTATAAAGACGACGCTAGAAAAAAGATTTTTAATAATGCGGCTCAAGTTTGGAATCATACATTTTATTGGCATTGTATGAAACAAAATGGTGGTGGTCATCCTTCAGGCGGATTGCTCTCTCGCATTGAGAAAGATTTTGGCAGCTTTGATGCCTTTAAAAAAGAATTTAAAGAAGCAGCAGTTGCGCAATTCGGTAGTGGTTGGGCTTGGCTTGTTGAAGATCAAGGAACCTTAAAAGTTGTTAAAACATCTAATGCAGACTTGCCATGGACACAAAGTCAAAAAGCATTGCTGACGTGTGATGTTTGGGAACATGCTTATTATTTAGATTACCAAAACAAGCGTGCAGATTACGTTGAGACATTTTTAAATCATCTTGTAAATTGGGGATGGGTTGAAGAGAAATTGCAATCTGTATCAGAATAATTTTATAAAAATTATCTGAGTAAAAAAGGACCATATAATTTTCAAATTATATGGTTTTCCAAGGATTTGAGGGTAGATTCAAACCTAATTTTGTTTTATAACTATAAGTACATATTAGATTGATTTTGGAGGAAATATGGCCGGTTCGGTAAATAAGGTTATTTTAATTGGAAATCTGGGCGCTGATCCTAAAGTTAGGACCAGTCAAGATGGCAATAAGAGTGTTCAATTTCCGGTGGCCACCTCTGAGACATGGAATGATAAGTCAACGGGTGAGCGTAAAGAACGAACAGAATGGCATAAAGTTGTTGTGTTTAATGACCGACTTGCTGATGTTTGTGAAAAATATTTGCGCAAAGGCGCTAAAGTACATGTTGATGGACAGTTGCAAACCCGCAAATGGACAGATGATGCGGGTGTTGAACGTTTTATTACTGAAGTTATTTTATCAAAGTATCGTGGTGAAATAACGATGCTTGACAGCCGTCAAGATCGTAACTCAGGGCCTTCTGAGCATTCTTATGATCAAGGTTATAATGTTTCAAAATCACCTTCATCACAATCTTCGGTATCTCACGATCTTGATGATGACATTCCCTTTTGATCATATTTTTGCATAATTCTACACATTGAGGAGCCTTTATTTTGACATCCAATAGCGAAGTTCATCTCTCCTCTGAGATCACGATTGTTCCTCTTGAAGAGGAAATGAAACGTTCTTATTTAGATTATGCCATGAGTGTCATTGTCTCACGCGCGCTTCCTGACATTCGTGATGGCCTGAAACCAGTACATCGTCGTATTCTTTATGCGATGAAAGAATCTGGCAATACTCACGAGAAGTCTTATAAAAAATCGGCAAATTCTGTGGGATATGTGATGATGAAATATCATCCCCATGGCGATAGTCCTATTTATGAAGCCATGGTTCGCATGGTGCAAGATTTTTCAATGCGTTTGCCATTGGTCGATGGTCAGGGAAATTTTGGTTCCATGGATGGCGATTCTGCAGCTGCTTATCGTTATACAGAAGCTCGATTATCCAAGGCGGCTCATTCTCTTTTGGCCGATATTGATCAAGACACGGTTGATTTTCGTCCCAATTTTGATGGTACAGATTTAGAACCCACTGTTTTGCCTGCACGCTATCCAAATTTATTGGTAAATGGAGCAGGTGGTATTGCGGTTGGTATGGCAACTAATATTCCGCCTCATAATTTGGGCGAGGTAGTTGATGCATGTTGTGCCTATATTCATAACCCTGATATCACTCTTGAAGAAATTATGGGATATATTCAAGGTCCTGATTTTCCAACAGGCGGTATTATTTTAGGCCGCACAGGAATTTATGAAGCCGCAAAAACAGGTCGCGGTTCAGTAATTATGCGAGGTCGCACGCATTTTGAAGAAATTCGCAAAGACCGACAAGCAATTATTGTGACTGAAGTTCCTTATCAAGTGAATAAAGCACGTATGATTGAGCGCATGGCAGAGGTAGTTAAACTCAAGCTCATTGACGGAATTTCAGATCTACGAGACGAGTCTGATCGCGATGGTGTTCGTATGGTGATCGAACTTAAACGTGAAGCCAATCCCGAAGTTGTTTTAAATCAGCTTTATCGTTACACGCCACTACAAAGCACTTTCAGTGTTAACACATTGGCTCTTGATAAAGGTCAGCCAAAATCTTTGAGTGTTCGAGATATTATCAAAGCATTTATCGAATTCCGAGATGAAGTTATCACACGTCGTATTAAGTTTGAATTGCGTAAAGCCCGTGATCGTGCCCACATTTTATTAGGTCTTGCCGTAGCCGTAGCCAATCTTGATGACATGATTCAATTGATTAAAAATGCAGCTGACCCTCAAGTGGCCCGCGAGCAAATTTTGGCACACAATTGGCCAGCGCATGATATTGCACCCCTGATCAATTTGGTAGAAGAATCACGTCTCAAAATATTTGACGGTGTGCAACAACAAGCCACATATCGACTTTCAGAAGCTCAAGCCCGTGCAATTTTAGATTTAAGACTTCACCGTTTAACAGGCCTTGAACGTCATAAAATCGATGATGAACTTCAACATATTATTGAACAAATTAAAGAATATCTTTCAATTTTAGGATCTCGTGAAAAACTTTATGATATCATGCAATCTGAATTGCTTGAGGTCAAAGAAAAATTTGCAACCCCTCGGCGTACAACTATTGAAGAAGCCGATGGCTCGGTTGAAATTGAAGATCTGATTCAAGTTGAAGAAATGGTCATTACCGTCAGCCAAAACGGTTACATTAAACGCGTACCATTGGCCACGTATCGCGCGCAAAAGCGGGGCGGTAAAGGGCGTTCAGGAATGTCAATGCGTGAAGAAGATTTTGTTAAAGATGTCTTCGTAGCGGATACCCACACACCGGTTTTATTTTTCTCAAGCAAAGGTATTGCCTATTTAATGAAGGTTTATCGTCTGCCTATTGGTACACCTCAAACTTTGGGTAAAGCCATGATTAATCTTTTGCCTTTGGCTCAAGACGAGACTATATCAGCTGTGCTACCACTGCCAAAAGATCAGTCTGAAGTGGAGAAAATGTCAATTGTTTTTGCTACATCTCATGGCACAGTCAGGCGCAACAATTTATCAGATTTCTTAAATGTACGTGCCAATGGTAAAATTGCCATGAAGTTGGACGAGGGTGAAACCTTGATGGGTGTCGTTAAATGCACCGATGATCATGATATATTACTTTCAACCCGAGAAGGCAAAAGTGTTCGATTCTCACTCCTTGATTTAAGAGTTTTTGCCAGCCGGGTTTCAACAGGTGTCCGCGGCATTAAATTGGCAAAAGGCGATGAGATGATCGCCATCACTGTTTTGAATCATACACAAACGCTGCCAGAAGAACGATATGCCTATATTAAGCTCTCTCGCCAAAAAAGAGATCTTGAAGAAGATTTAGAAGAAGAAATCGAGCAAATTGAAGAATCTGAAGAAGGGATTAATGAGTTATCTTCTGCAAATACTCTTTCAGCTGAAAGATTTAATGAACTTGAAGCCCAAGAACAATTTATTTTAACGGTGACAGACCGTGGATTTGGCAAACGTTCATCCGCCTTTGAATACCGGATTACCAATCGCGGTGTACAAGGTTTTGCCAGTATGAAATTAACGGCAAAAACCGGTAAAATTATCAATAGCTTTGTGGTGGGTGATAATGATCAAATCGTCTTGGTGACTGATGGTGGACAACTCATTCGTTGTCCTGTCAAACATATTCGCGTGGCAGGACGTCAAACTCAAGGGGTTACCATCTTCCGCGTATCAGATGGTGAAAAAGTGGTATCAATTGCGCGTATTGCCGATGCCCAAAGTGATGAAGATGATATTGAATCAGAGGACTTACCCTTAGAAAATGATATAGATCAAGGGCCAGAAATAACTCAAGCTGATCAAGTTTAAAGTTAATGGCTTCTCCTAAAATTGCAATTTATCCAGGTACCTTTGATCCAATCACCAAAGGTCACTTGGATATTATTGGACGTGCCTGCAAAATTGTGGATCATCTCATTATCGCTGTTGCTTCTAATGCAGGTAAGGGGCCTATATTTAGTCTAGACGAACGGCTGTCTATGTCATTTTATGAAATTAATCGTTTGTCTGATGAAGGACATTTAGACCGTCATAAAATCGAGGTCAAATCTTTCAATAATCTTTTGGTCGATTTTGCCAAAAGTCACAAAGCTTCAGTCATTTTTCGTGGTCTTCGCGCAGTTTCTGATTTTGATTATGAATTTCAAATGGCTGGTTTAAACAAAGCCATGGATCCTAGTATTGAGACTGTTTTCCTGATTGCATCTGACGGCAATCAATTTATCTCGTCAACTTATATTAAAGAAATTGTGACTTTAGGCGGTAATGTCCAATCTTTTGTCTCCCCCTATATTGCCCAAAAATTATCCGAAAAATTAAAATAAAAATTTAGGTGAAGGTCATTATATTCAATCATTTAAAAATAAAAAAATACGCAATTAACATAAAATGTATACAATTATTTTTTATGATAATATCTTCTATTTTCTCTACTTTTGCATCTACCACAAATCATTATCATTTGGACGAATGGTGTGTACCCCTGCCTCATAATGGTTTGACTGGATCTGTGTCGCAAAATACAGTTTCAGTATTTTATCCCTCTCAAAAAACATGCATGCAGGATATGGCCTCTAGGCCGTATTTGTATCCTTGTGAACCTAAAAAAAATACAGTGCGTCAAAGAAATATATCTCCTATATCAAACACATTAAAAAGAGTAAGAACAGATAATTTATCTGAATTAAGTACTGAATCAAAAAAAAGAAAGATGTCACCTGTTGCACAAATAATGACTGTGAATCCCGCTGCTGTTACACTTGAAGGCAATTTTCCTGTAATAAAGCAATTGAATAAAAATTTAAAAAAAATAATAGATCAAATGTTTTTTTCTTATAAACTAAATAATTCTGATCCCATAGAGTTTTTAAAATCTATGAATGGATTGTACAAAATAAATGAAAAGCAAAACTATGAAAATGATTCTATTATTTTTCAGGAAGATACAAATACTTCTTTTTCAAAGGAACATTCAGCATCCTGCTCTATAGATTTACAAAGTCCTTCTCAAGCTAATTCTTTAGATGTCTTTGATCAAATACCTGATCATATTGTTCATGAAAAAGAATCTTCAAACTCGATAGGTTATGATGATAATCAAGATTTTTTATACTTTTTAACTAACGATAATTTTTCAGTATTTGAGCAAAATCAAGAAAATAATAACCCATTTTATTATCCTCGTGACACCTTAAATATTTTTGATCAAAAAGTGATATCCCCTTCTCAAAATCAAGTATCGAGTCAATCTGTTCAGCCAGTTAAAGAAAAGTTTTGGACTTTGAATCAAAGTAAAAAACCTTGCAGGGAAAAATCGTAGAATGGCTCGCTTACTTATAAGTTATTATAATAAAAAGTATCCTGAAGCCAAAGGATCTGAACTTAGTGAGGCTCTAGGCATAAAAAAGTACATTATAGATAATATAAGGCAAGAATTAAGAAAAAAACCACCTATAAAGATAACTGATAAAGAAAATGACTACATAAAAAACTATGTAAAAATTTTTCCTCTTAATTATTAGTAATATATAGACTTTAAAAGTAATTTGTAAATACCTTACTTTTTGAAAGAAAAAATATTTATTAAATATAAAGTTGGTAAAGTTATCTTTTTATTTTAAAAAAAATTATAAGTATAATTATATGTCTATAATAATTCTCCTTTTGTCGATTTAACAAAAGGAGAATAAAAATTAATTTTTATAGTCTATATTTAACTTTTTCCCAATATTTACCACACAGTTGTCACCGAGAAACCAGGCTGCTGCTTTACCAATCATATATTTAGGTTTTTCTTCAATTAGAACAAGTTCAGAAATAGGTTTTGATTGAATAGCAAACTTAAAATTATCAATTTTTTTGCTTTTGTTTCCTTCAAGAGTTGAAGCACCATACGTTTTTATCCATTGTTCTTTAGATTTCTGTATTCTTATGTCTTGTTTTTTAGATTCCTCAAGCTTACCTTTTTCATCCAGCTTATATTGATAAATATTACCATCTTTATACTTCTCAGAGATCAAAGGATCATAATGTTCAATAAAATCGATTGTAGAAGTTGCTGGCTTTGAAATTAAATCAACATTATTAAAAGCTGACATTAATGTATCTTCATCAAAATATAATTTAGTTAAATTTTGAGAAGAAGATTTTTTTATTCCTAACTTTTTACCATGTAGATCTTCTATAAAAGAGACCTTATAATGGTTTAATAAAGCCAATTTTAATATCCTATTGTCAAAATTATTGCTAAAAATTTGATATTCTTCATTTTGTTCATCCTTAATATAAAGGGGGGAGAGAACCTTTTTTGATTTTGCTTCAATATGCGGTAAATCATATTTACCAAAATTATCTTTTTGCAAAATAGGATCTTTTATGTAAATAAATTTTCCTCTAATAATATCAGTATCGTCAATCATATGTGTAGCATTTAATGTAGAAATTAAAAGACTTCCCACTAAAAACGAAAGGGAAAAACATTTTTTACGATAATTCATTTTACTTATATCCATAATTAAATATTATTTTTTAAATATGAAGTATAAATAGTATCCGTTATAAATTATTACCAGTGTTTAAATAAAAAAACAGATATGCATTTATTGCAAACGTAAAATAGTTAAAATTAAGTTTTAATTTTTTATCAGTAATAAGTACTTATTAAAATTAATACTTAAGTTATATAATATTTTTCAATTAAATAAAATTTACCATTAATAATTAATCTCATTGATATTTGCTTTGACCTGATTGTTTTGAAAATACATCAAATTTAATTGAACTTGTTGTATAACAAGTTCAATAACTTGGGACATAAAGATGCTGATTTTAAAATTACCTTTGGTCAGATTGGATAACTTGGTCAAAAGAGAAGCATGTTCTGGCAAATATAAAACATGAGCATGATTTTTTTGTGCGTCAGTAAATTTTGCTTCTTGCATCGCCACATAAATGGCTGTGTTCAAATCACCCAATTGATCAACTAATCCCGCTTGTAAAGCTTGTTCACCGGTCCAAACACGCCCTTTAGCCACTTGACGAACATGGTCCACACTTAAATGACGGCCTTCAGCCACTTTTTGAATAAAAGTTTTATAAATATGGTCTGTCATGTTAGATACTAGTTGTTTTTCTTCCGGAGAAAAAGGGTAGATCATGTTCCAAATAGCAGCATTAGGATGGGTTTTGACAATATCCCATTGTACATTTAATTTTTCCCAAAGCTTGGCAGAGGCAATTTTTCCACTAAGCACCCCAATGGAACCCGTGATACTTCCTGGATTGGCAACAATTTTATCAGCACAGGCCGCAATCCAATATCCGCCAGATGCCGCAACATTTCCCATGGAAACGATCACAGGTTTTTGACTTAATTTTTGAAATTCACGAATGGTATTCCACAAATCATCAGAAATTAAAGGTGATCCACCAGGGCTATCAATGCGAAACACCACAGCTTTAATATCAGAACTTCGGCCTGCTAGTTTGAAGGCACGTTTAATGTCATCCACTTCCATCGACATCGATGGCATTAAAGGATTGCTTCTTTGGCCTTCTGGCGCAATCATGCCGCTGCCAAAAATAACTGCAATTTTTGTATCTGAAGGCGTTACTTTTTGTTTAACAGATGCAACATACTGATGAAAGTCAAGCCAAGATGCTTTTGATGTTTTTTGAATCGATTTATAAAATTCTGGGAGATAAGAAATTTGATCGATAAATCCTTGTTGCTTAACAGGGATCAAATCAAAATGAGGGGCCTTATTAATTGCATCAATAACTGTTGCTTGATTTAATTTCCGATCTCGCGCAATGGCCTTGATCATTTGATTCATAAAAGAATCTAACATTTCTTGTACTTCTTGGCGGTGAGGGACGGACATCTCGGATTTCAAAGCACTATCATAGGCCGTTTTATATTCCTCACGAGCTTCAATTTCAGGCTGAATGCCCAGCTCGTCCAATAAACGTCGGGCAAAAGGCTGAACGGTTGAAAGTCCTGTGATGTTCAAACTTCCCAAAGGGGCCATCCAAATTTGATCGAAGGCGGTTGCCAAATAATAAATGCCCATACCGGATGAAATTTCGCCAAAACTATCGCAATAGACGTGAGCAAACTTTCCTGTTTTTCGAAAATCATGAATGGCATTGCGCAATTCTTGAATTTGCGCCAGACCTGAGAATTGAATGTTATCAAGGTGAACCGTTAAACCTTGAACACGGGTGTCTTGACTTGCCATTTTTAGCGTGTCAATAATTTCTCGCAACGATGTGCTAGAATCTTGTTGAAAAGGAAAATGATGCGCAGAAGGCATTTCTTGCAAAGGTGTATCAAGGGTTAATTTTAAAACCGTTCCAGGGTGAATATCGGCGACTTGTGGTCGCGTCAGTTTATAAAGACCGTAAGATAATGTACCTGTTAACACAAGGAAGCATAAACCGAAAAAACAAAGAAATCTGACAAAGAATTTTCGCATCATGGCCTATGGTTCCTTTTATGAAATACGGTCAAATTTTAATGATAACCTAATTTAGACGACTGAGATATCTGGTGCATCGATGGCTTTCATACCAACCACGTGATATCCGTTGTCCACATGATGAATCTCACCGGTGACCCCTGAGGATAAATCACTTAAAAGATACAAACCAGCTTTACCAACATCATCAAGGGTGATTGTCCGCCTGAGTGGTGCATTATATTGATTCCATTTTAAAATATACCTGAAATCTCCGATGCCAGCAGCGGCCAATGTCTTCACAGGACCTGCAGAAATCGCATTAACACGAATATTTTGACGTCCCAAATCTTCTGCCAAATATCGTACGCTGGCTTCAAGTGCTGCTTTAGCAACACCCATGACATTATAATGAGGCATCACTTTTTCAGCACCGTAATAAGTCAAGGTCAAAAGACTTCCGCCTTCTTTCATCAAAGGGGCAGCATAGCGACAGATCGATGTGAAAGAGTAACAAGAAATATTTAAAGAATTTAAAAAATTTGCCCGAGACGTATCGATGTATTTTCCTTTAAGTTCTTCGCGATCTGAAAAAGCGATGGCATGTACCACAAAGTCTAACCCATCCCATTTTTCTTCCAAGGTATCGAAAACATTTTTCACTTGAGCATCGTCGCTGACATCACACGGCAAGACCAAGGTTGATCCGACAGATTCCGCCAAAGGCTCAACACGTTTTTTTAAAACATCCCCTTGATAGGTAAAGGCTAGTTCGGCACCATGTTCATGTAATGTTCTGGCAATACCCCATGCCAAAGAGTGATCATTAGCCACACCCATGATGATGCCCTTTTTCCCCGCCATAAAAGGATGTATCTCACTCATTCTTATCGTCTCCTTATCCACTAAATCAAAATTTGAATTTCCTATCATGAATGATCTTTCCCAAGAAACCAAGAAAGAATTCTAGAATCAAAGTTTTTGTTCTTCCTTGATAGCTGAGCTTAATCGTTTTATATAGTACTCAATTAAGGAAAAAGATATGGCTAAACTTTACTTTTATTATGCTGCGATGAATGCGGGGAAGACGACGATCTTGCTACAATCTGATTACAACTATCGGGAACGTGGCATGGAGACCTTGTTATTTACGCCCATCATTGACGAACGGGTTCAAGCAGGACTGATTGCCTCTCGTATTGGCTTGCAAACATCCGCTATTTCATTTGATGATCAATTTGATTTTTTTGAGTATGTGGCGTCTCGTAAAGCGCAACTTCCAAAACTTCAATGTCTTTTAATTGACGAAGCTCAATTTTTAAAAAAAATACAAGTTGAACAATTGTGCCGCATCGTTGATGATTTAAATATTCCTGCGTTAACCTATGGCCTGCGAAGCGATTTTAAAGGTGAGCCTTTTGAGGGCAGTAAATATTTGCTGACATGGGCAGACAATTTGATTGAAATAAAGACAATTTGTCATTGCGGACGCAAAGCCACGATGAACCTACGGGTTGATCCGCAAGGCCGTGCCGTGACCGAAGGTGCCCAAATTGAAATTGGGGGCAATGAACGTTATATCTCATTGTGTCGCATTCATTTTAATCAAACCGTAAAAGGGGATCAAACGTCACAGGTTGAAATACAATAATGTCTCAAACTTATAAATCTATTCAAATTGGCCCCATTGCCTTGGAAGGCAACGTGCTACTGGCACCCATCACAGGTGTCTCTGATATGCCCTTTCGTAAATTGGTCAAAAGTTTTGGCGCATCCTTGGTGATGTCTGAAATGATTGCCTCGCAAGCCATGATCCGCGAGACCCGACAAAGCATGAAGATGATCTCAAAGTCACCTGAAGAAGGTCCTTTTGCGGTTCAACTGGCCGGATGCGATCCAAATGTGATGGCCGAGGCTGCTAAGCTTAACGAAGACCTGGGCGCGGATATCATCGATATCAACATGGGATGTCCCGTCAAAAAAGTGGCCATTAAAAGTTTTGCGGGATCTGCACTGATGCGCGATGAAGCACTTGCTGCTAAAATTATTCAAGCCATTGTAAATGCGGTTAAAATTCCGGTAACCTTAAAAATGCGTACCGGGTGGGACGATCAACATCGAAATGCTCCAACGCTTGCTAAAATTGCGGAAGATTGTGGCATTCAAATGGTCACGGTTCATGGCCGGACGCGCTGTCAATTATACAACGGTCGCGCAGATTGGCAATTCATCCGTCAAGTTAAAGACGCTGTTAAAATTCCTGTCATTGGCAATGGCGATGTTACTCAAGAAGAAGAAGCTCTTGAGTTATTGCATCAATCAGGCGCAGACGGTGTTATGATTGCGCGCGGTGCGTTTGGCAGGCCTTGGTTTTTAAACCAAATTTGTCATTTTTTAGAAACAGGTCAAAAAATTTCAACACCTTCTTTAGAAGAGCAAAAACAAGTTGTGTTGAATCATTATCAGGCTATTCTTGAATATCATGGCGTTGAGGTTGGCATTAAGATGGCTCGTAAACATTTAGGATGGTACAGCAAAGGACTTAAAAATTCGGCTGAATTTCGGGTACAAATTAATCAATTGTGGGATGTTCAAGAAATTACGGACGCCGTGCGTCATTTTTATGATGACAATATAGCTCAAGCTGAAAGCATACAATAATGCGCGTTGCCTATGTTAATGGCGAGTATGTATCGCAATCCCGTGCGCAGGTCTCAATTGATGATCGCGGATTTCAATTCGCCGATGGCATTTACGAAGTGGTGGCTTTGATCAAGGGAAGGTGGATTGATCTTGATCTGCACTTGATGCGCCTTTACCGATCTTGCCAAGAACTTGATTTGCCTTTTTGTCATTCTATGTCCGTTTTAATGTCAATTATTATACAGCTTCAGCGTCGCAACCGACTATCAAATGGCTTGTTGTATATTCAAGTTACCCGTGGTGTTGCCCCGCGGGGTCATATTTTCCCCTTTAATGCCTCACCCACGTTATTGATGACGCTCAAGCCTTTCAAATTTGCATCACAAGATGATGATTTGCAGTCTGTTGCGGTCATCACCTATCCTGAAAACCGTTGGGCGCGCCCTGACATCAAATCAACCTCGCTTTTGGCTAATGTTTTGGCCAAGCAAAAAGCGCATTTTCAAAAGGCTTATGAAGCGATTTATATAAATTCTGACGGATGGGTTACCGAAGGGTCCCACTCAAATGTTTGGATTGTCAATCAAGAGGGCGCGCTTCAAACCCATCCGCCAACCCAACAAATTTTAAATGGCATCACACGCCAGCGACTGATTTTATTGCTATCAAATACGGATATTAAAATTCAAGAACAACCTTTTAACGAATATGACTTGAAAAATGCGAGGGAAGTTTTTTTAACAGGAACCACAACATTTATTAAACCCGTTGATCAAATTGACGATGTCAAAATAAATGTTGACCCAGCAAAATCTCTCGTTTCTTTTTTAAGTCAAAAATATCTTGAGTATTGTGGTCTTTAAAATAAGAGATGTGTGTAAAATTTACTTTTACACACATCCATTGAAATTTAATCTTTGGTTTTTAACTCTTGAGTTGTTAACACAAGTTTATAAAAATTCCGGGGACTGCCATAAGATGTTTCTGCGAGATAGGTTGGATCACCACACTCTTCTCTTAAAGCTTTATTGACATATACATTATCAGGTTTGCAAGTAGCTTCAACTGATGCTATGGGCTGACCGACGACTGAAAACTTATTATGTGCATTTAAATAAGGAATATAATCTTTAATAATCATCTGAATAGCTTGTCTGCCTTGGCCTTTTCCTTGATATTCAGGAGAAATACCAAGACCGAGTTCTATGCATCCGGCATCAATAATATTCCAGCCTTCATCACGATGTGTAAATAAATTGACATAACCAATGAATTTAAATCCTTCTTCTTCTGGCTCTTTTACCTTGATAGTAAACAAGTTATTGAAAGATAAAATATTTAAGTCAAAAGATCTTTTCCAACAATTTTTAAAAGCAGTAAACTCTTTTGCTGATTGCTCTTCGGATTTAATGGTGCCTTTTCCAATCCATTTCATGGTCTCAGGATTGGACCATAGAGCTTGAAAATCTTTAAGATCTTTGTCAGAGATAGATTCAAGCTGAAGCGACCCTTTGATCATCAAGACATATGCTTCTTTCTCATTAAAATCAATATTAGTTTTATCCGTTTGAATATTGTCTTTGGACAGTGAAACTTGTGTCAGACGATTCTCTATATCGCTAACTTCGTCTTTATCTAAAGAAGCTTGTCCTGTATGTAAATTTAGAAAAAGTAGTCCTATTAAAGCCAGACAAAATTTATTTTTAATCAATTTTAAAATCCTTTATCAAATAGTTTGTTTAATTTATGAAAAATATCACAATAATAAAAGTAGCATATTAAACATAAAGATAAAGGGAATTTATTGTCTATAGAGAAAAATACTAAGTGTATGCTCAAACTTAAATTTAATGAATAATAATAAGATGATATATAATTAAATTGTTTGGTTCTTCTTATGACAGAATGTCATCTTTACATATAAATTTTATTTTGTTAAAATTCACTGTTTATAATACTAAAATTCATTAATTTTAAGTTTGAAAATATAATTGTATAGGAAAAATAAAAATTAATGCTTAATTGTCGTTTTTTTAAGTCATTTATCCAGTCACTTAGGGTAAAATATCAAAAAAAGATATAAATTTATTGATTGTTTGTCTGCAATGGCTTATTTAAAATAGTCAAATTCATTAAAAGATTTAAGACGATCTTAATACAAAATCTATTTTTAAAATGTAAGATAGAATATAGATAAATGTTGTCAATAGGTACCACCAAAATATGGAGTTAAAAACAATGTCAACAAAGACAAATAATTTACAAGATGTATTTCTAAATCATTTGCGTAAACACAAAAATCCTGTCACACTTTTTTTGGTAAATGGTGTTAAACTACAAGGTATTGTCACCTGGTTTGATAATTTTTCTGTATTGTTACGTCGAGATGCACATTCTCAATTGGTTTACAAACATGCGATATCAACCGTCATGCCTATTAATCCGGTTAAACTTTTTGATGCCGAAATTGTTGAAGATACAGATACAGATACTGAAAACGAAAACGAATAAAAATTAAAGATTGGGCATAAAATTCATACAGAGCAAAAAGAAAATTCAGAAATAAATCAAGGTGTCGTTGTTATTTATCCGCACCTTCGTGGGGCAGGCAAACATCTTTTAACTGTTGATCCAATTGCCCGCTTAGAAGAGGCAGTTGGTTTAGCACTGGCCATTCAACTTAAAATCTTACATCGCGAGGTTTTACATGTTCGAGAGATGCGTCCAGCCACATTATTGGGCCAAGGTCAAGTTACGCATCTTCAATCTATTGTCAATGAACTTTCGCCGAACTTGATTGTCATCGATGCATCTTTATCGCCCATTCAACAACGTAATCTAGAAAAAACGTTGAAGTGCAAGGTGATTGACCGAACGGCATTAATTTTAGAAATTTTTGGTGCCCGTGCGCGCACAGCCGAAGGTCGACTTCAAGTTGAACTCGCAGCTTTAAGTTATCAAAAAAGTCGTTTGGTCCGCTCTTGGACTCACCTTGAACGTCAACGCGGCGGCCTTGGTTTTATCGGGGGGCCCGGTGAGACACAGCTTGAGATGGATCGTCGCCTAATCAGCGAACGCATTACCAAAATCAAAAAAGAACTAGAAGATGTCAAGCGCACGCGATCTTTGCACAGATCTGCCCGCAAAAAGGTTCCTTATCCTGTGGTGGCTTTGGTAGGGTATACCAATGCTGGCAAATCAACTCTGTTTAATCGCCTGACAAATGCCGATGTATTTGCGGAAGATTTACTGTTTGCTACCCTTGATCCCACCATGCGGTTGATTAAATTGACCTCTCATCAAGAAATTATTTTATCCGACACTGTTGGCTTTATTTCTGCCTTGCCCACTCAATTGATTGCGGCCTTTCGCGCAACTTTAGAAGAAGTTTTAGAGGCTGATTTAATTATCCATGTTCGCGACATTTCGCATACAGAAACCAGCGAACAAAAACAAGAAGTATTAAAGGTTTTACAAGAACTTGGTATTGAAAATCCAGAGGATGACCATTTTATTGAAGCTTTAAATAAAATTGATTTGGTGCCGCTGTGTGAGCGAAATGTTGAATCAACTTCTCAAGCTTTGTATATATCGGCCATAACGGGTGAGGGCGTCGAGACGTTATTGGCTGAAATTGAAAGAAAGTTAACCGCTGCTTATCGCACCATAGACCTTACACTTTCAGCCCAAGAGGGCGCTGAACTTTCTTGGCTTTACGATCATGCCGATGTGTTCGTGCGCGAAGATAAAGCAGATGAAATCCATCTTCGCCTTCGCATTAGTCCTGAAAATTGGATGCGTTATACATCACAATGGAAAAAAACAGCGACTTAACGATAAATTTGTTCAAAATAATGGTAAAATCTCTTGACGGTATTTTACGAAGGCGGTATCAAACCATATACCGGATGGGTGGCCGAGCGGTTGAAGGCACCGGTCTTGAAAACCGGCAAGGGTGAAAGCTCTTCGTGGGTTCGAATCCCACCCCATCCGCCATTTTCCATCTATCATTCCTTGGAATGATAGATGGGGAATGATGAATAGTGCGATGAGAACCTTGGTTCGAGCCTCAGACAACGTGCGCAGCACGGTCTTCCTACCCCTTTACAAATATCGATACAATAATCCACAAGGAAAAATTAAAAGGTAGAGGTTACCGTGCCAAGGTACGTTGCTTTCAGCACGCGCCGCAGGCAACGTGCGTTAACGTGATAATCTCACAGATCCATTGAATGTTGATTCAAAACAGAAAGTAAAATCTATCGTATTTTAGAAAAAGTATGACAAACTTACTAAAAGACTATTGGAAGATAGTTTTACTTTTTTATCTGCAACACCTGTAAAATTCTTGATGGGTCTAGTTTTGGGGTCTCGATAAGTCATCGTTTGTTGACCGGATTTTTCTTTATATATCGCATATTTATAGGTAACACTTAATATAAATTTATTATAGATAACATGTTCAAATCCCAAACCAATACCTAAACCTTGCGTTCTGTCGTCAATTTTAAAACTTGCGTCTTTTGTTGTCTGATTCAACCTATAATTATCTGTAAGCTGGTCTGTGGTATGGGACCAACGCATAAATGAAGGACCTACCAAAATATAAGCCATTTTTTTTGAATCTATTTTATATCCCATTTTGGCCAAAATATCAAAATAATGAGATATTTTGAGATTATGTTGAAAATAACTAGAATTTCTCAGAGGTGCTTTTGATTTTTCTTTTGAATTTACATGATTCCAGCTTGCCAAAACACCCAAATAAAAATTGTCGTAACATGTTTTCCCAATTTCAATAGAGGGTGAGGCAAACAAATTTTTGTGCGTTTGTTTTTGCTCGTTAAACAAATAACCATCAAAAGGATAATTATCTTTTACTTTGGCCTCGATGTTTGAATAAGCAGCACCAACGCTAAATCCCACACGCCATTTATTCTCAGCACTAATTTTGTGAGAAGTTGATGTATCTTGGGACGCAGAAATAGATACTGTATTAATTGCCAATAAAAGCCAAAAAAGAGATTTTTTAATCATCAACATCAATCCAAAAAATAAATATTTATCATTAACTTTTCTATTAAATTTTTATTTTCATGATGTGCCATTTCTGTTGGCATTCGAATTAATTCCCCGCAATCTAGAAGGAACAGGTTGAGAAACCAAAGATGAGTTCGGTGTTGCCTCTAGAGCTACTTCAGGTGTCGGTAAAGATTCGCGGGTTTGAGGCAATATTTCATTACTATTTGTTGAATTATTTTGGGATGGAGAAGGCGTTGAGGGGTTTGATGTCAATCTGGTCAAAGCTGTTTCTACAATTGATAAATGCTCGCTGGTTTGAGAAAGTGTTGCTTTTGTCGTCACCAAATTAGCTTGCGTATCTCTAAGTTCTATTTGAGTTGTACTTAAACTTCCTTCCAATTTATCATGTTCTTGTGTAGCTTCTTCTAACTTAATTTTCAAAAGAGAGACTAATTTTTTTCGACTCTCAAGTGTTGTGGTTAAATTTTTAATCTCTTGTTGTGATAAATTTTTTGATTCTTCTAATTCTTTTTGAATATCTTTGATGGATTGTTGTTCATTATTAAGCTGTGTTCTTGTTTCATCAAGACACGTGTTCGTATCTTCAAGCTGTAATTTTGTTATCTTGTAATTGATGTCAAGATTTTCAATTTCTGTAACTAGTTGTTGTATTCGATCATTATCTTGTTGTTTAATAAAGGTAAAGTCTTTAATTTTTGTTTGAAGTTCTTGTGTTTTTTTCTCACCTTCAATTCTAATTTCATCAATTTCTTCTTGTTTTTTTAAACCAAAATTTCTATCTAATTCTTGTTGTCTTTTCTGTGTTTGTTCTTTGTTAAATTTTCTAAGATAGTCTTTTCTATCAATATCTTCCATGTCTTGTTTAGAGCTTGGTGTAAGGCCATCATATATACCGTCATTTTCGAGCTTTTGAATATGAGATCTCATTGGCTTAGTTGGGGTTTCAAAGTCATTGGTCGCCATTGCCAATGTCGATATTATCGTGGACAAATAAAAAGATTTATAAATAATTGATTTTTTCATAATTTTTACCTTATTTTCTAAAGTTATTGTATTTTGTTTTAAAAGGTGAGAATAAATACTCTCTAAAAAAGAAATAAAAATTCTTCCACAGGGTTGTTTTTTGAACTTTCATGTTTTCTTTCGCCCCATGATTTTGAGATTGATTATCTTCATCAACGTCAATAATTGTTTTTGATTTAGTCAAAACAGAAGGTTCTAGGAAGTCTATAATTAGTCGATCAGAGCTTAATTCTTGTTTCTCTTCCAATTCTTTTTTTTGCTGATTTAAAAAATGGTTATTGGCAAGATCTAGAGAATAGAGATAGTTTGCTAAAAAATCGAGTTCTTGATTTAAAGAGTCATCTTTTAATATTTCTAAATAATTTACAATTTTAAGCCATGCTTTATTGGCTTCTTCTAAAGTTTTATTTCTATCTTCCTTAAGTGTGTAATCTGTAAATATTTGAGGGGCCACTTGATTTTCGCAAGCCTCATTAAGAACCTTATGCGCATTAAAAAGGATTTTTTCCTCTAATTCCGAAGGAAGTCCACTTGTTTGGCATTGCGCAAGGATAATAAAAGAAAAACAAAAAAATAAAGTTGACTTAATTGCAAGTCTGCGATGATAAAAAATACTGGCAAAATATTCCATTGTGTCTTACTTTATATTACGAATTATCTTAAATTGTAGTAATTTTTTAATGAATAAGGTATAATTTTTAACCTGTCAACTTATTTAATTTTTTGTAAAGAAAATTTTTTAATTTAAATAATATACGGTAATTAAAAGCTTATTCAGACAACATTATGAAAGATTTTTCAAACATGTGATCAAATATTTTTATTTGACTATGTTATGAATTTTACCGTTTGACCAATTCATCAAACGGTACAGAAATTATGATTCGACTCGGCTTTTCCTTTTATTGTGATTTTTGAGGGCATGTGCGTTAAGGACATCGAAGCAGGGGGCTCCCTGGTTGACCTGTTCCAACACCATCCATTCAGCCGGTGTCAGGGTGATGGTGGCATTGGCTGGCGATGACGCTCGCAGCAATAACTTTTCGCCTAGACACACTTCCAAATTTTCAATGGCGCGGCTGATGGCGGGTTGCGACAGATAGAGATAGGGCGCCGCCTTGGTAAAACTGCCGGCTTTGACCACATAATAAAACACCCGCAAGTAATCCCAATTGAGAGGCCTAAGTGCCGCCAATTGTAGGCGACGTTTTTTCTTGGGCAAATCCACCTTAAGGCTGCCATCGTCAAATTGATCTTGTGTGACATCTTTAAAATCTTGATAGGTCAGATGATTAGATAAGTTATGGTCACCATCTAAATGCAGGGGCTGGGTTGAGGCTCTAGGGTCGCCTTTATATTGTATATCCATGATGTGTTCCTTATGAAAAAAGAACAGCGAGAAGCCACAGATCATCTGTTGAAAAGACCATTGAAAGATCAGATCCAAGACTTAAATGACCAAGTTTATGTAGGCGTTACTTAAAGTAAAGCTCTGACTTCCCGCTGCATTGTATTGTGTCAACAGCTAAGAAGTTATAAACCTTATGTCACCGGTTCTTGAAAAGATCGCAAATACCCAACGATTTTTGGCGCAAAACAAAGCAATATTATTCTGTAAATTTACCTGAAAATTCACACGATGCTTGGATGGTTTTGACCAATAAAATTTGTGGATATCTGATTGCGTTGCAAGAGGTGATGTGGATATAATACGTCCAGCCATTAATGACTCCTAGTAAGTTGTTAAGGTTAGCATTATCTAAGCGGCTTCAACGCTTTTATAATGCGCAGTGGGATCAGGATTTAATTATCTTGATTCCACTTGTTCATTCAATCAAAAAACTGCATGCCTTCTGATCATCACTAAGATACATAGGTTCCATGTAAAATTGTAAGCTTTATTGTTTGTGATATCAAATTGTCTTTTGAGATTTAATTTTCATTAAAAACAATATCGATAATCTCTTAAATCTGATTGATTTTTATCATGAATTGATCAATCTATGAATTTATGTTAAGAGAGGTTTGTAAAATACTTAATTAAAATATGAAAGAAAGCATGAAGAAAAATAATTTTATTGCCGCTGTAATCGCAATATGTTTATCCGTTAGTTTTGGAATTTTAAAGGCTTCGTTGTCTCCAGAAAATGAAAATTTAGATAAAACAAATCATTCTCATATAAAAAATGAAACAGACATTGTCCATGCTCATCCATCAAATCTTCAATTAATTCATCAAAATGATGAAGAGTATGAAAAAATAAAAAATTTAAAAAAATTTATTATTAATAATTTATTCTCGACTCATTTGTTTGATATGAATGTAAATGATAAGTTTCTAAACTTTAGAAATAATGCAGTATCTCCCTTAGGTTCTTATAGCTTTTCAGAAAATCAAATTATACTTTCAATTATGTGTTTCTTAGAAAACGCTAAATCTGAAGTCGACATTAAAATTAGTTCTACCTTATACCAAAATTTGAAATTTAAATTTTTGCATTGTACATATCAAGAAAGTGAAAAAAATATAAATCTTTCTTTTGATCAAACAGATTGTGAGGATTCTGTCTTTACACATTTGTGTCCTCATGCAACGGATACTCTTTTTACGCATTTAAAATGTAACAACCTTGCCAATATTCCTATGTATGCAAAAGCGTTATATAAAATTGCCATTTTTAAAATTGATACAGATTTTTATCGTTTTAATGTACAGTTGTTTGCTGAAGATATCCCCGGTAGTAATAAGTATTTAAATAAAAAAAATTCTAATTTTCTTTTAAATATACAACATATATAATAAATATTAATAATCTTCTCTATTTTTTTAGAGAAGATTATTGTTTAAATATTTTAAAATATAAATACGCTATTTTTTGAAGGAAAGCCCAGCGAATACAAATCATTTTTGGTGATAGGATTGCCTTTCAAATTGATCTCTTTCAATTTTGTATTGCCTTTGAGACTAGACATTAATTGTTTCAGGCCACTTTTTGTAATGTTGTTGTTAGACAGATCCAATTGTTGAAGTGTCCGATTAGCCATGATCATTTTACTAAGTTGCATAGCACCAAGATCATCAATTTTTCCCGATTTTAAACTGAGAATTGAAATCGTTGTATTGACCGTAAATGCCGCCGAAATGCTATTAACGCGCCAATCTTTTAAATTAAGATCGTTTAAGTAAAGTTCACGCAAGGTCTCTGTTTTTTGAATCACAGGGCCAAAAGATTCTCCTAAAATGTTATAAGATCCTGAGGCATCTTGTTGTGTCAATGGATTTTGAGAAAGGTCTAGTGTTTCTAAAGAAAGATTATTGTACCTTAAGGCTTCCCAAATATAATTGGCCTCTTTATGTGTCAGGCCGCAATTTTTTAAGGTGAGTGATTTTAACGATGTGTCATAGGGAAGATACTGTAGAAAATCAAAATTGGATTGGCTGGATGTTAGCAGAGGGGATCCTTGGATGTTAACTTTTTCAACTTTGTTGTCTTCAAAATATAAAGGTTGTATTTTTGCATCAAAGGCCTCTTTTTCCAAAGGTTGATGGATAATTATTTGTGTCGAGTTAAAAATATCATCTTTATTTTCTGGATTGCTGAATCCAGTATAGGTCATAAATAAAATTATTACTTTAATATTTTTTTGAATTATTTCTTTTATCATTTTTATACTTTCCTTTTTATTTGAATGTATAAAAATTTAGTTTAAAAAGTATGAATAATATTTTTAAAAATAAGATTTTATCTTATTATAAAGCGCCAAGGCAACAAGATTATTTTCTTGTGTATGCAACTTTTTTAAACGATTTAACAAATCCGTTGATATAGCATCGCGGGATTCTGGCCGACTTAAAAATTTAGAAAGTTTCAAAAAAATATCAATTTTTTGATCTTCTTGATGAGTAAGTTTTAGATGATCTTTAGACGACGTTAAAATACCATCCAGGATGGCTGTCAATAAATCATCAAGTTGCGTGTGCGTCAAAGATGAAAAAATATTCAGGTCGTCGTTTTGCAGATGATGAAGGCGCGTATTTATCAAATCAATCATCTCATAATAATAAATTATATTAGAATTTCTGACACCATGGAGCCTGCGGTTATCATCACAAAATTTTTCAACAAATGTTAAAAAATCAGCAGAGCTTTTTTTAAGATACGATATACGTTTTTGCCATACTTTTTTAATATCTTCATCGATGTCACTATTTTTTGAATAGATATTCATGGAATAAAGGACGAAATCTAAAGTGATTACAAATTTCTCTTGAATTTTTTGTAATTCTTGTTGCAAGCATGCGTTTTCTTGCTCTTGAATCGTCTTTTGTTTGGCAAAAGAATCCTCATTCAAGCAACGCATACAATCATCAGAAAATTGGTAAGTGCCATAAGTGATTTCAGAATTATAAACCGGTTGAATTGAAATAATGCCGAAAAAGATACCAAAGATAAAAAACGATTTTAAGGAAAACATTTCACCACTTCTTTTAAATACTAAATAAAAATTATATTTTAATTTAAATTATTTAAAAGAGTTTGTCAGATTTAAGTTTTAAAAAAATGACAATGATCTAGACTTCAAAAATATAACTATATATAAATAAAAAGTATGCAAGCTACTGTAAAGAAGAAAAATATGACAATTTTTAAAAATATGTTTTTTATTTTAATAGCATTTTTGTCACATAATTTATGTGTTGTAGCAAGTCATAATCCTGATGATGAAATCGCGCGTCATCATCAACAAGTTATCATAGATCAAGCTAAGGCTCTTTATAAAAAAGTTAATTTAGATAAAGATCCCACCTCAGCCAAATCTCTACTTGATTTGGGGACATCTAATAAATGTGTGGCAGATTATTTAAAGACGCAACGCAATGCGCCTGACCAATTAAAAAAAGTTATTCAATTAGGTAAACAAATTGACGCAGAAGAATTATCTATAAATTCATCTATTGCTAAAGCTTTAGAAATTATGAACAAATCTCAAAATCTAGAAGTCATTAAAGCAGCGACTTGGTTAAAAAATCCTTTGCCTGGCAATCGGATTCAATGTTGTACAGTTGAGCTTTTATCCTTTGATCATGGCAATCCAACTCAAGAAGCAAAAAACATTCTCGATATTTTATCTGATACCGATTTTGGATATCAGCAAGTTGAAAAAGCCAAATCAAAATTGATTCAATATTCAACTATTTCTCAATAATTAGGTATTATTATATTTCGGTATTAGCAATTTAAAATATAGCAAGTTTTTTAAAAATTTATGTGGCATATCGAAAATCTTCAAACCAAATTAGAAAATAACTTTTTATTTGATCAACTATTTGTAAAAAAAGTTGATCAATCAAATGTTAAAGCGTTAGAAAATTTTATCTCTCATTTTGATGATTTTTTTTTATTATGTGAAGGCATCAAAGGAAATGCTCAAGGTATTTTGACCGCATGTCCCCCCTCAAAAGATATTGAAAAAGACAAAATTTGTTTGGGGTTTTTTAAAGATCAAGAATTGATAGCTTTCATTGATCTTATTAAAAATTTTCCTTTTGATGACTTTATAACTATTGGATATTTCCTTGTGATTCCTCAAAAAAGATCGTCAGGTTTTGGCTCATTGTTAATGAAAAACATTATAAACTGGTCAAAAGACCAAGGCTTTCAAAAATTACGATTAGGCGTTCAATCCCAAAATAAAAGAGCTTTAACTTTTTGGCAGAAAAATGATTTTCAAATTAAAGACTCTTTTTCAGAAAAACTTGAAGCTAAAGAAAATTTAACGTATCGGTTAGAATATAATATTTAAAATCAAACATCTAGGCCAATATTTTTTGCGCGCATAATAAATAATTTACATCCAAATCAGCATGCAAAACAAAATCGTATGTCAAAGGACGAAACCGAATGCCTTGGACATCTTGCAAAGCAAGACCTGCAGACCGGCCATGACGTGCAAGTTCAGCGGGCGTTAAAAACTTATGCCAATCGTGGGTGCCGCGTGGAATCATTCTTAGAATATATTCAGCCCCCAAAATAGCCATGCCGTAAGACTTAAAAGTACGATTGAGGGTGCTGAGAATGACAAGGCCGTTAGGTTTGGCCAGCTGTGATAAAGCCTCAATAAAACTTGAAACATCAGCCACGTGTTCCACCACTTCCATGGCAATGACCACGTCGTATTGTGTGCTACGCGCGGCACACTCTTCCGCGGTCGATTGACGGTAATCGATGGTAAGATTTTGAAGGGCTGCATGAGTGCGGGCGGCCTCTATGGTTTGATATCCCGCATCAATGCCTGTGATATCGGCGCCAGATCGTGCCAAAGGTTCCGTTAAAATACCGCCGCCACAGCCGATATCGATCATCTTCAATCCTTCATAAGGTTTTAAAGGATTTGCCATATTTAAAGTGTGACTGCGCGTTATTTGCTGACGGATGAATTGCAGGCGCGGCAGATTCAAGAGATGCAAAGCTTTAAAGGCACCATCGGGCTGCCACCAATCATGCGCCATGGCTTCAAAATTTTCAACTTCCTGGGGATCAAGGGTCGAGGCCGATGAGGCTGGCATTTCAAATGTTCCTTGGTGGATTATACATTTTCATTATTGAAGATGTATAAATTGTTCTGAACTGTTTGGCATCGATAAACGAAGATGTTCTTCAATCCATTTATTTAAACTTACGCCCTCTTGTTTGGCTGAAAAAAACATCGACCGGTGCAATGAAGGATCAATTCGAATCATTAATTTTCCGGAAAAAGGCTTGTCAGGAATTTTTCCTCTTTCTTCACACCAGGCCAAATACTCATCAACCGATTCTTGAAAGGCTTGGCGAATTTCTTTTACACTTTGGCCTTGAAAAGTGATGACATCACGTGTGTTGATAACTTCGCCATGAAAAAAATCAGCATCATCATCGAAGGTGACATGTCCCACATAATTTTTATATTCCATCATGATTAAATTCCTGCTTCTTTTAAAAAACGTCTCATAGATTTAACAGCCCCTTTATCAGTTTCTTTGCGGGGATGGGGACGATGAAATACGGCATCAACACCATTTAAAGAGATACAAATTCTTGATCCTTTTCGTTCGCTTATTTGTGCCCCTATTGAACTTAACATTGTTTCAATATCACGCCATAAAATACTTGCTTGGACAGGATCTGAAAAGAGACGCTTTAGAGTTAGATCATGTTTGTTTGTCATTTTTAATGATACCAATACTTGATACTATAATCAAGATAATAGATATTTAAGTTATCATTATTATTTCTTTTTATCTCTAGACTCTGATCATATACCCTTGCTGCCATAGGGGGAACAGCGTATGAATGCAATAATCAAAACAAATATGGATTCTCATGGCCCTTATTGTTCAAAAATTTGGTGGCACATCGGTGGCTGATGTCGAGCATATCCAAAATGCGGCAAGGCGCATTGCCCACGAGCATAAACGCGGACATCAAGTGGTTGCGGTGGTCTCAGCCATGGCAGGGGTGACCAATCAATTGGTATCTTATGTCCAAGCGGCAACCCCAAATCCTCAATTAACTGAATACGATGTCGTGGTCTCGGCAGGGGAGCAAATTACCTCAGGCCTTTTGGCATTGGCGTTGCAAAATTTCCAAATTGACGCAAGGTCCTATCAAGGGTGGCAGTTACCGATTCAAACCAACGATGATTACAGCAAAGCCATGATTGAAGAAATTTCAACAGATTGTTTAAAAAATGATCTCGATCAAGGTCGCGTGCCAATTGTGGCTGGCTTTCAAGGACGATCAACCACAAATCGGATTACTACCTTTGGACGAGGGGGATCGGATATTACGGCGGTGGCACTGGCGGCAGCTTTGAGTGCAGAGCGATGTGATCTTTATAAAGATGTCTCCGGCATTTTTACGGCTGATCCCCGTATTGTGCCTCAAGCCCGTAAATTAGATTGCGTAAGTTACGAAGAAATGCTTGAGTTAGCCTCTCAAGGTTCTAAAGTGTTACAGCACCGGGCCGTGGAGCTTGCCATGGTTTATAATATACCATTGCGTGTGTTTTCAAGTTTTGAGGAAAGCACAGGAACAGAAATTATGCATGAGGATAGGATGATTGAAAAAGCACTGATTCATGGGGTGACCTGTACATCCAATGAAGCCAAAATAACCTTGACGCCGCGACATGCGGAACCCCAAGCACTGGCACAAATTTTAGGGGCATTGACAGATCATGCCATTCATATGGATATGATTGTCCAAAGTCATACAGGTCCTGAGACGTCAACACCTTTAACCTTCACCATTCCCAATCATGATTTGCCCAAAACTCAGCAAATTTTGAAAGATCTTGATCCGTTGTATTTAGAGGGTGAAATTCTGATCAACCGCGCGGTGGCCAAAGTATCCGTGGTCGGCGTGGGCCTTCGGAATCATTCTTATCTAACCGGTATTTTATTTAGGACCTTGGCGCATCACGGCATTGATATTTTGGGTATCTCAACGTCAGAAATAAAAATCAGCATTTTAGTGGATCAAGATTTTGCAGAATTGACCATTAGACTTTTGCACGCGGCGTATCAGTTGGAAAAACCAGCCGCCGCCCAGCCTAAAATGTATGCTGTCAGTTAACCCCCCATTTTAAGGAGATTTAGAATGTCGTTGTCACCCAATTCAGTCAAAGAGTTCGATCAAGACCAAGAAGAACAATTTTCAACCCAACGCGCGACAGCGCCAGCTCTTGAAGAAATACTATCAAAACCCTTGCCGGTGTTGGATCATGGCTTTGTGCGGGTGATCGATTATATGGGCGATGATGCGGCAATTGTGCAAGCAGCACGCGTGTCCTATGGCAAAGGGACTAAACATGTACAACAAGATCGGGGACTGATTCATTATTTAATGCGTCATTGGCACACAACACCTTTTGAAATGTGCGAAATTAAATATCATATCAAATTACCCATCTTTGTGGCCCGGCAGTGGATTCGCCATCGTACCGCCAATGTCAATGAATATTCAGCCCGCTATTCGGTCTTGAGTAAAGAATATTACCTACCGGCTCCCGAGCATCTAGCCGTTCAATCCGATCAAAATCGTCAAGGACGCGGTCAAGTTTTAAATCCGGATGAGGCGCAACGGGTGTTAAAGATTTTACAAGAAGATTCCGAACGGGTTTATGATCACTATCAAGAAATGATGAATGAAAATGAACAAGGTGAAATCCTAGATCCCACACGTTCAGGCCTGACGCGTGAGTTGGCACGTTTGAATATCACGCTCAATTATTACACAGAATGGTATTGGAAAACCGATTTGCACAATCTGTTTCATTTTTTAAGATTGCGTGCTGATCCCCATGCTCAATATGAAATTCGGGCCTATGCCGATGTCATGATTGATACAGTCAAACGTTGGGTGCCCTTTGCCTATGAGGCTTTCATGGAACATCGTCACCACAGCGTGCAACTTTCTCGCACAGCCCTCAGTGTGGTTCAAAAATTGCTTAAAGGAGAGAAAGTTACCCTGGCTGAAAGTGGCCTAAGTGCCCGCGAAGCCCGCGAGCTTGAGGCCAAAATCGGTGTTACATTATCTTGAATACAGGTAATATTTCAAAAGGTATTAAAAATTGAGGTTGTCTAAGATTACACTTCACAAGCAAGTGAGAAAATTATTGAATAAGCCATTGATAAATTATGCCTAAGAATTTGCTTAAAAAATATATTTGACAAAAAGACAATGAATTATTAGTTTAAGATTTAATTATATTTCTAATAAATAATTCTTGGGTTTCAATAACATGTTTTTTTGTAAATTAAAATTCGTACTCTCTCTATTGCTTATTACACGTGTTCTTTGCTGCTCTTCCTTTGGTTCGGACGCAGAAAATCATAATCGTAAAAGGTCCTTTGAAGATGCTGGATTTTCTGGAAAATCTTCTCTAACAGCAAAAAAAATTAAAACTGAAGAAAATAATATTGATGTCCTCATAAAAAAAGCAAATCAGGGCGATGTTGAGTCTCAATTTATTTTAGCTAGATCTTATTTTAAGGGTGAAGGCGTTGAGCGAAATATGGAGAAAGCCTTTGAATGGTATTCAAAAGCGGCTGAGCAAGGAGATTTTAGGGCTCAAGGTAATTTGGCTAACTGTTACTCTAAGGGTAAAGGCGTTGAGCGAAATATGGAGAAAGCTTTTGAATGGTATTCAAAGGCAGCTGAGCAGGGAGATGCTAGAGCTCAAAATATTTTAGGTAATTGTTATCTCAAGGGTGAGGGCGTTGAACGAAATATAGAAAAAGCTTTTGAATGGTATTCAAAAGCAGCTGAGCAGGGAGATGTTATAGCTGAATGAGTTTATGTTTTTACATAATGGCAAGATTATGATCTAGGTTGTGTAAGAAGTTTAAAGGGGTGGCTCTGTCCTTTCTGAGTCT
>JBPBPI010000110.1:0-5537 GCA_050954885.1 Janthinobacterium lividum | reverse complement strand
TGGGGTATCCTTTTTGAGATTTAATACCCAAAATGATACTCCAATGTTTTCAATACTTTAAACTTTTTTACACGCCTCTTAAACATAACTCGGGTTATTTAATATTTTTGTGGATCATCAAATATTTTTCCGATACGATAAAAATGTTGTGGCAAATATCTGTTTTTGTCATTGACATAAAATATAAGTTTTTGAAATGTAAAATTTATTAGTTTTATATTAAGCAATATTTTATAAATCTATCCAGGAGAATCAGATGAAGAAATTATTACAAGCAACATCAGCTTTGGCACTTATTGTGATGTCATCCCAAGCTTTTGCAACTGATGTACCAACTTTACAGTATGATGATGTTCAAAAAGCTCAAATAACACGTGGTCTCATTGGTCAAGGTAAAACAGATCAAGAGATTGCTGATTTTTTTAAAGCTTTAAATATTGTTCAAACGACACTTTCACCAAATTTGCTTGAGACAACTCCTGCATCTAATCCTATATCTCAAACCCCGCCTGTTTCTGATCCAGTGCCTCAAGCATCCGTTGTTTCCACACCCGTGCCTGAGCCAACGATCGAGCAAGCTGTTCAAGAAGTCGCACAAAAAACTCTAAGGTCTTTGCCATCTTTTAAAAATCCAAGTTTACCTTTTTATAAAGAATTCCGACAAGTCTTTGTGGAATATCTTGGAAGAGCGCCATGTGAGAAGAAAGAATTTGCATTTCCCCATTATATAAATAAAATTTTAGAAGTAAGATTATATGATAGTTCTACATATGTTGGTTGGAGCAAAGCTGGAACTGGAAAAGCTAATCAAGCAGAAAAATCTATGGCACCAACCGATGTTCAACGTAATGCTTATTATTCTTATATGTATAAAGCTATGAACGAAAGATATAATATAGAAATTGATGAATTTAAAGCAATTGGTGCTAATGATCCACGTTCATTAGAAGCAATTGTCCTAAGTACTTTCAATCCAGAGGTACGACTCAACACACCTCAAAATATTATAAACGATGGCAGAAAATTTTATGATACTTTATTTAAAAATTAAATATTAAAATCTTTAAAACTCTTGGATAAGGTAAAAATTATCCAAGAATTTAACTTTAAATTTGCTCGAGAAACTTTTTCAAAATCTATTCTCTTTTTTTTATAATCAATTTTAATCTTTCAGAATAAAAAGTCATTTTTATATATCTTTTTCAATATTTTCTTTAAAAATTAATTTAATAAATAAGAAATCATTTACAACACCCCGGAAAACACGTTAAGTTTATATAAAAAACGGATAAAAAAGTGGCAATTCAGGGAGAATCACTGTTCGCGTTGGTCCGAAGACGCGAAAGTATCAGAGCATTGGCTCAGCAACGGCGTGCAGCCCTTCCTTCTTCATTGACGGATGAAAATGATACAACCTACGAAATACCCTCTGAAACGCCTGCTGAGAAACTTCAAAAGGATCTGGCGAAGCTTGATGCAAAGAAAAAAGAACATTTGGTGATCCCCTATCGTAAAGGGGGAAAAAAATTGAATCGCCTTTCCTATATTGGTTTGTTCTTAGGGCTTATCATCGCTGGTGCTGTGTTTTTTACAGCCGGATATTTGATGTGCTTATCGGTCAATCCCCCCAATGGTGGTATTATCTTTGAGCCGAAATTTGCCACAGCATCGGTTGGAAAATCTATACAAACACCTATTGGTCAAACAGAAGAAAAATTTGATGTCATGCCAGATGTGCCTCAAAAAAGCTATGTCGACCGACAAGCCTTGCTTGCGCGTACAGGGGGCAGGTCTGAGCAAAAAGGATTGCTCGAAAGATCTGAAGAAAGGACCTATAGCTGAATAAGGTTATGTTTTGTCATTAGAGGAATATTAAAATATTGGTTTGCCTAACGAAAAGAGAATTGTGTATGTCAAAACATAATCACATTCAACTATATAATAACGTAAAAAGTCAAATCAAAGATAATGTGTCTCAAGGACTTAGGTCGTTATCTCAAAAAATAAGTGACAAACTTTCGCCCACTTTGGGCAATATTGTCAGACCTCTCACGGATGATTTGCCGCAAGAATATGCCCGAAATAATTTAGATGAAACATTTGATGGATCAAATCAAAATCGCAGCATTTTTGATGAGCCCAGTCGCGGTGCGTCCACGGAATTGGGATCAAAATCACCCTCTGATACCTTGGGTAAAGAGACAATTAAAGAATCTTCAACGTCAAAAACATCCGCTCAAACGACCACAACGGACCGTCAGCAAGTCACACAAACCGCAGAGTCAACTAAAGTTGAAGCAGCAGCACCTGCAGCCAAACAAGCGTTATATGCCATACGCGTGCGTCGTTTTGTCGAGCGCGAATCTGCCTTAAAATTGGCTGAAGAACTGGACCGCAAAGGATACAACAGTTATGTAATTCCCTTGTGGAACAAAGATGGTCATTTGGATTTTGAAGTCAGATCAGGTGCCTATACGACTTATGCTCAAGTTCAAGATGCCGTTAAGGTTTTACAATAAGTTTGGCAAGGACCCGGTATTGAACTTCCCAGTGTTGTTATGATCCGTCGCAATGAGGAGACCATTAGGCCGTGACATTAAAATATTTTAATCTTAAAATTTGGACACTGTTGATCTTTGGATTTTTGGCAGGATGTAACACGATATTTAAAGATGCTGATCGAGAAGGGGAGCCACAATTCAATTTAGAGACCATTAACATCATTCTCGATCAAGATGCCAACAATACATCGGCCACGGCAGTTGATTTGGTGATCACCTATAAGCCTGAATTGATGAAGGCACTGACCAAGATGACCGCTGATGATTATTTCAAGGTAGCAGATCAAATCCGTCGTGATTATCCTGAAACATTACGTATTTGGCGATGGGAACTGACACCAGGCCAGACGGTAACAGATTATAGCATTAACTCGGCGCAAGAAATTTATGATCCCTTTGGTGCCATTGTGTTTGCGCGTTATTTTACACCGGGATCACACTGCATTCGTGTGGGGTCGTCAGACACCATTCATGTGCTTGTAAAAAAAGATGATCTTTGCATTATTGAACAAGGATGTCCTGGTATGCCTGTAATTTTGCCGACGAAAGATGATCCTACTTCCAAAACACCGCAGGATATTAAAAAGATGATCCAAGAGAAAATATCAAAATGTCTTAAACCTAAATGTGGTTAAAAGATCGATTTTTGTAAGTATGATAGAGTTAAAACAATAAAAGAGGGGAGTGTACAATGACGCAAAGGAGATCGGTTCAAGATGCCATTCAATGGCATGAAGGGATGCTCCTTCTGCCTCAACATTTCCAACAAATGGATCGGCGTATTGAACATTTGATCTCTTATCATGATCAAGTGACACTTCCTTATGCCTGGGGTATTGTCGATTTTAACTATGATGTGGGAGCTGCACTTTCGGGTAAGATTAATATCTTAAATCTTGAAGCTGTCATGCCGGACGGCTCAATTGTCTCATCAAATTTATCGCAAACAAATGTGCTGTCGCTGGACCTTAAGCCGTATATTGAAGATCTACAACGTGAAGTACTGACTCTTTATGTGGTCATTGCGCCTTATCAATCGGGCAAGGGCAATGCAAGTGCGGATAACCAGCGGTTTACGTCCGTTGAATCAACATCGGTTGTAGATGAAAACACGGGTGATCGTGTGGTCTCTATCCCGACGTTAAGCCCTAATTTTATGTTGAAACTCTCTGAAAGTGAGCCTTTAGGTTATATCTCTTTGCCATTGTTAAAAATTCAACGGGTTGAAAATGTCTATCAAGTATCGCAATATTTTGCGCCTCAACTTAAGGTAACACCAGACTCGCCTTTGGGTGCCCTGTGCCGGACAATCACCCAACGAATTCGAGAAAAAATTATATTTTTGGTCGATCGATTGTCGTCTCAAACATCTGAAATGGTGTCAAATGAAACCGAAAATATTATCAAAGCATTGAGCGCCGGTCTTTTACCTTTTGAAGCCATTATCGCCGCCGGTGTCTCTCATCCTTTTCAAGTTTATCTTCAATTGACGCAACTTGTGGCTCAATTGATTGGCATTTCACCCGGTGTGACGCCACCTCTTTTAAATACCTATAGCTGAATAAGGTTATGTTTTGTCATTAGAGGAATATTAAAATATTGGTTTGCCTAACGAAAAGAGAATTGTGTATGTCAAAACATAATCACATTCAACTATATCAACACAATGATAGTCGGACATCGTTTCTTGAAGTTATCAATTTTGCGAATTCATTACTTGAGCATATTCAAGAGGGTTATCATGTTGTCCCCTTTACCTTGGATGGCCGCACTTTCAACTTAAACTTAAATCCAGAATGGCAAGCCGCACATTTGGTTATTGGCGCCAAAGCGTCGACACGCATGTCTGAAAAAGATGTCTCAGGTTGGATCACACAAGCGGTTATGGCCACAGACGATCATGTTGAGATGTGTCGCAACCAGCGAATTTTAGGCGCACCACGCAGCTTTATCACCGGCATCGGTCAAGAAAAGTTAATGCCTGCACGCGATGTGGTTTTATTTGAACTTGATACCGACGTTAGATTTATTAACTTTGGTCAAACACTTCAGATATTTAACGTGGCGGATACTTTGGAGAATCGTCCTGAAGAGATGGTTCTTTACGTATCAAAAAGAGAACAATATTAAAAAAAAGTTTTAAAAAATGATTATATCAACGATAACAAGAGATTGAAAAATCCATGACCCCTTTTTTACATCGCCGACGCCTTGAAGATCAAAATACATCTTTTTTATTGCGAAGTTTTGAAGAATTTTATCTACGCTTAATCGATTATCAAACCAAAATTTTGGACATAGCCGTGTCTTCTGAAGCCATCGTTGATCTGCAGCCTCGAGATATCTCCAATGATCTGCGACAATTTTTAGAAGGTTTATCGGCAAAAGCCATCCAAAATGGCAGCGAATATACCAGTGGTTCTTTCCGAGAAGCTATGTATGTTATGGCAGCTTTGGCTGATGAATTTTTCATCACAATGAATTGGGAAGGCCGACGAGAATGGTCAAACTATCTTTTAGAATCTTATTTGTTTGGCAGTCATGACGCCGGAGATCTTTTTTTCAGAAACCTTGAAGACTTTCTAAGAAAGCGAGATCCGCTTCGCGTTGATTTGGCAGAAGTGTATCTCATGGCTCTTGGTCTTGGATTTCAAGGTAAATACCGCAATGCCAGCGATCAAAGTCGCCTTCAAGTCTACCGAAATCAGCTGTATGCTTTTATTTATCATCACGAGCCACCGAAAGATATGGCAGAGCAACGACTTTTCCCAGAAGTTTACGGCTATACCTTGGAGTCAGGCAAGCCCACCTACCTGCAAGATATTCGTCAGTGGATTATTGGGTCGATTGTGGTTTTCAGCTTTCTTCTTCTGTTATCTATAGCTGAATGAGTTTATGTTTTTACATAATGGCAAGATTATGATCTATAGTTGAATGTGATTATGTTTTGACATACACAATTCTCTTTTCGTTAGG
>JBPBPI010000109.1:0-5157 GCA_050954885.1 Janthinobacterium lividum | reverse complement strand
ACGCTGCACAGACCGTGTTGGTGATCGCTGTGACCGATGATACCAGCGACGACTGAACCAGCCTCAGCGACGCTGAAATCACGGTTCTACGGACATTCCATCCGCCATATCCATGCGGAAAATGCCTGGAAACATTGGTGTTTCATCATTGGTCCCAAAGCTGTTCCCATAACCGTTCCCATAAAACCGTCGCCACAGACGCTTGGTGTATCAGTTCATCAAACGACCGTTTGACAGAGTGATACACCCATCGTGAGCCGTCATTCCGTCCGAAAAACTCTTTTAACGGACGTGATAATCGGACGTAATCCATGCGCAAACCAAGGCTCACCAGCAGGGTCACATCCAAGGGTGGCTAGATGATCGGCAACCAGTTTGGCATCAGCATCGGGATCAGCGTCACATACGGTGGATCAACGGTCACACAGACGGCGCTACAGCATGGTGCAGCATCACGGTGATGTCCTGATGCTATCAGCGACGATAATGCCATACAGCGTGCGCTGTGACGGTCCTGCATACGGTTGAACATCATGGGCAAACGATGATGGAAACAGTCGCGAGATCATATGCAAACCATCGGAAGTATTGTCGGAACAATGGTGGTGACAACGGTGATCAAACGGTCCACATATGATGAATAGAACGGGGCGGCAAAGCATCGGGTTGCATGGTCTGCAACATTCGTGCCATCATGCCCCCACCCCCTTCTAAAACCCCCTTTTTCAGTCTCCGCTAGTGCCTGTCTCGCTCAATTCTGAACACAGATTATTCTAATCATGTAAATACTGGTTCAATATAATTGACCGGTGGTCCTCTTGCCCAATCCTCCAATCGATCTTGCAGCACTCAAAGCTGAATTCATTCTTCGCGAAAACATCAAAAACGATTTAAATGCTTGGTGCGAACATGCTCTTGCACCGTTTGACCAAGCACCGGCTGCGCATCACCGTGTTCTCATTGACCGTCTACAAGCCGTTGAGCGTGGTGATATTCGCAGGTTGATCGTCAACCTTCCTCCTGGCAGTGCCAAAAGCACTTACGCCAGCATCATGTTCCCAGCTTGGTATATGGCGCGCAACCCTAACACCAATATCATCGGTCTATCGTATGGCTCTGACCTTGCAGAAAGCTTTTCCAGCAAGCTTCGTGTGGTGGTCGAAGAGAATTCACCGACGCTTGGCTATGGTATTATGGCAAACAGTCGCAGTCGAGAACTATGGCACACTGATAATGGATGCCAGTATCGATGCGCAGGTATTACCGGTGGTGTGACAGGTTTTCGCGCAAACCTTGCTATTATTGACGATCCTATCCGAAACTGGTCAGACGCTTTCTCTCCAATCATCAAGGCGACGGTGTGGGAAGAATATGAAGCATCGGTGCTCACACGGTTGAAGCCGGGCGGTGCCATCGTGATCATACAAACACGGTGGGCACCAGACGATCTGAGTGGACGGTTGATTGAAGAACAGTCTGGCAAATGGCATGTTCTGAGAATGCCGGCATTGTGTGAAGACATTGATGATCCGCTTGGTAGAAACATTGGTGAAGCACTCTGGCCAGAATATCAGACATTAGGGATGATGGAGGACCTTCGTGACACGATGAGCGACCTAGTGTGGTCGGGATTATATCAGCAGCGTCCAAGACCTTTAGAAGGCAATCTGTTCAACGTCGCCAACATGAACAGTGTGCGCAACCTACCGTCTGGCATCACCGTCACACAGACCGTGAGACATTGGGATTTGGCTGGAACTGCTGAAGCTGAAGGTCGCAAGCCAGACTGGACGGTTGGGGTCAAGCTTTCCAAGCTGAGCAATGGCGCATACATCATCGAGGATGTGGCCAGGATGCGTGGTGATCCTGCTGCGGTTGAGATGTTTCTCATCTCCACTGCCACCGAAGATGGACGTGACGTTCATATCGGACTGCCGCAGGACCCTGGAGCCGCCGGTAAATCATCTTACATGTATGCAGCCAGGGCTTTGGCTGGATATCGCGTCACTGCCATCCCACAGTCTGGCAACAAGATACAAAGGGCAATGCCAGCATCATCGCAAGTCAACGCTGGAAATATCATGTTGCGTGAAGGAAAGTGGAACAGCACGTTCATCGAAGAGCTTGCCAGCTTTCCGGGTGGCAAGCACGATGACCAAGTTGATGCTTTTGCTTCAGCCTTCAACGCGACAATAGTTCAGCGTCAAAAGGCCAGGATGTTCAATACGTCGCTGACATCGCGCTGATACGGTAAATACCATGTCCAATTGAAGTATTGATCCGTGTACAAGACCATAGCCGACATGATGCAGCCGGATAAGGATTATCCGGCTCGTGCCAATCGTCAAATCCTTTTGAACAGTGTTCTCAACGGCACATTATATGATGTGTTCGATTGGGAATATCATGAGGATCGCGATTACCGCAATGCATTCCGACCGGAGCATCTTCGCGCACCATCCATTCGTACTGGCTTGGCGATGGCGCGTGGTGTTGTAGACACTGCGGTTGGTTTTTGCTTCGGTGATGGTCATTTCCCATCAATCGACAGTGACGATGATGATGTCAGAAAGACGCTGGAAGACTTGGTTGTCGAAGGCAGGCTTGTTGCCAGAATGCGTGAGGCTGCACTAATCGGTTCCACAGGGTCTGTTGCCGTTCGTTTCCGTGTTCTTCGTGGTCGACCATTCTTCGATTGTTTCGATACCACCTTCTTGACGCCAACGTGGGACGCTGAAGCTCCCGATACACTGCTTACACTCACTGAGAAGCGTAAGGTCATTGGTAGCGAGCTTGCAAGCCAGGGTTACGCCATCGATGACGACATGATGCAAACTCTGCATTGGTTTCAGCGTGTGTGGGATACTGCCGGTGAATGGTGGTATCAGCCTTGGCCGGTCCCACAGCTAACTGACAAGCCAGCCATTCCACAGATCGATGACACGCGCAGTGTGTCGCATGATCTCGGCATTTGTCCTTGGGTGTGGGTGCACAACCTTCCCGGAGGCGATGAGTTCGATGGTGCTTGCACGTTTGAGCAAGGTATCACTAGTCTCATTCAGCAGGATTACACAGCATCGCGCATCTCTCGTGCGCTAAAGTATTCTTCTGATCCGCTATTGGTGGTGAAGGAAGACGATTATCTTACCGATGGTGAAGTGAAGAAGGCTGGTGGCGAAGGTCTGCTTCTTGGAAAAGAAGGTGATGCCAAACTGTTGGAAATGTCTGGCAACAGCACCAAGGCCAGTCTTGACTTTCTCACCAATCAACGTGGCATGGCTCTTAACAGTATGCACGGCGTTCAGGCTGATCCCGAAAAGATTGCCATGGCCGTTTCTGGTCTAGCTTTGGAGCGACTGTATGAGCCAATGCTTTCATTGGCTTCTGATATGCGCTCATCCTATGGCGAATATGGTTTGTTGACGCTGATGCGCATGTTCCTCAATGCCAGTCAGAAGATGCAGATCAAGGTGCGTGGAAAGGTTGTTGGTAAGCTCGATGTTGATGCGAGGCTTGGTTTGAAGTGGGGGCATTGGTTTGCACCTACCAGTGATGATCGTGTGAAGCTTGCCACTGCCAACCAGATTGCGATTGCTGCTGGCACCATGTCTCGTGAAACCGCAGTGAAGAACAGTGCTGGCATCAACGATATCACAAGTGTTGAAGCTGAAGTTGCGCTGATCGGACAGGATATTGTTGCTGAGGATGCTCGTGCAGTCAAGCTTGCTGCACAAACTCAGGCTAAAGAAACACTTACAAGCTGATCAGCGCATAAATACAACCGAATGTCTAATGATGCGCAATTGAGCGCATCCACTATTGATGAGATTTCATCCAATGACCGACGAAACTGTCACAACCGACATCGAAGAAATTGATGTTGTCGTTCCTGAGCCGAAAAAGACTGTAAAGCATGTGCCATTGTCGCGTCTCCATGAGGAACAGACAGCCCGACACAAGCTCAACAGTGAGATGTCCGATCTGAAGGCCAAAATGGCTGAGATGGACGCCAAGTATACGGCTGCTGCTGCCGAGAATGATGCGAAGTCCCGTGATCGGGTCAAGCGCGCAGAAATCAAGGCAGAAGCAATGAAGGCAGGGATTAGTGACCTCGATATGCTCAAGTTGCTCGATTTGAGCAAGGTTGAGATGAATGACGATGGCGACGTTGTGAACGCAGCCGCAGTCATCGAAGAGTTTAAGGCAGCAAAGCCATACGCTTTTGCGGTCAAGAACACTTCCTCTACTGCTAGTGCTCCAAAGAGCACAACCAAGACTGAGACGAAGCAGTACGCCGACATGACCGATGCAGAGAAAGCGGCATGGAAGCGGGAGAATCTTCGATGAAACATACACACGTCACCAACAATTAAGTTGCTGACTGCTATAGGCGAGAATTTTTAGATGGCTACCGGTCTTTCCAATTTCCTTCCCGCACTGGTTCCGACGATCCAGAGCGGCTATCTTGAGCATGCGATTCAGGAAGCAATCCAGCCAGAAGTAACTTTCCGTGCGGTTGCTGAGCGTAGAACCTACCCTAACCGTATCGGTCAGACGATTACCGATACCAAGGCTGGTCTCAAGGCTCCTGTTACCACGTTCATGGACCCAACCACGAACACCAACTTCGATAACGGTCTTGTTCCGACCGGTTGGCAGGTTGAGCAGTTCACGTTCACTCTCGGTCGTCTTGGCGACACGCAGGACTTGAACATTGTCACTGAGAAGGTGGGTATTATCCCGCAGTTTGTCCATAATAACGTGGTCAACGCTGTGCAGGCGATGCAGTCTGTTGACCGTTTGGCACAGCGCACCCTGTATGGTTCGTATGTGACTGGTAACACTGTTGTTCGTGTTGCTTCGTCTGGGACCGCTTTGAGCGTGTCTGACATTCGTGGTTTCCAGAATGCACCGCAGCTTGGTGTGATGGCAACCGTCTCGACCAGCAATCCGCTGAACGCATTCATTAACGGTAATGCCTACTCTGTGGTTGGTACTGCTGCTGATGCGACCAACGCTGGCACGGGTGCGCTTAACGCTGTTTCTGGTGTGTTGACGTTGGCAACTGCGGTTTCGTCTGCTGATGGTGCGGTTGGTAATACCGTTGTGGCTTCCAATGCTCCTGGCATCGTTCGTCCGAACGCTAAGGCGAGCTTT
>JBPBPI010000108.1:0-28630 GCA_050954885.1 Janthinobacterium lividum | reverse complement strand
TCAATATAAAACAGAACACGTTTCCTTAAATCTATGCTATATCCGTAACTCATTCACTCAAAATATCAAAGACAAATCATTACGTCAATCAGCTATAACTGGATTCACCCTGCGTAAAATTTCTTCATGTGAAGATACACAGCCAAAAGTAAAGCCATGAAATTTTCCCAAAGACTGCATATATCGCGTTAAAGATTGCATAGCTTGTTCTTGATTATGCCCTATCAAAGAATCGACTAAGCTCAAATGTTCTTGTCCCAAATCTTCCAGTAATATGAATTGATGCTTTTGATGGCCACCATAAAATTTTGGTGTGATATCACAACCAAGATTGTTTAAAAATTCTAAACCTGCCCAATCTCGGGCAAACCGACCCAATGTTTGTGATTGATTTTCAATTGATTCTTTGAAAATCGATTGTTTTAAAATAACACTTGAGGGAACTTGATTTGTTAAATTCTTAAGATTTAATCTCATAATTTGATTGCGGCGCGATGGTTCTGTCAACAGATTAATGGATACGATTAAGGTTTCATCACCAAAACATTTTTGAACAAAACATGTTATTTCTTGTTGAAGATTTTGATCAATAAGGTCAGGGCTTAAACACTTTCGAGTATTAAAAATCTGCATGTTTACCTTATGCTGTCTGATAATTTTATTTTGATAATGAAGTGTAAGAGATATCAGATTTTTTTGAGAAGTATAAGAAATTCTTTGGACAAACAAATGTCATTCCTGAACAAGAAAAAGATGTTCAATCGCCACCTATCATAAAATCCGATACAGCCTTAAATTTAACGCTGGTCCCGTCTGACTTATCTTTATACGAACGATTATATAAAAAATATTGTTCTTATTCAGAAAAAGCAATCTGCGGTGACAAAGCAAAAAATTGATGATGAAATAAGAAATTTAATACAACAAACATTAAAATTGTCGCGATCATACGATCTTACAACGACTCATCAGATTATTCCTGCAGCTCCAAATATATCTTTAATACCAAAGACAGAATTTGATTTAGATCAAGAGGAATAGCTGGCTTTTTTCACAGAAGAAATTGAAAGTTTGTCATCTCCTTTGTCACTAAATTTATTTTCTAATCCCAAATATATAAGACAGCAAATAAAAAAGGTTGCAAAACTTATCAAAGAACGTAAAGCAGAATCTCGGCAATCTTTACACAAAACAGCAGAATTAAAGCTTGAAAATCTGATGAAAGATCATGGAAAAACAATTACTGCGATTAAAGAAATTAACTCAAAAGAATTTAGTTTTAATAATTTAAATAAACTTTTTAATGATTCTTACTTTGAAGGACAGATTATTTTATCACCAACTAAAAATGGTTTGATTATTATAGCACATCATCGAAGAAAAAAATAAACATATGAGCGTTGCAACTCATCGCGCTTATTACAAAAGACAAAAATATGAGTCCACCTCTAAGTCATTTATGGCAGAAGTTGACGGATTGCTTAAAATGTTTGGTTTATAAAATGATCATTTGACCCTCGCGTCATAATAATTTAAATTTTCACTATGAATAAAGATATTGATTCCCTGATTGAGGGGTATAAAAAGTTTAGAGAAAATCATTTTGCAAGTGAAGATTCGACCTTTTATGAATTGGTGCGTCAAGGACAAAAGCCAAAAGCATTGGTCATTGCTTGTTCTGATTCGCGTGTTGATCCGGCGCTGGTGTTGAATTGTCAACCAGGAGATTTATTCGTTGTCCGCAATGTAGCTAATTTGGTGCCACCTTACGAAATTGATGATCAATCTTATCATGGCACCAGTGCTGCCTTAGAATTTGGTATTAGTGTTTTAGAAATCCCTCAACTAATTGTCTTCGGTCACACACAATGTGGTGGCATTCAATCTCTCTTAGAACATTCCCACAAAAAATGTGGCCCTAAAAGTTTTCTGACCAAATGGATGGGGATGGCAACATCTGCCTATGACGCGGTTGTAGACAATCACAATTATGATTCTTTTGATGACAAAATTACGTTGTGTGGTCAATATTCCTTAAGGCATTCGCTTAAAAATTTGCAAACCTTTCCGTGGATCGCTGAAAGACAAATGCGAGGTGTCCTTCAAATACGCGCATGGAATTTCCATATGGCTGAGGGCATTTTAGAAGAATATGACCCTGAACAAGACATTTTTAAGATCATTGGTCATTCTTGATATTTATATATAATGATTGTGTTTTAAAAATTCAAAAACTTGCTTTGGCAAAATAGAGGCCATACCTTCTTTGCCCAACTTTACATCCAAAGATGGTATCATAGCCTTGATGGTCGGGACATAGCTTAAAGGTTTGGTGCCACCAAAAATGCCCACAGCTTCTGTCCCAAAACAAGCAGCAATATTCAAAAGACTAGTGTCATTGCCAATGTAAAGATCAGCTTCCTTCATCAAAGCAAAAGCCTGACGCAGAGACAGATCTGTAGCACATTGCACTTGAGATGATAGGGGACGTAAAAATTTTTCAACGGCTTGAATTTGAGACTCTTCTGCCTCTGAGCCACACAAAAAGATTGTTCCCAAGCTTTTTTCAGAAATTAAAGCTCCAAGATCAATAAAATGAGAAGCTGGCCACCTTTTATCATCTTCGCTTGCGCCAATGCCAAAACATATCCAAGGACGCGAAAGATGAGAATATTTTTGAATAATATCTTGATGCGCTTGTGGACACAAAGGGGGAACTTGATCTTCGGGTCTTAAATAATATTCTTTTCCTTGATCAACTAAGGTAAAAAATTGATTTAATTGAGAAATCATATGACACGATTTGGCTTCATGTGACAAATAAGGCGGAGACGATAACATATATCGCTGAAGTCCGTAACCAAGGCCCAAACGTTCAGGAATACCTGCCAGAAAAGTTAAGGCTGCATGACTAAAGCTACGATGCAGTGTCCAAGATTTTTGAAAATGACGTCGACGAATTTTAAGAAACATTGCCATAAATTTATGACGGTCTAAATAGATAATATCTTCAATTAAGGGATCATCCAACAACCATTTTTTGGTCGCGGATCGAGATTTGGTTAAAAGAGTAATAGGCCCCTCTACCCGAGCGATCGCACGCAGATAAGGAAGGTACCAAATGATATCGCCAATACCGGGAAAGGGTTGAATAACCAGCGTACCGCCTTTTTTCTTAGGAAGAGAAGATTTCACTTTTTAATGATATTCCTGATTCAAAATATTACGGCAGATAAAGATCATAACTTTTCAAATAATGACTTAATTGAGTTTTAAGAACCTCTAAATCTTCTTGGGTTTTGGCTTCAATACGAGCGACCAATTCATCGCTGGTGTTTGATGCCCGCAATAGCCACCATCCTTGAGATGTTGTCATCCGAACACCGTCAATGCCATTAAAAAAAATTTGAGCTTTTTCGAGTACTTGCCGAATCTCATTGACTATCAAAAATTTATCGTGGGTGAGGCACTCAAATCGCATTTCAGGCGTGTTGATGACAACTGGCAGATGCTCATACCAATCACTTAAAGGATAATCTTGGGTTGCCACAATTCCTAAGGTTCGCAATGCTGCATATAAAGCATCATCATAGCCAAAATGGCGATCTGCAAAAAAGATATGTCCACTCATCTCACCAGCCAAAGGCGATTTAACTTCAGCCATTTTCGCTTTGATCAATGAATGACCAGTGCGCCACATGATAGGCGTGCCGCCCAATGCTTTGATTTCATCAAATAGAATTTGGCTGGCTTTGACATCTGCAATAATAGGGGCGTTGGGATGTGTTTTTAAAACTTCAGCCGATAACAAGATCATCAACTGATCGCCTGCGATGATATGACCACAATTATCAACCACACCGATGCGGTCGCCATCACCATCAAAAGCAAAACCTAGATCAGCTTGCTCTTCTCGCACGACATCAATAAGTTGTGTTAAATTTTCAGCCACTACAGGATCTGGATGATGAGCCGGAAAAGTACCATCGATGGTTTCGTTCAAAAGAATGTGTGTACCTGGAAGATAAGTCACCATCTTTTTTAAAATATTTCCAACCGCACCATTTCCCGCGTCCCATATCACTTTCAATGGTCGAGCTTGGGTATAATTTTGCTGAAAATCTTGAATTAAATAATCGATATAAGCGTCATCCAAAAAATGAGATTCTATGGTACTTGAATTCAAATCCTCAATAAAATCTTGAGCCGTAATTAGCCTGCCTAATTTTTGAATATCTTCCCCAAAAAAAGGTTTTTTAAACAAGGTCATTTTAAAGCCATTATGAGATCCAGGATTATGAGATCCGGTGACCATGATTGTGGCATCCGTCTTTAAATGATGGGTGGCAAAATAAGTCAAGGGTGATGGTCCCAACCCAAGGCGTGTAATATGAAGTCCTGTTGACTTCAATCCATCAATGAGAGCGCCTTCAAGCGCAAACGAAGAAAGTCTGCCATCATAACCAACCGCAATAGTTTTACCGCCGGCATGTGTGACAACCGTGCCATAGCCACGTCCAATAAGGTAAGCATCAGAGGCACCAAATTGAACATCAACAATACCGCGGATGTCGTATTCACGTAAAATATCAGGATTTAATGTCATTTAAGCCCCATTTGCAAATTGAAGAAAAGAACCCGCTGGCTGATTTTTTGAATAACCATAAAGGGGCTGGCGACCAACAGAGATATAATCAAATCCTTCTTCTTTCACAAGTTGAGGGATATAAATATTGCGAAGATCAATCATCAAAGGTTTTTTTAAAATCTGTTTCATTTTTTTAAAATCTAAGGCACGGAATTCATTCCATTCTGTTAAAATAATAACAGCACTGGCATTATGCATGGCGTCGTAAGGATCTTCAAACCAATTGACCCCTGGTAGCAGTTCTTTGCCTTCTTTCTGGCCTTGGGGATCAAAAACATTAATTTTTGTGCCTGTTTCTAAAAGACAGGGAATAATATCTAAGCTAGGGGCATCGCGCATATCATCAGTTTCAGGCTTAAAGGTAACGCCCAAAACACACAGAGTTTGTGATGTCAACTGTTCACCACATGCATCCATGATTTTCTTAGCCATCGATTTCTTGCGACGGGTGTTACTTTCAACCACAGCATCAACCAAATTAATGTTGGCACCATAATCTTGGGCTGTGTGTACCAAAGCCAGCGTATCTTTGGGGAAACATGATCCTCCATATCCAGGTCCTGGATTCAAAAAGCGTTCGCCAATTCTTTTATCGAGACCCATTCCCTTGGCAACTCCTTGGATGTCAGCACCACACAGCTCACAAAGATCTGCCATCTGATTGATAAAAGCAATTTTGGTGGCCAAAAAAGCGTTGGATGCATACTTGGTCAACTCAGCCGTCTCAAGGGTGGTAAATAACAACGGTGCATCCAGCGGACGATACAACGCGCGCATAATATTTTGGGCCTGTTCAGATTCACATCCAATGACGACACGATCTGGTTTCATGAAATCTTCAATGGCAGATCCTTCCCGTAGAAATTCTGGATTTGATACCACATCAAATTTGGCTTTAGGATTTTTAGATCTGATAATTCTTTCAACTTCCCGGCCTGTGCCAACGGGTACCGTCGATTTTGTGACAATGACAGCATAATTTTCAAGGTCATCCGCAATTTCTTCAGCCACCGCATAAACATAAGACAAATCAGCATGACCATCGCCCCTGCGACTAGGGGTGCCAACCGCAATGAAAATAACATCAGCGTCACGAATGAGATTTTGCTTCTTTGTGGTAAAAGAAAGACGGCCCTTGGCAAGGTTATGAGCCACAAGTGTTTCAAGACCCGGTTCATAAATGGGCATAATTTCTTGATTGAGATCATCAATTTTTTGTTGATTCATGTCGATACCGGTGACATCAAAGCCAAATTCCGCAAAACAAGTCCCTGTGACAAGACCCACATATCCGGTGCCAAAGACAATAATTTTCATGGACTCGCTTCTTTCATCATTTCTTTTTATGCTCATTTAACAGCATTTCAATATCTTGTACCAATTCGTCAGACACAATATTACTTTTCAAAGCAACCGCAAGACTGGCCAATAACAAGCCTGATTTGGTACCACAATCGTATCTTTTTCCCTCAAACCGGAACCCATAAAACGGCATTTGATTGATAAAGCAAGCCAAGGCATCGGTCAGTTGAATTTCTCCCCCAGCCCCTTTTTCTTGACAGGCTAAATGTTCAAACACACGGGCATCTAAAATGTAACGCCCAATAATTGCCAAGGATGAAGGGGCGCGATCTTGCGCTGGTTTTTCAACCACACCTTTGATTTGAACTAAAGATCCTTGCTCTGAGGCAATATCAATAATGCCATATCGACTGACATGTGCCGGATCAACATTCATAACAGCGGTCATAATACCACCTTGATAGGCGTTGATCATTTGTTGAAGACACGGTGTGGTACTGTGAATAAAATCATCAGCCAGTAAAACGGCAAAAGGCTCATTTTTAATTAAATGACGGGCACACCAAACGGCATGGCCTAATCCTAGAGGTTCTTGCTGACGGGTATATGTCACGCTGCCTGGTGAAAGTTTAGGAACACCAAGGGTGACATGGTCGACTTTAAGACCGCGAACCCGTAAAGTTTCTTCTAATTCAAAAGAGCGATCGAAATGATCTTCAATGATTGATTTACCGCGCCCTGTGACAAAAATAAGTTCCTCGATACCGGCGGCAATTGCTTCTTCAACAGCATATTGAATCAACGGTTTATCAACCACAGGCAACATCTCTTTAGGCATTGCTTTGGTAGCTGGAAGAAATCGCGTGCCGAGGCCGCCAACGGGAAAAACCGCTTTACGTACTTTTTGCGTCATACTCTCTCTTAACACTTTTGACTTTTATAAGCTTTGTAACGAATATAGCGGAAAGTTACAAGAAACGATGCAAAATCAAGAAAAATATTTTATTACAACAGAACTTATTTTTTGTCCGAATTAAAGATAAAATCAATGTCATTTTCAGAAGGTTTAATGATTTTATAAAGCTGGCGCAGACAATCTGTGATACCAGATTTGGCAACAGCTGAAAGTGGTAAAATCGGGTGAGGACAAACTTCTCTAAGAGCCGTTATTTTTTCCTGTATCTCTTCGGAAGATAGCGCATCACATTTGTTCAATCCCACAATTTCTGTTTTATCGTTTAAATGATGACCATATTGCTCGAGTTCATGGCGAATTGTGAGGTAGGCTTGAACAACATCTTCTTGTATGCCATCAATCAAGTGTAACAGCACGCGACAACGTTCAACATGACCTAAAAAGCGAATGCCCAATCCAATACCCTCATGTGCGCCTTCGATCAGACCCGGAATATCGGCTAAGACAAATTCTCGGTTGTCGACATAGACAACGCCCAATTGAGGAGTCAGTGTTGTGAAAGGATAGTCTGCAATCTTAGGTTTCGCACGTGTCGTGGCCGCTAAAAAGGTTGATTTTCCCGCATTTGGCATGCCGACCAATCCTGCATCAGCAATCAGTTTAAGACGAAGCCAAAGCCAAAGCTCTTCACCCGGCATACCAGGATCTGCACGGCGAGGCGAACGATTGGTTGATGTTTTGAATTGTGTGTTGCCGCGCCCGCCAATGCCACCGCGGCATAAAACCATTCTTTGACCCGGGGTATCAAAATCAGCCACAAGGGATTCTTTATCTTCATAAAAAATTTGCGTGCCAATGGGGACTTTGATAACAATATTTTGGCCCGCAGCCCCTGATCTTAAAGCACCACTGCCGTGACGTCCACGTTCAGCCTTAAAATGCTGCTGATACCGAAAATCAATTAGTGTGTTTAGGTTGTCTTGAGCTTCAACAATGATGTCACCGCCGCGTCCACCATCACCCCCATCAGGTCCGCCATATTCAATGAATTTTTCACGTCGAAAACTGATGCATCCGGGACCACCGTCGCCCGATTTAACATAAATTTTGGCTTCATCGAGAAATTTCATGAATTTATAAACCTATAAGTAGTGAAAAACACCAAAGAAAAAAGGGAATGAACCCATTCCCTTTTACTAAATTTTGTTGGCATAACTTAAATTAATAAGATTTAATTTTCAAGTTTTGTCACTGAAACGAAGGAACGACTTCCTTGACCAACGGAAAACAATACTGCCCCTTCAACCAAAGCAAAAATAGTATGATCTTTTCCAATACCTACATTTTCACCTGGATGAAATTTTGTACCACGTTGACGAATTATAATATTTCCAGCCAAAACGCGTTCACCGCCAAATTTTTTAACGCCCAATCGTCGGCCAGCTGAATCGCGACCGTTACGAGAGCTACCACCGGCTTTTTTCTGTGCCATTTTGCAGGACTCCTATTAAATTATTGAGAATCTGACGAATCAGAATCAGAAGATTTGGAAGAAGGTTTCTTCTTTTCTTTAACTGTTGATATCTCTTTACCATCATCCGTATTTGTTGACACTGGCGAAGAAGCTTTTTTTGTTGGCTTTTTCACAGATTCAGGCGCACCCATTTCTGTTGCTACAGGTTCAATATGATTGACACCATGGGATGTCATGTCAGCAGAAGAAGATTCAACTTCTTTTTTAACCTTTGGCTTTTTAGCAGCAGATGCTTTTGCCTCTAAAGGAAAATTGGTTGCTTCAGAAGACTGATTTGTTGCTTGTGGCAAAGCCTTCGTCTCTTGAGTTTTGCGATCCGTGTGTGCCTTACCGGCTGTCAGAATTTCTTCAATTCGTAGTATTGTAATATCTTGACGATGACCTGCTTTACGGCGATATCCTTGACGTCTTTTTTTCTTGAAGACGATAATCTTGTCAGCACGTGCCTGTTCAAGGATCGTGGCTGATACTTGAATTTGATCAAGAAGAGGTGCACCTACCGTAATCGTGCCTTCATTATTTAATAACAGCACGGATGAAAGATGGATGCTTTGACCAGCTTCTCCTTCAAGACGCTCAACTTTCAGAAGAGTTCCAGGGGAAACTTTATATTGCTTACCACCTGTTTTAATAACAGCGAACATAATAATTACTCTTTAATAATGATATTTGATCTTATCCTTAGCCTTTTAACATCCTCTGGTCAAGGTTTCAAAGATAAAATATAGTTGCATTGCGATAATTTTTAATTTTGATTATAATTGATCATAAAAGAAGTCAAGTCTATTGAACAAAAAAGGCGCAAAAATGTCTCCAGGTGAGGTTCTCGATATCAGCCGTGAGGCACTGATTGTTCTTTTGAAAGTTTCCGCGCCCCTTTTAATTGTAGGTCTTGTGATCGGATTGTCGATCTCTTTTTTACAAGCATTGACGCAAATTCAAGAAGCAACACTGGTTTTTGTGCCTAAAGTTATTTTTATTTTCATCACACTTATGATCACCTTGCCTTATATGGGGCAGACGCTACGCGGCTTTACTGAACATCTATTTGATAAAATGGTGGCACTGACGTGACGAAAGCATAACCAAAAATGGGTCAAGAAAATACCTGGGTCATGGGCGAATTTTTTGGCTATTTCATGGTATTTGCACGTTTGGGTGGTTTTATTTACATGATGCCTGGAATTTCAGAAATTTATGTCTCGGGTCGGGTACGTCTTTTATTTGCCATGACATTGACCCTTGCCATCACACCGGTTGTTCAAGAGACATTACCTCTAATGCCATCCACATCTTTGGGATTTGGCTTCATGATATTGGGGGAGGCGGCCATTGGCTTGATTGCCAGTGTTGCTATCAAAATTATGCTCAGTACCCTAGACATGGTCGGTATTTTATATGGGTACCAAATTGGGCTTGCCAATGCGTTTGCCTTCAGCCCAGCTACATCACAGCAAACAGGACTACCTGGCGTTTTTTTAGGTACCGTGGCGATGGTCTTAATTTTTGCCTTTGATTTACATCATAGTTTTCTACGCGCACTGGTCGAAAGTTATCAAACTTTTTCGCCGATCAATCCGCTGTCTTTTGCGCAATTAAGCACTGGATTTATGCACCTATGCCTTCAAACAGTGACTCTCAGCTTCAGTCTTGCCCTTCAACTGAGTGGTCCGGTTATTATCTTTGGTTTTTTTATGATGATGGCGTCCGGTTTACTGGGACGACTGGTGCCGCAATTGCAAATCTTTTTTGTGCTTCAGCCTCTTCAATTATTTCTGGGATTTGGACTGTTGATTGTCTCATTTGCTTTGATGATGCGTCATTTTTTTGAAAGTTTTGGGCAAGTTGTTGTTCAATTATGGGGGCACTGATACATGTCAGAAGATAACGATCCCTCACAAAAGACCGAACAACCTACCCCACAACGGCTAGAGAAAGCGCGAGAAAAGGGTCAAATTGCCACATCTCGTGAGGTCGTTCAGGGCTTTGGATTGATGGCGCTGACGCTCATTATCGGCGCCATCATTCCTTGGACTTTTCCCGATATGGCACGCTCCTTGGCCTTTTTTTTGGAACACAGTCATGAGTTATCTAAATCCAGTAATCTTCTTTACCAAGTAATGACAAAAATTGGCGAGATCGTACTGCTAACCTTTGGCACGTCCGTACTCTTTATTATAGCAGCGGCAATTGGTGCTGGATTTCTTCAAACAGGTTTAAAAATTTCATTTGAGCCGTTAAAGCCTAAATTTTCTAAAATCTCGCCTATGGGCGGACTGAAGCGACTTTTCGGTGTTAAAGCTTTGGTGGAATTTTTAAAAAATGTGGTCAAAGTAATTTTGGTGATGACTCTTGCTGTTTGGATATTGTGGCCCAAATTACAAAAGATGGTGTTTTATCAAAGTCTCAGCTTGAATGGACTGCTGGGGGCACTACATCAACTGACTTTATTATTGTTCAGCGTGATCTTGATGTTGGTGGTGCTGATGGCAGGGCTGGATTATGCCTGGCAAAAGTTTCAGTTTATGAAAAATATGCGCATGACCCGTCAAGAAATTAAGGACGAGGCCAAAGATCAAGAGGGTGATCCCCAACTTAAAGGTCGCTTGCGGCAGATGCAACGAGACCGTGCCCGTCAACGTATGATGCAGCGCGTGCCCGAATCCACGATGATCATTACCAACCCAACTCACTATGCGGTTGCCCTGAAATATGATGTGTCAAAAATGGCAGCCCCCCAGGTTATTGCTAAAGGGATGGATGCCGTGGCTTTGCGCATTCGCGAAATGGGCGAGGGGTTAGAGATTCCTTTAATTGAAAATCCAACCCTGGCCCGCGCCTTATATGCCAACGTCGAAATTGATGACGAAATCCCTCTTGAATATTACGAAGTCGTAGCCGTCATCGTCCGTCAATTGGTCAATGCTGGTAAAATTAAGATGGACTTGTCGTGAGCTATCTCTGAGAAAACGCATTAAGTAAAAAATTAGAAAAAAAATAATTATATTTTTACTCAAGAATCTTTTTACGAATAATCAACCTCTAATTCTAAAGTCGTAATTTGACTATGATTATACAGTTCTTCTCTCGATTCATCATTTAATGAATTTCCTGCGAAATATAATTTAGTAAGTTTTGGAAGTTGAATTAATGGCATATGATCGTATATTTTATTATTACCCCTTAAATATAATTCATTTAAATTTGTTAAATTTTGAGCAATTTGGCTTAAGCCCTCATCCCCCATATCATTTGCGCTTAAATCTAATATTTCTAAATTTGTAAGGAATGTTAAAAGTTGGATATCTTCATCTTTTAAATTGTTTTCATAAAGTCTTAAATCAACTAAATATGAGCTATGATTGCTTGCAACAAGCTTGTTTATTCCTGTTGCTGTTAGATTGTTCCGTCCCAAATCTAAGGATTTTAATCTGTAAGTACAATCCTCTCCACTTAATACTTCAATAAGATTATCTCCCATTTCATTGCCACCAAGATTTAAATGAGTAAGATTACGTAATTTATTTAATTCTTTAATTCCTTCAGGTGTTAGAAGGGGATTATAAAAAAGATTAAGTAAAGTTACATTTGTGATATTAGGATTGTCGCTTAAATCTTTTAGATCTTTGTCTTTTAAATTTTTATTTGATAAATTTATATTAGGAATTAAAAAACAACTTTTCAAATCTTCATTTTCTTTTAATTCATTGCTAGCTGAAATTTCACTACTTTTTAAAGAAGTAACAAATCCTAAATTAGTGCCAATAGCTATAATCATAGCTAATTTTAATATTTTTATCATTTTTTTACCTCTTTTTATTAATGATTTACAATGACATAGTTTTAAAAAAAGAGGAAAGGCTTTTTAAAATTTTGATTAACATAGTGTAAAGAACATCAACAATAAAATCTTTATGGTCCTAGAATATTTGATGATCTCTTTCTATTATTTAAGTCTCTCCCTTGTTCAAAATCTTTTCTGGCTTTTGTCAATTCTTGCCGAGTGTAGCTGACAACATGCTCTTTTAAATTTTTTGTAAAAAATGTTGAGGATAAATTTTTGTCATGAGATTGAGGCTCTTGCGCGGCGTATAAAATTCTAACTTGATGCAATTTTTCTTGGTCATTTAGATCACAAGCATCGCTTGAATATAAAGAAAATACCGTAATGAGAGCTATAAAAATGAGAGCTATAAATTTCTGAATCATTTCGTCTTTCTAAAAAATTAACTGCCGCCGAACCAATTATAATTCTTTTCTTCCCAATAACCACTGCTGTAAACATTGGTGATGGTAATGCTTGTAATGTGCTTGGGATTTTTATAGCCAAGTTTGGTGGGCATCCGAAGTTTCATGGGAAAGCCATAGCGAGCAGGTAAAATTTTATTGTCAAACCTAAAGGTCAGCAAGGTTTGAGGATGAAGCGCGGTGGCCATATCGATGCTGGTGAAATAATCGTCAGCACATTTAAAGGCAATATATTTGGCCGTGGTATCAGCGCCAATTCGTTTTAAAAATTCTGAAAAAACAATACCGCCCCAATTGCCAATAGCACTCCACCCTTCGACGCAAATATGACGCGTGATCTGACTGGTTTGAGGCAACTGATTTAACTGTGCCAGTGTCCAAGGCGTTTTATTGTCCACAAGCCCGGTAACCTCAAGTAAGAATTGATCGCCGTCGACATGCGGTACTTTGTCTAAGTCATAATAAGCATTGAAAGGGAAGGGTCGTGTGATCATGGACTCAGGATAGGTGGGCGCCAATTGATGAGAGTTAAATAAAAATCCTTGGGCACCATCGTTGAATTGTGACATCCGTTTTAACATTTTTTCAACAGAAAATTCGTTTGTCAGTGCCACACCTGATATCATCGATAAACTGCCCAGGGTTAAAGCATTGCCTAAAAAACGACGCCTTGACGCATCTTTTAATTCTGATTCAGCGGCGTTGATAATTTCTTGTCGGTAACTTTTTAACTCAGAAGGTAATTTAGACATCTCAATCTCCGCGAATCATGGCCACCAAAGTTCGGGGAACAAGCATGGTCATGATGATGTGAACCAAAAAGAATCCTACCATGCCAGCCATGGCAACAAAATGAATGCGTCGGGCAGTCTCATAGCCACCCAATAGTTCCCGCAGCCAAGGAAATTGAACCGATTTCCAAAGCACTAAGCCAGATAAAATTAAAATCGTGATGTCAATGATAACAAATAAATAAGCAGCTTTTTGTACAGCATTATAATTTTTTAAATTACCATGGGATAATTTTCCTGTAACTGCGGCTATTAAATCCTGAAAAAATTCTCGAGGGTGCAGAGGAAAAAATTGTTTGGCTAAACGCCCCGTTAAAATATTGAGAGTCAAATAGATCACGCCATTGATACATAACAGCCACATGGCGGCAAAATGCCATTGAAGTGCCCCCGCAAGGCCAAGACCAATGGTTATTTGCGGTGGAAATTCAAAATCAAATAAAGGTGAGGCGTTATAAATGCGCCATCCGCTTAAAATCATGATGATCACCGCCGCCGCATTGATCCAATGGGTTAGACGAATCCAAAGAGGATGTATGGTGGGCGCCAACAAAATAATTCTTCCTGTTATGATCTTTATTATTTTTGGTATTTAACAAATTAATTAAAATAAAATTACAATAAAAAGAAATAGATTTCAACTTGGGATACTGTTTAAGTAGATCTACCTATTATAAAAATATAAAAAACAGTTGGGCTTTTTATGTCGACAGAACTTCAAGATGTCACAGACACCGCAGTCTCTTTATCAGTGGTTGAAATTGGCCTAGGATCACTGCTTCATGCTTTCAAAATTCCCTTTCGAGGTCATATTCTGGCGATCAATCAAGGATTGTTTTTACAAAATTTGAGTCAAAAACAATTAGATCGAAAGGTAGCAGCACGATGTATCTTCGAAGCCTCGGTTGTGACCGCTATACTTAAAAGCATGTTTCCCTCAACAAATTCTTTGGGGCCTATGATAAGCATCGTGATGCAAGGATGTCTTTACGCTTTGGGTATTTTAGTGGGGGGAAGAAATCGTATAGGATCTATCTTGAGCATGAGTTTTTTGTGTGTCTGGGGATTTTTTCAACCATTTATCACATATGGTTTGATCTTCGGCATGACTTTTTTGATAAATACCGCAGATTTAATTAAAAAATTCTGTTTAAAGGTTGGATTTGAAGGTCAAAATTTATGGGTTTTAGTATTGATATTGCTCGGATTTAAGATAATGCTTGGTCTTGTTTTACAATATTGGTTTGTTGATTTTAAAAAGCAAATTACTGAAAAAGCTTTAGATTCAGCACGATTTTTGCAAAGAAGAAAAACCAAATCGTTCCATAAATCAACTTTGATGAAAGTGTTTTATGATCTAACCACGCCTTTGTTTTTATTAACCTGGATTTTAACAGTATGTTGTATTTTTTTGAGTCAATCTACATCTGTTGATTTTTTATGGTTGGCTTTAAGACCCCTGACCGTAGGGTTTATTACTTTCTATCTTTTGCGAAGTTCTTGGCCTCTGGTAATTTTTAAAAAGATTTTTCAAAAAAGCCAATTTGGTCAGCGTATCGGTGATACAGCTGCCAAAAGCTTGACTATACTTGAAGAGTGGATAATCCACCCCACCATAAAATAAAAATCTATAATTTTTGATAAGAAGATTCTAATTTCGCTTTGTCATAATGTTGCAATTTAAAAGATTCTATGATTTTCTTGACACGAGAAATATAAGCATGACCAATTTCAGAATATCTTCCAATACCATGGACCAATTTAAGGGAACAAAGTTTGTCACCAGAAGATCTTAGATCTGCTCGAATGGTGCGCATCGACATATAAGCCGGATGAGTGTTTAAATTATGAATGTAATGGCTGACACTTTCTTGTAAAGATTCATAAGTATAGACCATACGTGCTGTCTTCATCATACCAAAAGGTGAATTAAAACGTTGAGCAGCAATAGACCCCCCCCATCCTGTTTCAACCACGGCTTGACCCAATGCCAAAGAAGGTGGGATAACATCAACACGTTTTAAAAGATCTGAAAATGTGACCCGGTCAAATTTGTATTTTAGAGCCAATTGTTTTAGCCAACGATTTTGTTCTGTGCTTAAAAACTTTCCTGAATCTTTAAGCTTTTTAAGTTCCAATAAATATTTGCGATCGCTGAGTACCTGTTCATTATGAACCAAAATGGCTGGCAATAAATTTTTAACAAAAGTCTCTTTGCGCGAGCTGATGTTGGTGATGTAACTTAAGGAAGGAGAAAATCTTTTAGAAGAGGCTCTAGAAATTTCAAAAGAGTCTTTTTGAGGCTTAATTGGCTCGTAAGAATTTTTTACATCTGATTTTACAGTAATTGTAATTGATTCCGACACATCAGGTTTATAAAAAGATGCAAGTTGAGAAGTAACTTGAGAAGTTTTAATAAAAGGCCAGAGAACTGAAGCATACAAATGTATGATCATACAGAAAATACTGGCAATTGAGAATCGATGTCCTAAAACATACCATTTAAAAGAATTAAGCTTTTGAGTCATTCATCACAACCTTGGTTATTAAAGGGAAAATTTTAGAGAGCGCAAACTTCTTGAACTTCAGGAATATAATGCTTCAGCATATTTTCAATCCCTGATTTTAAAGTTGCGGTGGAGCTGGGGCAATTAGAACAAGCCCCTCGCATTTCAAGTGTCACAATGCCGTCTTTAAATTGATGAAAGACAATATCGCCTCCATCCATCGCAACAGCCGGACGAATACGGGTTTCAATGAGTTCTTTAATTTCTTTTTCGATATCAGAAAGTTCAACCTGTTCAGATATTTCTTCTTGAACTTGAACCGAATCATGGACCATAAAGTGTTCCATGATTTTGCCTAAAACCATTGGTTTTAAGGTTGGCCAGTCAATATTGGTCTCTTTTGTCACAGAAATAAAATTATGTCCAAAAAATACTCTCTGAATACCCTGAGTTTTAAAAATATTTTGTGCCAGAGGAGAACGTTGAGCAGATTGTGAGTTTGGAAAGTCAACAGTGCCTGAGGGCATCACAACTTTACCAGGCAAAAACTTAAGTGTTTCTGGATTTGGTGTGTCTTCAGTCTGAATGAACATTAATATCCTTTCTCACTAGATCTTGTTTATAATAAACTGAATTATGGACGAATAAATCAATATGTCAACCCTATAAAAAAATCCCTTACAGATCAGTTTAATTTTTTATATTTTCTTGTTACTCAAAAGAAAAAATTTATTTTAATTTATCATTAAATGTACATATAGATTTACATTTTTTATTATAAAACTTTTTTATATACTTAATAATTATTTTATTTGAAATAAACTCTTATAGAAAATTAAATAGCGTTTAATTTTAATTATTTAATAGAATTGCAAAAACAGAGTGCTAGTATAATAATATAATGACAAAAAGTTCAATTTTTTGTCTTCACTGTCATTTAAAAGTCATATTAAAATTAAAATTAAAAAATAATACAAAAAAAACATAAATACGTAAGTATTTGTCAATATAAAATTAATAAATTTAGTAAAATATATAAAACTATAAATATATTGTTTTTAAAAAAACAATAATAATAAATAAATATTTAAATAGGACTTATATTATGAAAAAATTTACAATAATAACATCTTTTTTATTTTCACTGTACACTTTGGAGTCAATTAATACTGTACATGCATCAAATAGCGCTTTTGAAAATGTTCGAGATGGATTTTATTCGATATCCTTATCATCTCAGCAAAAAGAACGTCATGAATCTATAAATACATCACCAAATGTATCACTCAATGTCTCACCAAATACATCACCAAAATCTGGAAGGTTTGCAGACGAACCTCACGGATATATTCAATATGTCAAAGATGGCCTTTATAGTTTGTCTTTATCAAATAATGAAAGAGAAAATTTTGACTCTCGGTCTACGGTCTCTAGAATAGCTGAAAATATGATTTTTGTGCCAGCAATTACCGTTTGTTTAGGAATGAACGTTCTTTTGAATGTTTTTGGAGGACCTGCTACTTTTTGGGGTGTTGCCAATGCTTATAGCATGATTGATGATGAAAATATTGGCGCTTTCAGAATTGCCTCTATGGCGATTGGTGGTGTGACGCTTACATGTTATGGCATTTCAAATATCATCAATTCCGCTAAATATGAATCTTATATAAAAAATTATGATGAAGTCAGCATGCTTGGTCGTTTTACAAAAAGCGTCGATGATCCTGTATCATATTTTAAAATGATGAGTACGAACCTTGTGAAAAAATTTACACCTAAATCAGAAGAAACTGTTTAAAGTTTAAAAATAAACCTCATATCAAAGTTATATTGACATGAGGTTTTTTTATGAGATTATTTCAAAAGTTCAGGTCGATTAAAAGTAAAGAAATTTGCTTCATACGTTTTACCCACACGAAGATTTTTCAAATTAATCACTGTCTTAAGATAATTCGCATCAACTGTCGTCCATTGAATCAGGCGAAGGGGGGATTGTAAAAATGTCAACGTTAAGTTGCCCGCATCTGGCTCATCAGTGCGCACAATTGTCACCCGTATTAAACCTTCGTCAATATCAAAATCTTGAACGGTGACACCTTCTGAAAAATCAATTTTATCTTTGAGAAAAAAATCAGCTGGCGTTTCTTTAAGTGCCAAAGTGGTTAATTCGTCATTGGACGGATCGTGGACAATCAGCCATTTTCCGTCTGCCAACATAAGTTGATCTTTGGGATACGTATAAACAAGGCGCATGCGACCCGGGCGTTGTAGATAAAATTTACCTTCATAAAGACTGCCATTGGGATTAAGTTGTTCAAAATTGGCTTCCCAAGTTCGCGCGCTGTTCATATAAGTTTCAATTTTTTTCAACCATTGGGTTTGTGTCATTTCAACAGATGTGGACCAAAGAGGCGATATAGATGACATAATAAAAATCATTGTTAATGCTAAAAATTTTCTCAAAATCATTTTTTCCGTCATTTTCGTTAAGGTTTTATAAAACATCTCGTTTTCCTTTATGATTGGGGGCGCTGATGACGCCTTCATTTTCCATCTGTTCAATGATGCGTGCCGCACTGTTATATCCAATGCGCAAATGTCGTTGAACGAAGCTGGTTGACGCTTTTTGTTCACGTCGAATTAATTGAAGAGCTTGTTGGTATAAAGCACTTTCTTTATCGTCAGAGGGCCCTGATGATACCATCGAGACATCGGTATCTTCCTCGGTGATGGATTCAATATAATCAGGTGTTGCTTGTAACTTAAGGAAATTGACCACATGTTCAACTTCTTTATCGCTGACAAAAGGGCCATGGACACGTTGAATTTTACCACCGGCTTCCATATAAAGCATATCTCCTCGGCCCAATAATTGCTCAGCACCTTGTTCACCTAAAATTGTACGACTGTCAAAACGTGACGTTACTTGAAAGCTGATACGTGTTGGGAAGTTAGCTTTAATGGTTCCTGTGATAACATCGACCGATGGACGCTGTGTGGCCATGATCAAATGAATTCCCGCCGCACGTGCCATCTGTGCCAATCTTTGAACTGTGGTCTCAATATCTTTACCAGCCACCAGCATAAGATCTGCCATTTCATCAACCACGACGACGATATAAGGAAGAGATGTCGTACTTAAGGGCTGGGATTCAAAGATAGGTTGTCCTGTCTCGGTATCGAAACCGGTTTGCACTTGGCGTGTCAGTACCTCGCCATCGGCATGAGCTTGAGCCAATCGAACATTATATCCTTCAATATTACGCACACCCAACTTTGACATGGCACGATAGCGATCTTCCATTTCTTTAACAGTCCATTTCAACGCAAAAACAGCCTTTTTGGGATCTGTTACCACAGGAGACAAAAGATGCGGGATACCGTCGTAAACTGATAACTCAAGCATTTTGGGATCAATCATGATAAAACGACAACGTTCAGGAGACAGATGATAAAGCAATGACAAAATCATGGTATTGATGGCAACCGATTTACCCGCCCCTGTCGTGCCTGCGACTAGAAGATGAGGCATACGTGTAAGGTCCGCAATCACTGGCTCACCCCCAATATTTTTACCCAAAGCCAAAGGAAGTTTTGGCCCCACAGCTTCATATTCAGGACTAGTTAACAGCTCTTGCAAATACACGGTTTGGCGAATTTTATTAGGCAGTTCAATGCCGATGGCATTGTGACCAGGGATAACCGCAATACGAGTAGATAATGCACTCATGGAGCGCGCGATATCGTCCGCAAGTCCAATGACACGAGACGCTTTGATGCCAGGCGCCGGAATCAGTTCATACAAAGTAACGACAGGCCCTGGATGAACTTTTGTGACTTCACCTCGGATACCAAAATCTTCTAGAACACTCATCAACAATCGAGCATTTTCTAAAAGAAGGGATTCATTAACGGTGGATTCAAGATTTTCTTTGGGTGGTGGACTTAATAAATTAAGGGCAGGAAGTTGATATTTACATTCCAAATCCAGCTCTTTTAGAACAGCTTTACCTTTTGGTATTTCTGACACTCGCTGAATTGATTCTTGAATTTGAGGCGAATTTTTCTGAATATCTGGTTGTGTAAATGGTTTTTGTCTATTCAATGTTTCGGCAATTGCACTGAAATCAGAAGAGGGTGATAGGTTGGGAATTGATTCAGCCTCAAAATCATTATGTTGACGAACGAGAGATGAAGAAGATTCAAGAGAAGCGGAATCAAAAGGATTGGTTGACGTTTTAATATCTTGCTCAAGTTGCTTAAAATCATTTTTGTCAAAATAAGGGGTCTGTGTCAAATTTGGATGAACATCAAAAGATTTTGAAATTTTTGATTGTTTAAAATTGACACTCATTTTATCCATAACATCACAAGCAGACGTCATAAAATTTGGTGTTTTATTGCCGATGAAACGCACATAATGCATCATGTCAAACATTTTTTTGGCTAAAAACTGACCTGATTGTTTGAATTGATAAAATTTTAAAGCAAATATAAATCTGATAAGTACGCACACAAAACAAAAAAGTATCAAGGTTAGAAAGAAAGGATGAATGCGAGATGGCAGCAAATGCCACTTTGCTTCTAAAAAATTAAAACTCATAAGACCAATGGCACCGCTTGACTCTTTAAACATAATTGTTGAAGCAGCAAATATGCTTAAAATCCATTGTGTCAAAGGAAGACAAAATAACCTTAAAAAAAATAGACGAAAAGTTTGCGTGAATAAAAGTTGAACGCCTAGAGCACCCAAAAGTAAAATCCCAATTAAACAAGTTTTACCAAAAAGTTGGTGCATAAGATCGGCCCAAATCGCACCTTTTAATCCACCTAAATTTTGCACCACACCTTCAACAGCTGTATTCCATGACGGGTCTGAACGATCATAGCTTAAAAAACTAAGGGTAAGAAAAGCTGATAGTAAGGCAAGAAAAAATCCGCCACATCGATAAGCATATTTTTTAAAGAACTTTTGAAAATTGTATACCATTTAATGCCGTTGAGATTTGAAAAAATTCATCTAAAAACACTCCATTGAGTTGATTTGGCGCATCCTAGCTTAACTTTTATTGAAATACTAGAATTTATCATGGGTTGATTTATAGATTATGTCATCAAAGCCTAAAAAAAATAAATTGAAAGATAATATTAGGCAGCAAAAGACTGATTTTGTTTGGGCCATTGAATTGTAAAAGTTGTGCCACGTGTGCCTTTGGAATTTATCTTTATACTTCCACCCTCTTGTTCAATCATTTTTTTAACAATCGCCAAACCCAACCCACTGCCCTCGTTATTATTGTTTGTCTTTAATGTCTTAAAAGCTTCAAAAATATAATTTTGATATTGTGGGGGGACGCCTGGTCCATTGTCTGAAATGTGAAAAATATAATGATCTTCTTTCTCTTCAAGCTTAATTTTTACATGACCTTCTGAGGGCTGGTCATGATGTTTAATAGCATTATTGAAAAGATTGTGAAAAACTTGTTGAAGAGGTAATTTTTTTACAAAAATTTCTTTGGGCTTTGACTCGACTTCAAAATTAAAACCATTTGGCACAGGAAGTAATTCAAAAATATTATCTATAAAATTATAAAATGGAACGTGTTCTGACCTTGTTGTATCATTATTGAGAACAAAATAAGAAATAATGTCATTTATCATTTTACCCATTTTAAAGGTAAATTTTTCAAGTGTTGCTAAATATTGTTTTGAGTCATCTGATAAAGTATTATTTTCATCATCTTTGATAAGATATGTATATGAACTAATAACTCTTAAGGGGGCGCGCAGATCATGGGCAACCAAATGCACAAAGGTATCAAGATCTGAATTTCTTTTCTCAAGTTCATCAGATTTTTCTTTATACATTTCAACTTGCTTTGCCACTTCTCCTCTCGCACGCGTCAAATCTGTAATATCGTGAAAAACGGCTCTTGAAAAAGCAACAGCACCATGTTCATCTTTTATACCAGAGACACATAAAGACACAGGTATTTTTTGATTCGATTTGGTACGAAGGCAAACCTCAACATTATTTAAAAACCCCTGTTGATTATATAGAGCAAAAACTTCATCTAAGAGAGGATGACAATCAGGATGATAAATTTCATAAACATTTGGAATTTCTAAAACTTCTTCTTTTGTGTATCCCATACGGTCACAAAAAGCGCGATTACAATCTGTAATTTTAAGAATTCTATGATCGCCCACGACAAACATGCTTGGAAAATTTTCATAAACATCTTTGTAAAACTCAATGGTATGTGTCAAGATTTTTCCAAAATTGTGATTAATAAATTTTTATTTGATATAATTATAATATTTTATTTACGATAATTTTATTGATCTTTTATATAGTTTAAATAAATCAAAAAAAAAGGAAAGGATTTTTTTAAAAGGATGAAATTTATTTTTAATAATTGTTATAAGTACTTGTTTAAAAATAGGTATTTTTAATAAAGCAAAAGTAAAAATATTCCATAAATTTCATTGTTTTCTTGATTTTTTTGAGGTGTTATGCAATAGTTATCAGCCTGTATCTTTATTCACTATCCGGAGATTATTTATGTTAGATAAGCAAAAAGCTTTAGATGCTGCTCTGTCTCAAATTGAACGCGCCTTTGGTAAAGGATCAGTTATGAAACTGGGCCAAAGTGAGACGATTGAAATTGAATCTATTCCAACAGGATCTTTGGGCCTAGATATTGCCTTGGGTATTGGTGGTTTGCCAAAGGGACGAATTGTTGAAATTTATGGACCTGAAAGCTCAGGAAAGACAACTCTTGCTTTACATTGTGTAGCAGAGGCACAAAAAAGAGGCGGCCTTTGTGCCTTCATTGATGCTGAACATGCCCTTGATTCAACTTATGTCAATAAATTAGGCGTTGATATCAATGAATTGTTGATTTCTCAACCAAGTGGCGGAGAAGAAGCATTAGAAATTGCTGATACTCTTGTGCGCTCTGGCAGCATTGATGTTTTAATCATCGACAGTGTGGCAGCTTTGGTGCCAAAGGCTGAACTTGAAGGTGATATGGGTGATTCCCACATGGGTTTACAAGCGCGTCTTATGAGCCAAGCTTTAAGAAAACTTACAGGTTCCATTTCTAAAACAAAATGTATGGTTATCTTTATCAACCAAATTCGTCAAAAAATTGGTATCTCTTTTGGTAATCCTGAAACAACCACAGGTGGTAATGCGTTAAAGTTTTATGCCTCAGTCCGTATCGATATCCGTCGTATTGGTGCCATTAAAAATCGTGATGATGTGGTGGGTAATCAAACACGTGTTAAGGTTGCCAAAAATAAAGTGGCACCACCTTTCAAAGTGGTTGAGTTCGATATCATGTACGGCGAAGGTATTTCCAAGGTCGGCGAGATATTGGATTTGGGCGTTAAAGCAAATGTTGTTGAAAAAGCCGGTGCCTGGTATTCTCATGAAGGTCAAAGAATTGGACAAGGTCGAGAAGCAGCCAAGATATTTTTGAAAGAAAATCCTGAACTTGCCAATAAAATTGAACAAGCTATTCGATCTAATACCGGCGTTGTGGCCCAAGTATTAGGTATATCCCCTTTTGAAGACTCATCTGCTGAAGCAGATGTTGCATAAATAAAAAGCTTGTTATTATGTGGACGACGTATTGTATTAGACAACATTTCTTAGATTATTTTCAAAATAATCGACATCAAATTGTGGCATCAAGTTCTTTGGTGCCACGCAATGATCCTACCCTTTTGTTCACAGCAGCAGGCATGGTACAATTTAAAGATGTTTTTACAGGTCTTGAAAAAAAATCCTATACGCGTGCCACAACAAGTCAAAAATGTCTGCGGGCAGGGGGCAAACATAACGATTTAGAAAATGTTGGGTATACCTCTCGACATCACACCTTTTTTGAAATGCTCGGCAATTTCTCTTTTGGTGATTATTTCAAAGCAGAAGCCATTGAACTTGCTTGGAACCTCATTACTAAAGATTTCGCGATACCCGTCGATCGGTTATTGGTGACGGTTTATCATGAAGATGAAGAAGCCATTCAACTTTGGAAAAAAGTGGCAGGATTGCCAGATTCTAAAATTATTCGTATCTCGACATCCGATAACTTTTGGTCTATGGGGGAGACAGGTCCTTGTGGCCCTTGTTCTGAAATTTTTTACGATCATGGTCCTAGCATCGCTGGTGGACCGCCCGGAACACCCGAACAAGACGGAGATCGGTTTACCGAAATTTGGAATTTGGTGTTTATGCAGTATGAACAAACACCCGAGGGCCGACTTGATTTACCAAAACCATCCATTGATACAGGCATGGGGCTTGAGAGAATTTCAGCAGTATTGCAAGGTGTTCACGATAATTATGACATTGATCTTTTTAAATCACTCATTCAAGCCTCTGAAGACAAAACAGGGATTAAAGCCACAGGTAAAGCCCTTAATTCTCATCGTGTTATTGCGGATCATCTACGGGCATGCTCATTTTTGATTGCCGACGGAGTTATGCCGTCAAATGAAGGACGGGGATACGTCTTACGTCGCATCATGCGTCGTGCCATGCGTCACGTTTATTTATTGGGTTCCAAAGAACCTTTAATGCACCGCTTAGTGCCAACATTAATTGAACAAATGGGTGATTCCTATGGCGAACTACTTCGCGCCCAAGCTTTAATTGAAGAAAGTTTGCGTCTTGAAGAGGAAAGGTTCCGGGAAACATTAGGTCGTGGCTTAAAGCTTTTGACCGAAGAAACAGCACGCCTCTCATCTTCACAGACGTTAGATGGTTCTGTTGCTTTTAAATTGTATGACACCTATGGATTTCCCCTTGATTTAACCCAAGATATTCTAAGATCTGAAAACAGACAGGTTGATCTAGCTGGTTTTGATTTGACCATGAACAAACAAAAATCAGATGCCCGCGCTGCATGGTCAGGCTCTGGTGAAAAACAAAACGAGGGTAGTTGGTATCAAATTCTGGAACAAAATAGGATTTCTGAATTTTTAGGCTACAGCACCACAACAGCTGAAGGCATTTTGCAATCAATTCTCGTCGGTGGTGTTGTCAGTGACCAAGCCTCTGAAGGTCAAAAAGTTCAATTGATTTTCAATCAAACGCCTTTTTACGGTGAATCAGGTGGACAAATGGGGGATACAGGACACCTTAAATGTTTAGATGGTACAGTTGTCGAAATCTTTAATACCATCAGAAAAGTTGGCGGTTTATTGGTCCATGAAGGTAATGTAATAGAAGGTCACCTTAAAATTGGGCAAGTTTTTAAACTTAATGTTGATGATATAAGACGGTCTCAATTAAAGGCCAATCATTCGGCAACTCATTTGTTACATGCAGTTTTACGTCGTAATTTAGGGTCTTCAATCACGCAAAAGGGATCACTCGTGGCAGCAGATCGCCTTCGTTTTGATTTCAGCCATGCCAAACCTATTGCTGCAGATATGTTAGCCCTCATTGAAAATCAAGTGAACGATTTGATTCGAGGCAATACGGCAGTTTCAACGCGATTGATGAATGCTGATGAGGCTGTTAAATCGGGCGCCATGGCTCTGTTTGGTGAAAAGTACGGTGATGAAGTCCGGGTTGTCTCTATGGGGAAAAATATTGATGCGGAACTTAAATCGCCTTATTCCCATGAATTGTGTGGCGGAACACATGTGGGTCAAACTGGTGACATTGGTTATTTCAAAATTTTGAGTGAAACAGGCGTGGCTGCTGGTATCAGGCGTATCGAAGCCGTAACTGGACTTGAAGCTGAAAAATATGTTCAACAGGTGGATTCATTGGTTAAGGCTGCAATACAAGTTTTGAAAGTGCAACCCGATAGTTTGATATCACGACTTGAAGCCTTACAAGATGAACGACGTAAATTAGAACGTACTGTAAAAGATCTTAAAATACAGATGTTAAATAAAACAGATCGTTCTGATGAACAAGAAAATGAGATTCAAACAATCAACGGTCGAAAATTTTTAAAACGTTTGTTGAATGACATAGCGCCTGGAAATTTAAAGAAAATAGCAGAAGATTTAAAGACACAAACAGGGGCTGATATTGTGGCTTTGGCGTCCGGCTATGAAGGTAAAGGCTCAATTGTGGTTGCTGTTGTTGCTGATATGACAGCCTCAATTAATGCGGTCACATGTGTCCAAAGGGCAGCCGAAATTATGGGCGGTAGAGGTGGCGGTGGACGGCCTGATATGGCACAAGCCGGTGGTCCTCAGATTAATCAATTAGGAAACGCACTTCAAGCGATTGAAGACTTATTGAAAATTTAATCCTTTAATTTTATTTTCATATAAAAAAGATTAAAGAATTAAATATTATTTCAAAAATTATTCTTTAGGCGTATTTTATTCTCTCATTAAGTTATATAAACAAAATTTAAAAAATAATTGTCACTATTTTTAGTTTTAAGGATACCCAAAGTTTTTGAAATAAAAGTATTTTTAATTATGAATCAAAATTATTTTTTTACAAAGGCTAAAGTTAATGTAATAAACTTTATAACTGTTCATTTAATACCTTAACCAGTAAAATTAAGAAATAAAAACTATTTTTCAGCAATAATAACCCAGCTGTAGCCCTTCCTATGTGTAATATCATACTTTTTAAATTTAGATTGTTTCATAAGATTTAAACAATCTTGGTATGAATAGTATTTTGCATAAGCTGGAGCTAATTGATCATAAATTACAATTGTACGCTTTTTCCAAGAAAGCTTACTCATAACACTATTAAGATATTGAGATAATGGAAAAAAAGAAAAAACTTTACATAATTTCATGTAAAAATAAAGAACAAAATTTAACATGTTAGAAATTATAGATATTAAAAAAGAAGGAAGATATCTACAAATATAACGAATTGGCGTAACAATGCATAAATATAAATAATTTCCTTCTTTTCCATATAACCAAATAACAAATTTACCTTTTTCTTTTAAAGCAGCATACACTGAATCAATAACGGGTAAAGGAGATGAAATATGATGTATGACACCTATACTTATAGCATAATCTAGATTTAGATCATGCGGAAGAAAATCTCCAGTATTGTTAATAATAGTAACTTGATTAGAATAAGGTCTAATTTTTTCTTTTAAAACATTAACTGCTTTCGAGGGTTCAAGAGCATATACGTGAGATGCACCAAATTCTAAAAGATTCAGCGTAAAACGTCCTGTACCTGCTCCAATATCTGCAATTACTTTATCTGAAAAAAGATCTGGATTAAAGGGAACAATAAAATCTGAAAGTAAATCTTTAGAACCAAAAAATCCATCTGTATAACTGTATTTTGTCCATTGTGTACCGAAGTCTTCAATAGTTTTTTTATCTAAATTTGTTTTTTGCATCTTATCATTTCTTGCATCTTATTAAATGAAACACCAATTTTTTAGCTTTAATATACATATCTAATAAATGTATAAATAGAAAGTAATAAATTAAATATCAGTGATTTTTTAAAAAAATTTAGGATAGGGAGATAATAGGGCTACAGTTTGAGGGTTAAAAAAGATTATTTTAATGTATGAGCTTAAATGCCAGAAATGTTTATGTATTCACTCTTATAAATCTGGTTATATGTAAGATATGTAATGCTACAAATGTAAAAATTGTGGTTGCCAGTCTACGCTGCTGGATAGATCCAGCTTTGAAAGTCTATGCTTATTAAAGTCTATACTTATTGTAGCCTATTGATAAGCGAGATTGCCAAGTTATGTTATGTGATTGTGGTTTCTGCATTGAATTATTAAAAACCCAGCTCTTAAAGTTGAATTTTTGACAAGGAGTTCTTCCTTAGATGTTATGATGATTGATAAGATGTGGCAATTTATAAAATGGAAAAAAACAACATATGGCCCTGGCGTGCCATAGGTGGAGTCATGTGTCAGCCTTTGGGATGGCCGCTGGATACATTTAGGGACTCAACCCTCAGAAAGCTACTTGACAAATTAAACACAAAAACCTGTGTCTTTGTAACAAATAAATGACCAAGCTTTTTCCCATTCTTAACTGAAGATTGACATTTTTCGGAAAGAATCTGACGTTTCCAATCGAACAGATGAACAGTGATATCTGACATAGTCTTGCACGGTTTGTCAAAAGAAATGTACTTCAAGGTCATTGACAATGGTTCATGCTTCTCTTATCCTTTATCATTATCTGTAATCAAAAATAATCTATAAGAGCTTCTGACAACTCTCTTAACATCCTTTACTTAAATGTCTTAGACTTTTTAAAGAGTAGTAGCCTCCAAAATTGCTTTTTTTAAATTTCCCACTGATGAAGTGTTTTACCAAATTGTTTTAACCACCCTCGACTTGTTTGAAAATCTGGATCATAGGTTGACACAATTTTCCAAAACGCCGCACTATGATTCATTTCAATGAGATGACTTAATTCGTGAATGACCACATACTGGCTGACGGAAAGAGGCGCAAAAGCAAGCCGCCAAGAAAATGATATTTTTCCCTGAGAGTTACAACTTCCCCATCTTGTTTTGGGATCACCAACATGAAGTGATGTGAACTTCACATTCATTTTAAGCGCTAAATTGGCACAAATTTTTTCAAAATATAATTTAACCCGAGTTGCGTTTAAGGATAATTAAAAAAGATCATTAGTATTGAGGTAAACTCTTGAGACTTAAACATCAGGAGTTCCCTCAATGGA
>JBPBPI010000107.1:0-3832 GCA_050954885.1 Janthinobacterium lividum | reverse complement strand
TATAACGCCTTAATAAAGATAAGTCCGTTTTACGCTATATATAGATACGACCCGTAGCTACGCTCTAAGGTTCGGGACGACCCTCTAAAGGAAGGGGTGCCTGTAGTAAAAGAGCGAGTAGAGCGCTTACTATACAAACGAGAAACGCTGCTATAAAGCTAGGAAAGCGCGAGCCAAGCGTAGTCAAAAGGCTATAATAAGAGGCATAAGCCGTAGTACTACCAAATAGGCCAAAAGGTAATACTATTAGCAAAGAACCTAAAGGTAAAGGAGCTAAGTCAGAAGCTCTCCTACCGCTTTATCGGTCCGTTTAGGGTGCAAGCAATAGTCAGGGAATAGGCGTATCGCCTAAACTTGCCTACGCACTATCGAATACATGATGTGTTTCATGTATTACTACTAGAACCATACCACTAGCGCGAGGGCGTAGCGGACCTAGAAGGGGTCGCGCCGGAGCTAGTAAACGGAGGCGAGGAGTAGGAGGTAGAAACTATACTTGATAGCTCCGTTACTAAGGGGAAGAAGTACTTCTTAGTAAAATAGGTAGGCTAGGATAGTCAATACAATCAATGGATTCCTAAAGGGGATATAGAGCACGCTCCTCGGCTATATACTGAGTACGAGGCGAAGGCGAAACGTAAAGTAGGGCGCCCTTAGAAGAAGTAGGAGGACCCGAAACACCAGTCACTACGTAGCCAAATAGGAAGCAGATTAGAAAGGCAATATCCTATTTCAAAGGACTACGTACTACAAACGGAGGCCGGGCGAGACTGCCAAAATAACGCTACTATAGTACTACTAAAATATAAGGGTATCTTAAAAGGAAACAGACCTAGAACGCTACTAGAAAGAACCCACCCCTAGGCCCTAGAAACTCTACCTTCCTCCTAACTAACGCTTCCTAGAATAATATCCTCTACGACAACATTCTCTCCCTACTCTAGCTACGCGTTAAGGTCGCTATTGAACTGCTTAACCATCGCGCGCTCTAAGGCCTCGTCCTCCGTTTTAGTACTGGTAGGAAGGACCGGAGGACTAAGAGCGGAGGTAGGCGAGTCAAGGTCAGACGCCTCCTTAGCGTAGGCTTAGCAGAGGGTAGAAGGATAGCTACTAACGGCAGCGCGGGCCAGAGCGACGTCGCGGGCGCGGCGGGTACGTACGGCCTATACCACCTGCTTAATACCGCCCTCTATGCGTTATAGGGTTATAGTAAGGATAGGGAGCTACTAGAGAACGGAGTTAGAACGGATCCATAGTAACCGCCAAGCGGACACTTACCTAAGTGAGGGCACGGGCGGTAGCAGCCATGTTAGTGTAAAAGCTAGTAGGGACCGGAGTTATAATAGGAACGGCGGGAGTACTAGAAACGGCGGCGGGGGGGTTAGGGCGCGGGGCCGGAGCGGTAGGGGTAACCGGAGCCGTAGGGGTAGCGGTAACCGAAACCGGGGCCATAACGTCGTCGTTATTAACGCTAATATAGTGCGTAGCGTTTATGAACCTAGCACTAGTTCGGCTAGTGGGCGGGGGCGTAGCGACGACGGGGCGTTTAATAGACGTACTAGGAACGGTAGTAGTATACTTGAGTTCCTTAGTAGAGTGAGAAGCGGAGGCGGAGGAGCTAGCTTTAACGGGCGTAGGCTTTACAGAGGGCTTGCGGATAGCGGACGTAGTATAGGAGGAGGCGGAGGCTTCTTTCTAGTTACGCTTTTAGGACCTAACGTTTAGGGTGCGAGCTTACGACCGGGGGTCGCGACTAGCTACGTTTAAGGTCTTTTTAAGATCGTCCTATTCTGCATCTATAACCTTATAGCCCTCGTCGTAGGTCCGCGCTAGGTCCGCGTAGTCTTTCTAAGCTAGGAACGGAATAGGAACGTAGTCTCCGCGCTTTAAATTGCAATAGAGGCACTTAGAAAAGGGCTCCTAACGCATATTACACTACTCTATTCCGCCTACGTTAGCCTAGAATAGCATAAAGGAAGCGGAGGGGTCACGTACCTTCACTATTGCTAATATACTAAGCGCAGCGTCTATAGGCGTTTAGGAGATCTTTAGGTAGGCCCTCTAGGGTGTCGCTAGAGAGGATCCGTTTATAGGGGCGCTTAGGGGACGAATCGGATCCGTGGCGGCTACGTTTTAAAGTGCTAGAAGAAGCTATACTAAAGGAGAACGGTAGTGAAACGGCGGCAGAGCGTTACTAAGGAGGAGTCTAAGTAGATATAAAGCGGTTTGCTAGGAGTAGAAAAGCGACTAGCAAACGGAGCTAAGACGGACGCAGAAACGAGCCTAGGACGGATATAGCAAAGAGGGCAGCTAGCAAAATCTAGGCAGGCAAAAAGTAGAGGAAAGGAAAGAGGGTTTATAAGGGAAGAAAAGAACCCTATATACCCTCCTACCGAGCTAGTCCGGATTAGGACGACTCCGCCCTACTAGCGCGTAACATAGCTACGAAACGGAGGTGATCACTTACCTCCCCAAAGTGAGCGAGATATTGGTACTATATAGGCCAAATTCTGCTTCACTTCTAAGTAAGGGAAAATTTCTTAGTATAGCGTCGAAACTATAGGGAAGCGACGCCGAGCCGGAAGCATAATATATCGATTAGTACTACGACTACGTAGTACTAACGCGATAGAGACGAATCGCGTGAGCTGCGGATAGCTCGCGTAGAGGAGGAGGCAATTGTAAAGGTAAGAGGTCTTCCCCTTTAGGTTCGTACTGATGCCGAGACGGAGTGTACGTATAGGCTAAGCGTAGGCGAGATAGGTGCGCATAGTATACAAAGGGAAATCTCTTCTAGATTGAACTCGGTATCGAATAGTTTTTTACCTACGAACTGGCAGTGTTCGGAGCGTTCTATACGTTACTATATACCTACCCTATTATAAGAATCTACCTAGTATTTCATATCTCGTTATTAGAACTAGCGGATCTAGATATACCTCTCTAGGATACTTTTTATTTCTAAACTAAAGAAAATAACGAGTTTAAGGTTAAAAGAATCCTAAGATAATAAGGTTAGAACTACCTTATTAAATAGAAAGGGTACCTAGAATTAGAAAACACTTGGGAACTAATAACTTACCTCTAGAACTATTAATAAAAATTAAGAGAGTACTACTAACGATTAAAAAAAAAAGAGAAGCGGCTACTAATAACTTAAGTAGTAGTTATTCTAGTAAGCTTAGAAGGGTCGATATTCTAAAAGTTATCGTCTATATCAAAACTACCTTCTAGAGCATTCTAAGTAGAAGGCGCAAGGTATAAACTAGTATAGTACGAGTCCTTAAGTAATACCGTTACCTAAGTAGACTTACGCTCCTCGGCCTCCTACTCTTTAATATTGGCCTCCTCTACGGTAATCGCTTCTACCTCCTTCTCTTCTAATAAATCTAGTTATTATCGCAAATATATCTCCTTCTTATACTCCGTAGTAAGGACCGTATAGGCTTGGTCTTATATATATTAACTATCTTAAAGTTTTTAACGAATCTTTAAGCATTTATTCTTTAATCAATCCTACTTAGACTAAGTAACTCTTAGGTCGTATCGCTAACCGCGACGCAAACATTTACTATATTTTCTAGAATAAATATACACTTTATATACTTGACTATGCTTCTCGTAAGTCTAGTAAGGCTTTACTATTATATCCCTAGTAGAGTTAATGAAATCCGTAAGTTGCTTTTAGCGAAAGGTTAAGGAAGACTTGTCGCGAAGGGAAGGCATTAGGAAGATATGATTAGGAATAATAGAAACTATATTATCTTTAAGCTTAGAAGCTTCGGGACGAAGCTAGGCTAGGAAGGGGATAGTGTTATGATCCTATTATCAT
>JBPBPI010000106.1:0-4478 GCA_050954885.1 Janthinobacterium lividum | reverse complement strand
GCGGCGTTGTACTCGTATTGCGGCGGACTGCCTGCTGGGCTTTGCGATACATCGTCTGAGCCCATCCACATGGACGCGCGCACGCTCGGGATATTCATGGGTTTTGCCTCTCTCATCTTGTGTTATCTGGTCTTAGTGAAATGCCAATGTTGACTCTGTTGAACAAAAAAATGACGACGTTGAGCGCCACCTCAAAAATATATCTGTGCCGATTGAACCAGGATCGCAAGCCATCAATCGCTCGCTGATACCACTTATTGCGTGGTGCAGCGGGGGTTGCAACGATTGGCGCCTGGGTCTGTGCCGCAATAGACGGTGCTTCTTTCTCCAAAACGTCTATGGGATCTGTTTGTGTACCCATCTCGCGCGTGCGGACGCTGGGTGCCGTTCTTGCAGCCTCATGCCGATGAATGACCGTACCGTGATAATGATGCTCCACGGTGCCCACAACAGCTTTCGACGTTCTCAGACATGGCTTCATGACGACACTTTTTCCATTTTCTTGGGGGCGAAGACGCTGCCGATTAAATCGGCTACGCGCTGTTTGTTTTCGATCCGTTGCTGCGGTGTCAGCTTAGGTTCGCTCAACAAAGCAGAGCGCTCAACACGATGCGCCTCTAATTGTTTGCTGCGATTCGCCTGTACAGTGCGTTTGACGACACTACGCGCCAGATCGCGTAATTGAGCATACTCCGTGGCGGGGTCTCTATCGGAACCCTTACACAGATTCAGCCATCCTCCCTTCTGCGTCACCACATCCCATGCTTCCGGCCCCATACGGATCTCGGCATCTGCCCCGTTGCTATAGCCATAACGCCCGTAGCAATACTGAATGAGCGCGGCGATCTCATTCGCGCGATCATTGTCGTCTGGCACAGGATGCACAAAATTTATCACTTCCGCCGGCAGCGGCACGCCCCAACGTTTACGATTGGGCTGTTTGCGAATGTGACGCAGCGCAAAATCCACCTGCGCATCCGTAAGCTCTGCCTCAATTAGCTCCAGTGCGTATTCTCGCAGCTGTATCGGCTCCAATCTGCTGCCGAGATAGACGGCGGTCTCCCATAACATCTCCTTGATGGTTCGCAGGCGGTCGTCTGACATGAGTAAAACCTTGAACAATACGTTGAGCGGTTGTTCATTTTGCATCGGCTTCTCTCCTTCTCAGTGTGCTAAATTCTTCCTGCTCTAATGTCCTCCAGCTGCTTATATTGGCTGTATTCCTTCTCCGCATCGCGCACATCACGCGAGGTGACGGGGCGCTGCGTTGCACATTGTGTGGCGAGTGATTCGCAGTCCTTGAGCGCAATGCCCACTGGATGCTGCTTAAGCACATAGAATGAATCGTTGTGCTCAACATAAAAAGGCATGACAGCGAGTGCGCGTGCGCCGATGCGTTTGACAATAGCAGCCATCTGTCCTCGGACAGTTGCATTGGAAACAGGCGGCGTGCGCCACCGTTGCTCGTATGCAGCGGCGTAAGCATTCCAAGCCTGTGCGCCTAGCGAGAGGGTCGTCTCGACACCCGATACCATCGCTTTTGAATGCTCGACCGCGACTTTCGCCACGCGCTTTTTGCGCACTTTCTTGGCGCGCCTGGCAGCCGATGCTTTGCCGCCTATCGCACCGATGGCGGCGCGCCGTTCATACTCAGCCTGAGCGGCGACGTTATCGACGATGATCAGCTGAGCATCTGACGCCTCAAGCAGATAACCAGCCGCGCCCAGCGCCTTAAGTACCTGCTCCTCATCCTGCCCGGTCAACGGTAGCCAGTTGAGGATGTGCTCGCGCGTCGCCTGCGACTTTTTGGCATCACGGCTGGCGCTCCATAGGAGCAGAAGACACCCAAGCGCCTCGGCATCCGTAATCCGGGCCTTGCCTCGGAAGACCGCGAATCGCCTGTCGGCGACTACCTTATTGATGCCCGCCATAGAGTTCATGCTTGCGTTATCTTGGAATTTCCAACCTAACGCAAGGGCTTACTTGACTGATATGCCCTTTCGGGTGCAAATGAGCCATGCTCTGCCATCTTGCCCTCATGCGCTATATGCAGCGCCTGCACCACCTCAGTGTCATGGCAAAAAGCCCACCTCATCGCGATCGCGTCGTCTCGCCAACCACCTGCGACAGAACGCCTCAATGTCTGCGCCGATGCCCGCAAACCACTCGCTCCACGTCTGCGTGCACGCCTCGTGATCGTCCCAGACCTCCATCTCGTGATAGACCACGCCGGCGCGTGCCTGTCCTCGCGGTGCAGGAATCATAAGGTCGACATAAACGTCTGGCACGCGATGAACGTGCACGCGATTATCGAGTTCGGTACAAAACATGCGCGCTTGGTCACGCTGCATCGCCTCGATGTAATGATCCGCTTTGGTGATATTCGAGTGTGGGATATGTAGGTGCAATTCGGGACGCGGGCGACGCGAGGATTTATCGCGCACAAGTTGTTGAAGATGACGCTGCATCACAGGCGCAGGCAACTTGTCGCGTCTCTTATCGCTTACGGATTTGTTGCATGGACTGGAAGTAGCGGATTGTGACGGGATCATATGCACGCTCCTCGGTTGAGCAAAACATAAGCCATAGCCACACAGAAACGATAGCGTATCGTCTCCATGCGGCTATGCTGTGCCGTCAGATAGCTATTGTTGCGACATCTTAGACGCTGAACGTCACCGTCAAATGTCTGTCCTTGGTAGACTTGGTGCTTTCATCTTCAAAATTGCGAACGTAGGCATCGGAGATTTTGAACTGCGAATGCAGCCAATCGATCGACCCTTGATGCAGACTGCCGTCGTATCCCTCTGTGTCTTGAATGACCCACTTACCGCCAGAATCTTGGATTTTGATGTTCTGAGGCGCCATTTCCATGATGTTGGCGGGAATGCTCGCGGTTTGCGAGCCGTCGGAGGCGGCCATTGTTAAGCCCGCATTGACGCCGCGAATGCAGCTGATGTCGAAAAAAGTTAAGCCCTGCCATTGCTGAAATGCAATCTCGGCCCACGTAGCGTCATCATCTGCTTTGCCCTGCGCGCCACTCATCAACTGCACGCGTCCAGAGAAGGAATCAGGCAGTGTCACAAGCCCGTTACTACCTGCTTTAACAGTCACCGTCTTGTAAGCCGCGCCAAGACCCGGCTGATATGGGCCGTTGTTGGCGTACACGTTAAAAGTCGCGTCGTAATCGCCCTTCCAGACGATGGCCACTGCATTGTGCGTCTCATCAATGCCCGCAAAGTAATCACCGGCCGCAGCGGTAGCGGCGGGTGCGTCTGTTGCAGCCGCGCTAGGAGAAGGTGCAACCTGAGTCGCCAGCGTTGTGCTCGCGGGCGCAGCGGGCGCTGCGGGGGCCATCATAGGTTGTTGAGCGGCTGGAGCCATTTGTGCGTTTGTGATGGGCGTCGCTTGAGCTTTCGGAACAGGCGAAGCAGATGCCGCACCAGCGCCCGAGTAATCTACCTTGCTCCAATCCACGCCTTCTAAAGCATTGTCCCAATTTACGTCCGCTGTAGCTTGCTGCCAATTCACATCGTCTCGCCGTCGCAAACCGACTTGCTGCATGTCTTCATCGAAACGGCTTGGGCGTCGCCCTAACTGCGGACGCGACGCCATTGGCTGTTGCACTCCGCTGTGCGGCAATGCGGCAGCGAGCGCTGCGCTGCTCGCCATGAGACCGTAGGTCACAATTTTGGCCATGGGGGAGCTGTCGCGACGGACAAGACCTGGGCGCGAGCGCGAAGAGGACCGTCCGCTGCGTGCTTCTGGCGCATGGGGCGCAGGGCTTCGGGAGCGTCTTACATCGATTGGAGGTGTGTTCATGACAAAGTCCTTTGTTGGGGCCCGTTTATTTTGCGATGAAGCAGCGCAAGATGTCCATTGCAATGCCATCCACAGAACGACCGCCGATGTTCTGGTAGGTTTGCAGCACGCGCCGTGTCACCATTACGACAAAAGAAACGAGGAGGCTTTCTATGCTGCGAAGATTAAGCCACAGCCTCAGTCGCGCTTCGACCGAGGACACAGATATTGACGAATTTCGTTGCCGCGGTGCGGTACGTTTTGATGAGGATGTCGCGCGTGGACGCCCAGGTCAAAGCCTCACACTGGATACGTATCTCACCGATGAAGAGGAGGATTTCTATAGGGGGACCACGCTTGAGGCGTTGTCGTTAGAGCCTATCATGCAACAGTCCTACGAGGACGTTCGCTCGCATATTCAGCCCGCTGAAATTTTGTTGCCGCCCCCGGCCGTCACTCGCGGCGCCGAGCGCACAAAATCGTTTTTGGACAACACGCCAGCTGCGAATAAAATCCGACAAGCTATACGTCATGAGCCGGTACTTTTGCGCCGACCTGCTCCGCGTATTGTCGTCACGCCACCCGCAGGCGAGCGCGTCGACCCGATGGAAATGTTGGACCAACTGGCGCCTCTACCGCTTCGCGTAGCCAAACCCGCACGTCCGAAATTGCAGCGT
>JBPBPI010000105.1:0-26059 GCA_050954885.1 Janthinobacterium lividum | reverse complement strand
ACAAATACTCAACAACACGAGACCGTAAATCTGTACTATATCCGTAACTCATCCCTATTTATAACATTGAGTAATTATATATGCAATCAGCTATAAATGTTTTGGAAAGGCATTTTATTAATGGTAAAAATTTGTTTTCAGAGATTTAACATAACCCGAGTTATGTTTAAGGCATAAAAATAAGTTAAGGAATTGAAGATGTTGGGATATCATTTTGGGTGTTAAATCTCAAAAAGGATATCCCACCTGTGATAGATTACGATACTTTGTTCGTCTTTATCGATGATTTTTGTTAGGGCTTTACCTTGATATCAAGCTCAGTTCCTTTCAGATGGCTCACGCAAACGTAGGCGGTCAGGTCAGATGACTTTGTCTGAAGTGCTGACAATCCTGATTGCCTATCATCAATCGAATCGGACGTGTTTGACGTATTTTTACCTTGATCTGTGCGCGCGAGATCGTCATTTGTTTCCAACCCTTGTAAGCTATCCTCGATTTGTAACACTGATCAAGCAAGCCTTTCCGGCTCTTTTATGTTTGCTTAAAAGTGTTCAAGGATAGCTGATCCGGCTTCAAATCACACCTGGTCATGTCAATGATCGAACACCTGTGAGAGATCTGCTCAAAGGCATTAAAGCCAAAGTCATAGGAGACAAGGGTTATCTGTCTCAAGCCCTCTTCGATGACCTGTTTGATCAAGAGGTTACCCTCATTATAAAGATTAAAAAGAAGATGAAGAATAAACTTATGTCTCTTAAAGACAAGGCTATGCTGCAAAAAAGAGGCTTTATTGAAACCATCTTTTCCTCCCTCAAGTCTTTAGGGACGCTCATTCATCACAGACATCGTTGTCCCATCAATGCCCTCGCTTATCTCTTAGCAGCGCTTATCAATTATCAACTTAGACATAATAAGCCTTTTCTACATCCTTAAACATAACTGGGGTTATCTGAATACAATACGAACACACAAGTTTTCATTTATTTTTCCGATGCGCCATTAACACTTCTTTGGCCTGGTTGACTTGGGCGGCAAGATAATCAGATCCGCCTTGATCAGGATGAATTTTTTGGATCAAGCGATGATGAGACGCTTTGATTTCTTGTGCTGTGGCGTCGGATGATACTTCTAAAATGTCACAGGCTTGTGGCACAGTCATGGATGACAAAGGATCTGCGATCGTTGGTCGCTTTTTGCCGATTTGATTTTTAAAAAAATTTCGTAAAGAAGGCAAGAGAGCCATCAGTGCCGCAAGACCAACGATGACATTGATAAATCGTCCACTCAACATCAACACAACCACGACCACGATGGCAACAGCCCCTAATACACTTTTCAACAAGAGCATTAAAGTTTCTGGCTTGGCATTTAAAAAAAGTCGCGCGCAAATGAAGACCAAAAAGACAACGAAGGCACCTAAAATAATGGGCATGATTTATATAATCTCTATCTATTTTTCTGCCACTGTCGGCAGGCCCAAAACGTCAATTAAATCTCTCAGCTCTTGACGGGCCGCAACGTGGGAAATGTTTAAAGGAACACCGATGTCAGGCAAGTCTAGCAGGGTAAGGCCTGAGAGAAAAAGCTCCCGAAAAATCACCCGTTCGCTAAAGCCTGAGGCCAATCTGAATTTAATGCGTTGAGACAATAAATTCAACAGATTCTGCATTTCTTCTTTATTACGGGCCATCAAATTGCTGAGTCGATTGCGCAGGACAATCCAATCAATTTTACCGCCATCACGCATCAAACGATGCTTACGTTGGTCCCAAATCATTTCGGCATAGGTGCTGGGCTTTTCAATTTGACGTTCAAAATTAACCCGGCCCAACATATCAAAATCGATCAAACTGTCGTTAAGGGGTGTAATGAGGGTATCAGCATGAGAATGCACCAAACGAGATAAAAAATTATCGGTGCCCGGTGTGTCGATGACAATAAAATCTTTGTTCGATAATTTCTCAAGACACTCTTGAAGACGTTTTCTCTCATCCGCTTCGGCTTCTTCTCGCATGTTAAAATCAGCACGTGTCAAAGGAAAATGTTCGCTGATGGGCAAGTTTTTGTGAATTTTATTAATGGACTGTTGTCGGTTTTCAAGATAACGCGTGAGTGTCCCTTGACGGGCATCGGCGTCGATGCTGCCGACACTATATCCCAGGCGTATTAAATGAACAATCAAATGCATTGAAATCGTTGATTTCCCGGTACCACCTTTTTCATTTCCCAAAACAATAATATGTGGTTTTTTAAAAGTCGATGCCAGCATATGATCTATCCTTTAAATTTTTAATGACCGCGACGTCTTATAATTGATCCAGCCCGCAAGTATAACACCAGTTGCGACAATGCCGATAATAATTGTGGCAAGCGCGTTAATTTGAGGACTTAAGCCAAAACGAACACTTGAAAAAATCATCATGGGAAGGGTTGTGGCACCGGGGCCTGAGAGAAAACTGGCAATGACCACATCATCGAGAGAAAGCGTAAAGGCCAAAAGCCAGCCTGATAAAATGGACGGCATAATCAGAGGCAAAGTAATTTTGAAAAAAATAGTCAAAGGTTTGGCCCCTAGATCAAGGGCGGCTTCTTCCAATTGATGATCAAATTCATTAAGACGCGCTCGAATGATCACCAAAACATAGGCAACCGACAACGTAATGTGCCCCAGCGTGATAGTGGTGATGCCACGTTCTCGAGGCCAACCAAAAGTTTGTTGAAGCACCACAAACAACAGTAAGATGGCAAGTCCCGACATCACTTCAGGCATGACCAAAGGTGCTGTCACCAAACCATTTAAAAAAGCTTTGCCCCGAAAAGATTTGAAACGCGTGATCACTAAAGCACCGATGGTGCCAATGATGATGGCAAAATTGGCTGAGACAAAGGCGATTTTTAAGCTGAGAAAAGCCGCATTGAGCATCATTTTGTCTGAAAACAAGGCTTGGTACCACTTCCATGAAAACCCAGTCCAGGTGGTGATGACTTGAGATTTGTTAAAAGAAAACAAAATCAGCGTCAAAATCGGGGCATAGATAAAGGCATATCCCAAGATCATTAGATTGAGGAGCAAAAAATGAGATCGTTTTTTCATAATTTTATGCGCCTTTCTTGGGTACGCAAAAGCAATTTTTGAAAGGCAATGATGGGGATAACAAGGAACGTCAGCAAGGTAACCGCCAAGGCAGATGCCATGGGCCAATCTCGATGGGTAAAAAATTCTGTCCACAAAACTTTGCCAATCATCAACGTGTCAGACCCGCCCAAAAGTTCAGGGATGACAAATTCGCCAATAGCCGGGATGAATACCAACATGGAACCTGCAATGGCCCCTTGCATGGAAAGAGGGAGAGTAATGGTAAAAAAAGCTCTCAAAGGTTTGCATCCCAAATCTGATGCGGCTTCTAACATTTGGGGATCAAGTTTTTGAAGAGCAGCATAGAGCGGAAAAATCATAAAAGGCAGATAAGAATAAACAATACCCACAATGACCGCAAAATGTGTATTGAGGAGGGATAACGGTTTTTTAATGATTCCAAGTGATAAAAGGGCTGAATTTAAAAGACCTTGATTGCTTAAGATACCAATCCAAGAATAGACACGGATCAAAAATGATGTCCAAAAAGGCAAAATCACCAGTATTAATAGAATAATGCGCATGGAAGGCGAGGCACGGGCAATGCCATAGGCAATAGGATAGGCGATGATGAAACAAAAGAACGTAGCCGTGGCCGCAATTTTTAAAGATTCATAGTAAGCTGAGATATAAAAATCATCTTCAAACAAGACAATATAATTACCAAAGTTTAAACGGAGTTGTAAAAAACTATCATCAACCCACGTGAACAAAGGGGTAAAAGGCGGGGCGCTGAGAATACTTTCTGAAAAACTAAGACCCAAGACGATGATAAAAGGAATCAGAAAGAAAACAATATGCCAACCATAGGGTAGGGCAATCACCATGGCCCGTCCAAATAAACGGTTAAGACGAAAGAACTTGAACCATTTTAAGAGTATTTGAAGCATAATCATCCGGTGAGTACCACGCCATTTTCAGGACGCCAGGAAAGATACACTTCATCATCCCAATTAATGGGCCGTTCGGCCAGTCGGAATTGATTGGTCAAGGTTGCCAAAACAGTTTTGCCAGATGCCAATTTAACATGATAAATTGATACATCACCAAGATAGGCGATTTCATTGACAATACCGCTGGTGCTATTGCGGCCCAGAGAAATCGGATCCTTAGAGATTAAAACTTTTTCAGGCCGAATGGCAACGGCCACTTGCGCGCCCACAGGTGCTGAAGACGAATGACTGACATAAAGTTCGCAACCAGCTTCCTCTGAATTCACGCTGACATGACCGGCTTCATCTTCGGTCACAAAACCTTCAAAAACATTCATATCACCGATAAAATCAGCCACAAAACGGGAATTGGGATATTCATAAATTTCGGTAGGTGTACCAATTTGCCGGATACGTCCTTCTTCCATCACACCGATGCGTGTTGACATGGTCATGGCTTCTTCTTGATCATGGGTGACCATAATAAAGGTAATACCCAAACTTTCTTGGATGTTGACCAATTCAAATTGAGTTTGTTCCCGCAATTGTTTATCAAGAGCTGCCAACGGTTCATCCAGCAAAAGAACGCGTGGTTGTTTTACCAAACAACGCGCGAGTGCCACTCGCTGCTTTTGACCGCCAGATAGTTGATCGGGTTTGCGGCCCGCGTACTTGCCCATATGAACCAAGTCGAGCATCGCGCGGACGCGATCTTGAATTAAGGCACGCGTCATACCTTCTTGTTTCAACCCAAAGGCCACATTTTGCTCAACGGTCATATGAGGAAACAAAGCATAAGATTGAAACATCATATTGACAGGGCGGTTGTAAGGCTCCATCGATGTCATATCGACTTGATCAATTTTAAGGCGTCCAGAAGAAGGCGTTTCAAAGCCTGCAATCAATCTTAAGAGTGTGGTTTTGCCGCAGCCAGATGCTCCCAGTAAAGAAAAAAACTCGCCTTGATAGATATCAAGAGACACGTTGTTAACCGCCACCATACCTTGAAAATTACACGAGATATGATCGATGATAATGGAAGGAACAGCTCTAGGATCTTGCCATGGCTCAAGTCTTTTAGAGGGACGATCAGCGAGCGCCATTAGATATTCTCCTTAAAAATTTTGAAAAAAATAATCAGCGCCCTGATCGTATTTTTGTTAAAGCACGTGTCATCATTTTTTGATAAGACGGCGAAAATGATTTATGAAGCACGATTTTATCAAGTGTTTTAGCAGAAGGAAAGAGCGTTTCATTGGATTTGATGTGAGGGTCAACAAAGGGCAATGAGGCAGAGATAGGATTGGCATAATATGTTTCGTTGGTAATAAGGGCAATGTTCTCCGGTGCCAGAATAAAATTGATAAATTTATAGGCAAGATCGGGTCTTGATGCGGTTTTGGGTATGGCCATCACATCTAGCCACATGACGCTGCCTTCTTTAGGAATGACAAGTTTGATCGCAGAGCGTTTGGCTTGATCATCCAAATGTTCATAAGAACCGGCGATCGCACCCATCCAATGTTGTACAAGACACATCTCGCCACTGGCAATTTCATCATTAGAGCGTGACAGATCAAATCGTTTGATAAAGGGGCGTACCTTTTGTAACAATTCAATGACACGTTGAAGATCTTTTTTGGATTCAGACACCGGATCAATGCCCAAATAAAGTTTAGCCACGACAATCACATCGGTGGGATCATCCAACATCACAACGCCACAAGAGGCCATTTTTTCAATCACTTTGGGATCAAAAAACATTGCCCAACTGTCTAGCGGCAAAGGCGGATCTTGTTTTTCGGCATGAGGAATATTATAGGCAAACCCAACAATACCCGATAGAAAAGGAATGGCATACCGATTGGCTTGATGGCTGCCCTCAAGACTTTTTCTGAAAAATGAATCAATACCAGCAGCATTGGGGATTTTAGAAAAATCAATTTCTTGATAAAAACCAGCCGATACTTGACGTACCACATAAGGCCAGGCAGTTGGAAAAACCAAATCGTATCCAGTGGCACCCGAAAGCAATTTGGCTTCCAAGACATCGTCACTGTCAAAAAAATCAACCAATATTTTAATGCCGGTTTCTTTCTCAAATTTAGCGATAATTTGCGGCGGCAGGTAACCATGAGAGGTATAAATATTCAGCGTTTCTTGAACTTTTGCGTGTGAGTCATAAGCTGTTGAAAAAATGACAAAAAGAAATAATCCAATAAAGATATGAAATATTTTTTTTATAGTTGTTTGCCACACATACAATTTTTTAAACCTTAAATAAAGATATCTTTATATTTTTCATACATTCATTAAGTCAAAGATGCAATTATTTAGTCTAAAATTAAGTATGAGAAAATTAAAATGGCGATGATTAAAACAAATAACATTCCATAAGAGTTAATGTTGGCTCTCCACACAGCTTTTTTAATATCATCATGGCTTGCTGATTCCCGACGCAAAAGCCACAAAGACATTTTCATCTCAAGAGCATAAGAGATAAAAAAGAACGGCAACAGAAGAACAATTAAGGCGGTTGGAATCATCCAATCAAATTGATCTTCATAAGGAATAAGCCAAGCGGATTGCACTGTTGCCCCTAAAAAATATCGCCAAAATGGTGTTAATATTGGATATGCGCCGGTGGCGCCAACAATAATTTGAAGAAATAACATAAGCCCCCAAGCAATTGGAATTCCTACAAGTGTTGACATTAAATTAGCGTTGAAAGCTGTCCAATATAATTTTTTGGATGAACAGTCTAACAGATGATCTTTTAAGGTTAACCATTCCATATGTACAATAGGAATAAAGGCCAACACGAACAGAGGCCAGGCAATAATGATCATTGGTAGTCCTGCATTGGCATTGGCTGATGAAGGCAACACTGTAAAACTTAGGAATAGTATCAACAGATGTTTTGCAAATATTTTCATATTCTTTTTTTAATAAAAATTTAACTAGAATTATTGTAACAGTTTTTAATATTAAAGAGAATTCAAAGATTCTCTTTAATATTTCTGAAGACAATTAATGAAATATTTATTTAACTTCTTAAACTACATAATACGACATTCTTCATTGGTTTTTGAATCCGAAGATGTTGATCGCTGAACAACGTCAACATCTGAATCATTTCCTTCTGCTCTTTTCTGAGCCACTTGCTGAAAATTCTCTAACATTTTTTTCTTAGTATCTTCATCCATGTTAAAATCTTTTAGGGCGAACATGAAATCAGCCTCGCTTAAAATCGTAAGGCTAGGCACTACTCTCGTAGAATTTGCTGAACGAATTTTAATTGTATTATTTGCGTCTTCAATTTCTGGTATAGTATAGGGTTGATTTGATTCGACTTCACTTAATTTTGGTAGTAAACCTTCAAAACGTAATTTTTTTAATCCAGAATTTTCCGAAATTTTAAATTCCGTAAGATTTGGGTAATCTCCAGAAAGGACTATTTCTTTTAATCCACTTGAATCTATATTAATACGTTTAAGATTTGACAAAGGTATTGTTGATATCATCTCAAAATTATTATGACATTTTTGAATATTTAATTCTTCAAGACAGGCATAATCAGATAAATTTATTTTATCTAACCAGTGGTGATCAAGGGTTAAAGTTTTAGAATCTCCCGATATCATCAAGTTAAAACATAATTCATCAATATCTAAATTCGAGTAACCAAATGTAGCGTCTTCATGAGGGTTTAATTTTTTAATAACCGTGAAAATCGTATCTGAAGTTACCTTTTGTTGAGAAGAAAAATTATAAATTACGAAATCTTTAAGATTTCTATTTTTTTTAACATTAATGGATTTAAGTTCAAAACAATTTTCGAATACTTTAAGATTTGTAATAGCTGTATTAAAGACTATAATTTCTTCAAGTTGATTATTAAACAAGACAATAGGTTGTTCAAATTGATGCATATTAACAATTCTTAATTGTTTAAGTTGAGGACAGTTTTCAAGCAAATCTAATTTTCTAAGACCGACATTTTCTAAATTTATTGACTTGAGATGGTTCATTTTATCCAGAAAAACCAACTCTTCAAATTCAAGACAATTTTCAATAGAAAGATTCTCTAATTGAGGACAATTTTCAAGATTCGTAATTTTAAAAAGGTTTTTAATGTCATTTAAATTTAAAGTTTTTAAAGAAGACATTAAGCTTTTAAAAGTAAGATTTGATGGGTTATGATATAATTTAAGATTATAAAAGCTAAACTTTTCTGATAAATCAAATAAGGGGATAATTTTAAATTTTTTTATCTCTGAATTGGAGTCTTTTACATTAATAATATTAGAAGTAAAACTTTCAAAAGGAAAAATATCTTCTAAGCCTTTTAATTGTGTTAAGTGTAAGAGCCAAGGTTCAATATCTTCAAATGAATAAAATTTCAAAACATTTTTTAAAAATTGTTGAATTTGTAAAATTTTAAGTTGAGACATTCCTTGTACTTTATCGTGATAAGACCAAATCTTATAATTTTCTATTAAATCTTCAATAAAATATTTTTTATCTAAATTTTTAGAAGACAATTTTTCTAAATCCTTTTCAAAAAAGAATTTATAGATTTGTGTTTCTAGATCTAGATCTAGATCTTGATTTTGTTTAATTTGATAAGGCAAAGTTTTTTGTTGAATATTTTCTTCGATTAGATTTTTTAATCCAAGAATTTCTGCATTTTCGGAAATCATGCGATTTTGTGTATAATGGCTATAAGAAAATGATAAAATTTCTTTATTATTTAAGGACAAGAATTTAATTTTTATAGAACCTCTTAATATTGAATTATCAAAGTCAATAGATTCGGTATCAATTAAATAGCGTTGACGAGGATTAAATTTATTAAAAATAAAATTTAAAGATTCTTTTAACCATTCCCTGTCATTTTCTATATTGCTTTCATTAGGTATTGATATATCTAAATTTAAAATTTTATTAAAAACGTTGATTATATTAATAAACCCTGCTCTTAAATCATTGGTATCTTCAAAGCAACAGTCATAAGCAATTCTATTTTTATCATATAGTTCTCTAGGGCCGTTTAAATCAGCCACAACAGCATTCAGCATATTTCGAAGGCTGCTATCTGTGGAATTTACCAAATAAACTGTTAAAGCCTTTAAATAAATTATAAGATTTTCGGAATAAAGATAAGGGGGCATAGATTTTATATGATCTAAAATAGGGTCAATGATAAAAGTTTCGCTTTGCGGATCCCAAGTTAAAAGTTGAATCAGTTGACCAATTGAATTTTCAACACAATCGCCAAACTTTTCTTCAGAAAAAAGATTTTTTTCTCTATCATAAACATTAACTTTAGCCGCAGTCGGCATTTTAAAATTGATGAAAGGCGTCGGATTTGTTGAATTTAATAAAATTGAAGTATATGAAAGAGTATATTGATCATCTAAAGTTATTTCTGAAGGTTTTTTTTCCTGAACAATATGTCGAATGTCATCTGCTGTTAAATAATCACTTTGATTTGCATTTTGTGTAACATAGGATTTTAGCTTTTCTTTTTTCTCATCATTAATGATGCTTGAATTAAGATTCAACATAACTTCCCAGATTTCTTTTTGAGAAGACAGACACTGATTCGCATAAGACCAAATTATTTTTTCAATAGAATGAGTGGGGTACAAAAACTTCTTATCATTATTTTGCTCAAGTTCTTGAATTAAAGCATTATCAATAATTGAGACAAATTCTTTTAATAAATTGTGAATAGGGTCTTTTCTATCATTTTGAATTTTCTTATTGATAGATAATTTTAAGTCATTTTTTAATTTATCAACCTGTTTGGAAATATTAACGCGGTAATTGGAATTTCTTTTAAAAGTTGATGTTCTTAATGACCTTAAGTCGTCCACAAAATTTAATATGCGAGCAACAATAATCGGATCAATGACTTCGCTCAAGCTTGTTACATTTTGCCCCCCTTTGGTTAACGCAAGTTCACCTTTAGCAGAGCTGAAAAGAAATTTATTCAAAATCCATACATGGTCTTTGACTTCAACGACGCCGTTATTTGTTTTTACTTTATAAATGTGAGATTGATCTTTTATATAATGACGATCTTGATCAGTACCTTTGTAAGCAGGTGCAGTAGATCCCAAAAATCGAATATTGTAATTTTCTTGTGGAAAAGTCATCATACCAAAAATAGGTGAAAAATTTTCTTTTCCTGGATTAAAGTATTTTGTTAAATTTTTTAAAGCACGGGGATCAACCACAGCATGACCATCAGACGAATAAAATATCATTGCCATTAAGGCAATAAAAGACACATTCTTTTTAAACAAACTTTTCATAGTGTAAAATCTTTCCAATAAAGAATTAAATTTTCTTTGATATATAAGTCAAATAAAATTTATTGTCAATAATTTTGAATATATTGAAGTAATAAAAACTGCTTCTCTATTATATAATTAAATATTTTTTATCTATTATTTAAATATTATAAATTAAAAATAGATTTTACACTTTTTTGAAAATTAAAATTAAAATTATTAGATAAGCATTTTATATTTCAATAAGCAAAAGATTACATTTAATTTCATGGATTTGAAAACACTGTTTTCAGAAAATATCAATACTTCCCCCATGATAAGATATGGAAAGTTGAAGCTTGGGAATGTAATCAGATTAATTGAAAATATTATAAATCTCTCAAAATTACGCTTACAAGGAATCATATCATAAGTGTCTTAAAGCAATACCCAAGTGCTATAATGATTATTTGTCATGATCAAGATTTTTTAAAAGCAATTGATATAAAAGATGTTTGTTTTATAATATCAAACAGAACTTTAAATAAAATATTAGGATAAAAATTTAAATGCCTTTAGATACCCCTGTTGAGTTTTTATATGTAAACCAAACCGAAGTTTTTACACCTGAAAGCATTTTAGCGGCAGGGGTGGATGATTTAATATCGACCAATCCTTATACGGGAGAATCAGGGCCCGCACGTAAAGGAACAGTGGCTGCAACTCTAAATAATGTGGCTCTTTTAAATAAACTTTTAACCAAAAGTGATGCACCTGAAAATCAAACTAAAATTGATAAAATTTCACGAAGCATTATAACACTTCTTCCTTCTTTAAGGGTTATTGGTGTTTTTGATTTGTTCACGCCTCAAGAATGGCTTGCAAACGATGATCAACCAGGTCGAATTCTGGGTGTTGTTTTATATTTTCAACACTATCCCCAAGAGATAACGTCGTCTATCAAAGAGCGTCTGATTCAAATTCAAAATCAAACAAAAATTAAGGTGTTAGCTGAGGCAATTGCTAAGATTATATAAATATCTTATTAGCTGAAAATTAAAATGACTTTGGCATAAATAGCTTATTTATGAGGTAACTTTAAAAATTCTGTTTCAACATAAAGACATCGCGCCAAGTTATCCATAAGTATTCCAATAAGAATTTCACGTGGTTGATATGTCACAGAGGCCTCTTTACCTATTCCTTCAAATATAAAATTATTCTTATGACCTGCTTGCTGAAACTTAAGTTCTGTGACCCTTTTTTGGTAAAAAATAAAAGGATTACTTGAGATAATATAATAAAGACCTGGTTTAAGATCTTCTTGTTCTAATAAAGTGACCACGCAATCTTCGGTTCGAGCACGTGTTTCTGTGGTTTTCTTGTCTGATTTTATAAAAAGAAGATCTTTTATTCTCAATTCTTTTGGCAAATCTAATTGCGCCCACACCATTTCGGCTGCATGTCTTTCATCTGTCGGAAGATGTTTTTCTTGAATATGCCATTCAGGATTTGATTTATAAGGAGCCGTGTTCATCAACACATCATTGGTTTCTGAATTGTATAGAGATCTTTCACCAGATAAAAAATAATTTGGGTGGATTTCTTAAGTCTCAGTTGACCTGTTGTAATCAAATCAGCCAGAAACATAACCCGTTGTCTCATATTTGGCACAGTTGCTCCTTGAATAAGAATATAGTCTGGTTGAGCATGAATATTAGATGGATAAACAGTGTCAATGTCGCCAATTGTTTTAAACAACTCGATAAGTTCTTGTTGATCTTTATCGTTCAAAGACGCGCATATATTTTTATAATGTGCATGTGCTCCAGGTGATGATCTTCCAAATCCTTTAGGTCTTAAGAAAAATTTTTGAGCAATATGATTTAATTCTTGAGTAGAAAGTATTGATTCACTATCTATCTTAGATTTGATATCGGAATCAATGTTTTTGGCTGATTTTAAATAGAGGTGAAACTTTTTAATAATTTGTTGAACTTGTGATGATGGATTTCCTTGTTTATCCAAAACTTCAGCATGATTTGGAAAAGATAAGATCATAATAAATAAGATAGAATAAAGTATTTGTATCATTATTTTAAATTTTTTGTCACATCGATGATATTGTATGGCTCATTTTTTAAATTTTGTCGATCAAAATTTTTTTTGTAATGAGAATCAAAGTTGGAAACAACAAATAAAAAATATTAAAAAAAATGATTTTGATCAAATTTCAATCTAAGAAAAGGCATTTTGTGATTGACGACACCCGGGTAGGTGCTGTATCAGAAGAATCAAATACCCTCATTTAGTACTTAAAATTATTAAGTTGAAAGATAAGTTGAAATGAAAACTTTGTCCTTGAAACCCGCTGAGGTTCAAAAAAATTGGATTGTTATCGATGCAGAACGTATGGTTCTTGGTCGCTTAGCATCTTATATTGCATTGCGTTTGCGTGGCAAACATCGTCCTGATTACACGCCTCATGTGGATTGTGGTGATCATATTGTGGTGATCAATGCCGAGAAAGTGCATTTAACAGGAAACAAATTAAAAGATAAAATTTATTACTGGCACACAGGTTATGTCGGTGGTGTTAAAGAACGTCGCGCTGGACAACTTTTGGAAGGTCGTTTTCCAGAACGAGTTGTCCAAAAAGCTGTTGAACGCATGATTCCTAAGACCCCTTTGGGACGTCAACAATTTGGTAATTTACGCGTATACGCAGGTGCTGAGCACCCTCACGTGGCACAACAACCAACACTTTTGGATGTAGGCGCCATGAATGAAAAAAATAGAAGGAGTTAAGAGACAATGTCACAAGAACATATTGGACTCGAAGATTTAAAAACAGCCATTTTGTCTTCTAATACACCTGAAGCTGACGTTTCCACAAAAAAACATTCTGATTCAAATGCCACTGTACAAAATATACAAGAAGGTCCAAAATTGGATGCTCTTGGTCGTGCTTATGCAACGGGCAAAAGAAAAAATGCCATTGCGCGTGTTTGGATTAAAGCAGGTTCTGGCAAAATCAGCGTTAATGGTCGCGAAGGACGTGCCTATTTTGCACGACCCGTGTTGCAAATGATTGTAAATCAACCTTTTAGAAATGTAAGTCGTGAAACACAATTTGACGTCTTTTGCACGGTTGTGGGCGGCGGATTATCAGGTCAAGCAGGGGCTATTCGACATGGCATCAGCAAAGCTTTAACCTATTACGATCCTGAACTTCGTGGTATTTTGAAAAGCGCTGGATTCCTAACACGCGATAGTCGTATTGTTGAACGGAAAAAATATGGTCAAGCCAAAGCGCGTAAGCGTTTCCAATTCTCAAAACGATAAAAATAATCAAGGGCCGTCAAGGCCCTTTTTTATGGCTATTTAATATGACAGAATTTTCTTCTCATTATCCTTTTAAATTACAAGATCAAGATCAATCTTATTATATACTTAATAGTTTAAATTTAACGGAAATTGCGCCTAAAAGTTTTCATTCAACAAAAGATCTGTATCGTCCTGATCGTATGGCTCAGCTGCAATCAGGTGCGCTAAATTATTTGGATGTTGATCAACAAATCAGAACCTTTTGCACCATACCGTCCAATGATGGTCTTGAAAGTCTGAATATGTCAGGCAGCGCACAATTTACCTGTCTTGGATTTGAATGGATTTTGGCTCAAATTCAACAACGAGGGGGACAACCTTCTTCTTTAATCAATATTGATCTGCGTGAAGAATCTCATTGTTTTGTCAAAGGCGCGCCCATAAGCCATTATATTCCAGGTAATTGTTTAAATTTTGGTGTGTCTAATCGTGAAATTGAAGCTCGAGAAAGGCAATGGATCGATGACCTTCGGCATCAACCTGGGATACAAATTAAAGTTGTTTTAGAAAAATCAGATGGACTTTTTAAAAACACAGACACAATTATTTTAGAAAATTATAATTCTTACGACATTGTATCAGAAAAAGATTTTATTGAAAAAACACAAGGTTATAATTATGTTCGTATCCCCATTGGCGATCATACAAAACCAACCGATGAGGATATGATCGAGATTTTAGATTTATTTTCAAAGGTCGATAATAATCAATGGCTTCATTTTCACTGTGCAGGTGGAAAAGGACGTACCACAACGCTTATGGTTCTTTATGATATTTTTATCAATCATGAACGCAATCCAAATTTGACCCTAGAAGACTATGTATTAAGACATTATTTGATTGGTGGTATTAATCTTTTTGCCCGTCCCGTCATTCACTGGAAAGCAGATTCAACCATGGCACGGGCACAATTCATACGACAATTTCATCAAAAACTTTATTAAATCTAATCAAAAAATAAAAAAAATTTTAAATAAAATAACCATAAATGCGAACATTGTTTGAAAATTATCTTTAAATATGATCTAAATATAAAAATCTTAAATAGTGCTGGCTGATATTATGAATTTGAATTTTTTTAGTTGCAAAAGCCTCTATCAGTTTTGGCTTAATTTTATATTTTTGTTGTTTATCTCTTCAGGATGTGCAGAAACAAAAGTTATCAAAGAAGCAGAGATAAAACCGACTCAAGATATGACAGCTCAAGACGCCATGATGTTTTTTTCCTATGTCACAGATCGCGTTCGCCGTGAGTATGTCGAGCCTAAAAGCAATGATAAGCTTTTGGAAGGTGCGATCAACGGTATGTTGACATCGCTTGATCCTCATTCTGCCTATTTAACGCCTAAACAATATCAAGACATTAAAAAACAAACTATGACCAGTAATTATGGGGGTTTAGGTATTGAAATGATCATGGAAGAGGGTGTTGTGCGCGTAATCTCAGCTATTCCTGATACACCGGCTGCAAAAGCGGGTATTCAACCAGGTGATTATATTGTGATGATCGATAACCAACCTGTGATTGGTCTTAATTCAATTGAAGCGTCTGATCGTCTGAGAGGTCTTCCCAATACAACTGTTAAGTTGACGATTCGACGTCAAAAAATAGATTTGTTTGATCTTGAGATTAAACGCGAAGACATCAATATCAAACCAGTGTCTTGGCGGTTAGAAGACAAAATAGGTTATATTCAGCTTAAAACTTTTAACAAAGAAACTGTTGCCGAATTACATAAAAGTATCACTGAAATCAAAAGTAAATTAGGCGCTAAAGTTCAAGGATATGTTTTGGATTTGAGAAATAATTCAGGCGGATTATTTGATCCTGCGATCGCAGTGGTTGATACTTTTCTCAATCAAGGAGAAATTGTCTCAGTGAGAGGACGAGATGCCAAAAATGTCACAAAGTTTCAGGCAACTTCTGGCGATATGACAGATGGGATGCCGCTTGTGATTTTAATCAATGGTGGGACAGCTTCCTCGTCAGAAATTGTGGCTGGTGCCCTGCAAGATCAACATCGCGCTATCGTTGTGGGTACCACTTCTTTTGGTAAAGGGTCTATTCAAAATGTCATTCCTTTAACCAACGGGGGGGCTATGAAATTCACAACAGCCGCCTTTTATACACCTTCTGGCAAATCAATTCAAAAACAAGGCATCATTCCCGATGTTAAAATTGAACAACAAGTTGATTTAAAAGCAATACGGGAAGACAAACGTTTGCGGGAATCAAATCTGGCGTTAGCCATTGATTTTAATCACACAAAAGATCCAACAGTATCGTCTAAGGAGCCAGCTGCTCAAATCAATCAACTTCAAAATGAAACAGTATCACCTTTAAAAGAGACAACCCTTGAAAAAGAAGGTTCTTTAAAAGATTTTCAACTAGAGCAAGCAATTAATGTTATTAAAGTCCAAAATCTACTGAGTTCAGAAAGTAAATTATCCAAAAAAACAGTGCGTTTTTCTTAAAAAGTGAGTGTGATGCGTCCCGATATTAAATGGCGAATTTCATCCCAAGGATCAAAAAAACTAAAAAGTAAAAGTTTTTTGTCTTTTGTTATGGTTTTTGCGGCCTTAATCTTTTTAGGATTTGTTTATTTATTTTCGCTTTATGATCAAAGGATCACACTTAAAAAATTCAAAGAAACCAACCCTATCTCCATTGCTTTAAATGATTTTCATGCACCTGAATCTTTGGCTAAAATTTCGGATCAACCTCTTCTCCAAATAAAAATCTCTTCTAAAGATCGAGAATCAATTAAGACAATTCTTCAAAACTTTAACCTAGAAACACCCACATTTGTTTTGGCACAAATTGCGTATCATGCTCAAAATCATCAACAAAATGATATTTTTTACATATCATCTGAAAAGTTTCACGCATTTCTCTCTCAGACTTTTGCAAATGATGTGTCTAAAGAGATATCACCCTCTGATTCACTACCCTCAAATGCTTTGTTTAACCTTAATGCCAAACCTTTTGACAATCCTGAAAAATTATCGCTGATCACGCTTGTTATTTTAAAATTAGGGGAAGATGCTGCTTTGACAGAAAAAGCTATAAAGTCATTGCCTAAAGAAATAACTTTTGGATATTTGCCTTATGGTGATCAAATCGCAACCTCGATACAATCGGCAGTTAATGCAAATCACGAAGTGTTGATGATGATTCCCATGGAACCTTTGGATTATCCTGATAGTGATCCTGGTGCCGGTACATTATTAACAGGTCTTGATGCTTCACAACTACAACAACGTCTGCAAGTTCACTTGCAAAAAAGCAAACAAATAATCGGAATCACCAATTTTTTGGGATCTCGATTTGCTTTTTCATCCTCTGATGTAAAAATTTTAATCGATGAATTAGAAAGTTGAAGGATTGATGATTTTGGATGCCAACACATCGCCGCGTTCGTTGATTTCTGACATGGCACAAGAGGCGAATTTACCCTGTGCCCAGACAATCTTTCAAATTGATACTGACTTGTCGTCTGAAGATATTAAATCAAAACTATTTATGCTTGAACAGCAGGCACTTAAAGATGGCAAAGCTATTGGTTATGCTTTTGTCAACGATTTAACCCTTGAGACAATTGCATCTTGGTCAAAAACTTTGTCGCAACGCGGTATCGCCTTGGCACCGTTAACTTATTTGATAAGGAAATAATACATGGTAAATCAATCCAGTCATGATCTTCCTTACCGTCAAGGTGTGGGCATAATGATGTTCAATGATCGAAAAGAAATTTTTATTGCGCGCCGCATTGATATGTCAGTTGACGGTTGGCAAATGCCTCAAGGAGGGATTGATGGATCTGAAGAGCCAATTCAAGCTGCTTTGCGGGAGCTTAAAGAAGAAACCAGTGTCGAGAATGTGACTATCATCGGTGAGACAAAAGATTGGCATTGTTACGACTTTCATGAATCTATTGCCTTAAATTGGAAGCTTAAAAAATTTCGTGGTCAGCAACAAAAGTGGTTCGCCATGCATTTTCAAGGGTCTGATCATCAAATCAATCTTAACACAGCTGATCCTGAATTCCGTGATTGGCGATGGACAACAATTGATAAATTACCTGATTTAATTGTAAAATTTAAGCGTGATTTATATCATCATATTGTTCAAGAACTTTGGCCTCTTATTGATGCTTATGATTTGCCTTTGAAAGAGTATGCATGAGTCTACAATACGATTTTCATCTTTTTATATGTCAAAATCAACGTCCAGACGGGCATAAATTTGGTTGTTGTTTGTCTAAAGGATCTGACAAAATTCTTCATTATCTTAAAAGTCGTATCAAAGAATTGGGATTGAAAAAGATCTGTGTAACCAAATCAGGATGCCTTGGTTTGTGTGACAAAGGCCCCGCAATGGTAATTTATCCTGAGAGCATTTGGTATGGAATCAAGACATTGGAAGAGGCTGAAACTGTGCTTCAACAACATTTGATTCAACATCAAAAAATAACTAATTTTGAAATTGGTAAAGAATTATGATTTAATGAGCCACATCTTCCTCTTGTGTAATCAGGTTAATAATAAGAGCGGTTAGAAATTCTTTCTCACTCGGGCGACTTTCGGCCACCAATAAAGCCAATGCTACCAATAAAGAATCATTCATTTTATCAAGGTTCATATCATTGAGAGCAAGGTAAAGCAGAAATAAAAAGCTGCCAATTCTTTTATTGCCGTCATGAAAAGGATGATCTTTAATCACAAAATAAAGTAAATGCGCAGCTCTTGCTTGCAGGCTGTTATAAAGGGGCTGTCCATCAAATGTTTGATCAATATTGCCCAAGATCGCTTGAAGGCCATGGCTTTTTTCAACACCAAAAATATCGGTGGCCTCGCCGCGACTCATCAATTGTTTTTTCAGATCTAAAATTTGCACTTGGCAAAAACCATATTCCAATGATTTTGGTTCATGAGAAAAACCTGATGGCAAAGACATTTGATGATCATCGTACTGCCGCAAGAGTTTCCATGATTTAACATAATGTTTGATTAAATATATAGATTTTTGATGCAAGTCTGATGACAACAAAGATTGAGCCAGAGTGCGAGACAGCAAGGACAAAGCCTTTTCCAGCTCTTCCATCCCTTTGTTTAACAATTTTCGCTCATTGAGCGCATAACCAGAGATCAAATATTCTTTTAAAACCTGGTTGGCCCATTGGCGAAACTGAATGCCTCGCTTGGAATTGACGCGGTATCCTAAAGAAATAATGACATCCAAATTATAGTGATCAACCTGATAAACCTTGTGGTCACCAGCAGTTGTTGCAATTTTTGCAACAACTGAAGCAGGATCAAGTTCTTCTGATATAAAAATATTTTTTAAATGACGAGAAATGACCGATTTATCGCGCTCAAAAAGGGTTGCTAATTGATTAAGTGACAACCATAATGTTTCATTCTCAAACAACACTTCAACGGCTGACCGGCCGGTTTCGTCTTTATAAATCACAATTTCAGGTGTTGCATTCATCATCATATTCATTCAATATTTTTTTTAAAATTATTAACAAAGATCTGTTTTTCTATTCAAAAATAAGGCAGTATAGGGCTATCTATATGAAATTAAAGGATTAGTACAAATGTTAAAACAAAAAATTTCAATATACGGATTACTCATATCATTTTTTCTCAATTTCCAGGGACAGACTTGTGAATTTAATTTTGAAGATAGGTCAGATCATATATCTTCTCAACATTTTGTCGGCACATCAAAACAACTTGAATATGAACTTCTATCTAGTCAAGATCAAAGAAATAATGCTGAACTTAAAGATCTTCAAACACCAGATACATATTATCAAAAAAAATCAGGACTTAATTTCCTTTATCCATTTTTAAGAACAAGAGAAAATCCTTGGCGCCAGCAATACATATTTAACTTACTAAAAAATGAAACTTGTTATGATTTAATGATGGCAGACTATTTGTGTTCCCCAGAAATCAGAAAGGCTTTTGCTGATGAACTGATGGGTGAAAAGCAAAATAAAAAAGTAAAAAAATTGAACAAAGAACATCAAGAATTTTAAGTTGTATAAAAGAACATTCAAAAAATGAACGATTGCTCATGTTAGCAGATCTTTATCATGATCTAAACCTTCCACATATGGAATATCGAATTCGTACCTTATTAAATAGTTGTGGCTTGGAAATATATTCTGAAAAAAATGATCCAGAAAAATTAACTGAATCACAAAAATGCAAACGTGAAGTCGCTAAGACTTTTGCTTTGCAATATGATTTCGAAGAACGCAAGCGCGATCGCGAAACGAATCAAGAAAAAATAAATCGGCACATAAAAATTGATCCGAACAAAGTTGATTTTTTTGATTCTGAAATTCAAATCATTATTGAAACCTTGATGATTAAAAAAGTTTATCAAAAACTTGTACTTGATCTTCCTTTGAAAATGATTCCGACTACTAAAAATGTTGCAAGTATCTGTACTGTCATGAAGAAATTGGTCAGACAAAAATCTCTAAGTTATACAGCTAAAAATGCTAAAGACATGCTTTTTTATTATACAAATGATTTGCCATTTTATCCTTTTTGTAATCTGGGTATTATATTAACTGTTGTTCAAGAATTTGATTTTATTGAAGAATATTATGCCCGTCGAGACTATGCATCAGCTGCTCAACAGGCATTTCGAGATAAAGAAATTCAAAATGCTTGTGGTTATGCGGAATACATTAAAGAACATGGTAAAATAGACATGGATCATTTTATTTTTTCAAAAGCATCACAGTCTTATTTTGAAACGGCGGCTGATTTGGGATGTACGGAATCCATGACAATATTGGGACGTGGTTACGAATTAGGAGAGTCCGAAGATTGGATAAAATCTCAAAATTATTATCACAAAGCTTTAATATCACCACACGTTACAAAGAATGAACAACAAGAAGCGCAAGCGGGCTTAAAACGCATTTCAATTTATTTGATGATGGCTTATCAACAAAATAAATCATAAAAAAATAGCTATAATTTCAAGTCATTTTATTTTATACTAATTCTTCAATAAAATGAAGGTGATGTAATGGTTGCAGTGGTTTGGTTTCGGCATGATTTACGTTTAACAGATCATCCGGCGCTTGATGCGGCGATTAAGACAGATCAACCTATTTTACCTTTGTATATTTATGATCAAACATGCTCAAGGCCCATTGGCGGTGCGGCTCAATGGTGGCTTCATCATAGTCTGATCGATTTGCAAAATAATCTTAAGAAATGTAAAGCTGATCTCATTTTGCGTCAAGGTAATGCTTTGGATGTTTTTAAAGAAATTCATAAAGAGATAAAAATTTCTCATATCTTTTGGCATCATCGGTATGATCAAGAGGGTCGACAACAAGATCAAGATATAGAAAAATATTTCACTGAGCAAAAGGTCGAGGGTCAGTCTTTCAACGGCTCATTGATGTTTGATTCTAAAAAGTTTCAAACCAAAGAGGGAAATGCTTTCAAAGTTTTCTCTCCTTTTTGGAAATTTTGTGTCAAGCAAGACAATGTCGCTAAACCATTGCCATGCCCAATATCCCTTAAATTTGATTCATCTTTAAAGGTTGTTTCAGAGCCGTTAGATTCTTTTAAACTTTTGCCCACGCAACTCACTTGGACACAAGGTATTGAAGACATATGGACACCCGGCGAGCAAGGTGCTCAAGTGTTATTTACAGAATTTTTAGATGAAAAGTTGTCGCGTTATAAATCGGAACGTGATCAACCAGCGGCTTTGGCGATTTCTGATTTGTCACCTCATATTCATTGGGGCGAGATCAGTCCGCGCCAACTATGGCACCGCGTCCGTGAGAGATCTGTCATCGATCATTGTGAAAAAAGTGGCGAATGCTTTTTAAAAGAATTGGGATGGCGCGACTTCAGTTATTATACTCTTTTACATTACCCAAAAATCGCTACACAACCTTTAAAAAAAGAATTTGAAGATTTTCCTTGGACTGACGATAAATCTTTGTTTCAAGCCTGGACAAAAGGTCAAACCGGCTATCCTTTGGTTGATGCCGGCATGCGGCAATTGTGGCAAACCGGTTATATGCACAATCGGCTTCGTTTGGTGGTGGCATCATTTTTGATCAAAGATCTATTTATTTCCTGGCAAGAGGGAGAAAAATGGTTTTGGGACACATTGGTGGATGCGGATCTGGCCAACAACCCTTTCAATTGGCAATGGGTGGCAGGCTGTGGCACCGATGCATCTCCTTATTTTCGGGTATTCAATCCTATATTGCAAAGTAAAAAGTTTGACGCGCAGGGTAAATATATTCGCGAGTGGGTGCCAGAGCTTTGTGATGTGCCTGATGAATTCATTCACGAACCTTGGTTGATGGAAAATAAGGTAAAAAATTACCCAAGTCCCATCGTTGATCATTACAAAAGTCGGGATAAAGCCCTTCATATTTTTGAGACGATGTCTAAGGCGTCACGCAGCAAGATGATTTCGAAAGAAGATGAGGAATAAAAAAGCGACGTATACAATCTGTAACTTTAAAAGTCACATAAGATAAACTCACGATAACAAACACAAAACTAAGTCTAAGTCGCAATTAATTTTAGAAAAAAGCAATGATCTTTCATAAAATTTAATCTAATTTTAGAAAAAGCCTACTCATAAAGCTGATTCAATGATAAAAAGGAAGATAAAGTTTTTTTTGGGAGACTCTTTTCGGCTCATGACAATACCAACACCTTTTGAGGAAATTACGTCTACTTTGAAGGATGCTAAGCATCAGAATCTGCCGAACGATGAGCCACCTGTATTGCCTCATAAACCGCGGCGTGATTTTTTAATTCTCGCAACCTCGGCTTTAGGAGCTGTAGGAGCAGGGGCTTTCATTTATCCTTTTATTCGGTCTATGAATCCCGCCAGCGATGTTTTGTCGGCGTCCACCGTTGAGGTAAACTTAAAACCTGTGGCTGAAGGACAAGCGATCACCGTTCTTTGGCGTGGTAAACCTTTGTTTATTCGACACCGTACCGCCAAAGAAATTCAAGATGTTCGAGCGATTCCTTTAACTAAATTAATTGACCCAGAATCCGATCAAGATCGATTTAAAATTCATCCTGAATGGTTGGTTGTGGTCGGTGTTTGCACGCATTTGGGCTGTGTTCCTTTAGGCCAAAAAGCCACCGACAGTCGCGGAGAATATGGCGGCTGGCTGTGTCCTTGTCATGGCTCTGAATATGATATTTCAGGCCGTGTTCGACGTGGACCGGCGCCCCGAAATTTAGAAGTTCCCAAATATACTTTTTTGAATGATTCCACCCTTCGTGTGGGCTAGGAGAAAATAATGCACGAGAATCCTTTGGACAAATCTTCGCCGTATAAAGGCGTGATGGGATGGATTGACCGCCGCTTGCCGGTTTTCACATTTATTGATAAAGAATTAGGTGATTATCCCACCCCCCGCAATCTAAATTATTTTTGGAATTTTGGCTCGCTAGCGGGAGTGACTTTGGTCATCATGATTTTGACTGGCATCTTTTTGGCCATGCATTATACCCCTCAAGTTGATATGGCCTTTGATAGCGTTGAGCGCATCATGCGCGAAGTCAATTATGGTTGGTTGATCAGATACATTCACATGAATGGTGCCTCGATGTTTTTTATTGCGGTCTATATTCACATGTTCCGCAGCCTATTTTATGGATCTTATAAATCTCCACGTGAACTTTTGTGGATTTTTGGGGTGTTGATTTTACTCTTGATGATGGCAACGGCTTTCATGGGATATGTCCTCCCTTGGGGGCAGATGAGTTACTGGGGCGCCACCGTGATTACCAACTTATTCTCAGCCATTCCTTTGGTGGGCGATAGTATTGTGACCTGGCTGTGGGGTGGCTTTTCGGTCGACAACCCAACCCTCAATCGTTTTTTTGCGTTGCATTATCTTTTGCCTTTTTTGATAGTGGCTTTTGTGGGATTGCATTTAATCACCCTGCATACCTTTGGCTCGAACAACCCCACAGGTATTGAGCGCACCAAGCCAGAAGAATCGATTCCGTTTCATCCCTATTACACAGTGAAGGATCTATTTGGCCTTGGCGTATTTTTATCAATTTGGGGCGCAATTGTGTTTTTTGCGCCTAACTTCTTTGGCGAACCAGACAATTATATTCCGGCCAATCCTTTGGTTACGCCAGCCCACATTGTGCCGGAATGGTATTTTCTGCCTTTTTATGCCATTTTGCGCTCTGTTCCTGATAAATTGGGCGGTGTGACATTGATGTTTGGAGCCATTTTGGTTCTCTTTGTCTTGCCTTGGCTCGATAGTCATCCGGTACGCAGTGGACGATATCGCCCTATTTTTAAAATATTTTATGTGGTGTTGGTGACGGCTTGCTTAACATTGGGATGGGTGGGATCACAACAACCTGAAGGATGGCCGTTATGGATTGGACGAATTGCCACCTTTTATTATTTCTTTCATTTTCTTATTCTTTTGCCGATATTATCGCGCATTGAAAAGCCGTTGCCTTTGCCCACCAGTCTTCTAGAAGATCCTTTGCCTGTGGGTGACGAGGGAGATCACAATGTTCGATAAAAAGATAAAATTATTAACAGGTTTTTTTTTAATCGTTGCTCTAGGGTTCATTACCACAATAAAGGCAGATGAAGGCCCACCGCCACCACCCCACAAATGGAGTTTTGAATCACCTATCGGCACCTTTGATCGCGCTGAACTTCAACGAGGCTTTCAAGTTTATACTCAAGTGTGTGCCAGTTGTCATGCCTTACAACACTTGCGGTATGATAAACTCAAAGCATTAGGGTATAACGAGGCTCAAATCAAAGCCATCGCTGCGCAACACGAAGTTCCCGGTGATCTGGATGATGAGGGCAATGCTACCAAACGACCTGGCAAGCCCGGTGACTATTTTGCTCGTCCTTTTGCTAATGAAAAAGCCGCACGCGCTGCCAACAACGGAGCGTATCCGCCCGATCAATCCATGATTGTCAAAGCACGGCCCCATGGTCCCAATTATATTTATGCCCTTTTAACAGGATATACTGATCCGCCCGCGGGTGTAAAAGTGGCAACCGGTATGTATTATAATAAATATTTTCCAGGCCATCAAATTGCCATGCCGCCGCCATTGTCAGCGGGACAGGTGCAATATGCTGATGGATCGCCGGCGACTGTGGCTCAGATGGCTCATGACGTCACAGTATTTTTAACCTGGAGTTCAGAACCAACCTTGGAAGAAAGACGCCATATGGGTGTCCAAGTGTTGGGATTTTTGGCCTTGTTCACCATCATGATGTATGTGGTGATGCGTCGTACCTGGCGTCATTTGAAACATTAAAAGGAGTTAAAAATGGATCCAGAAGTTGTCACAGGCGCCATTATGGAATGTGCCGGGGGTGGAGCCAAAATCGTCTTTGACGGTCTGCCCAATTTGAATGTACTGATCCAATTTATGCCCTCTGGTACCTTTTCCGATATTGCCCCTGAACTCAATTTAATTCCCGCCGGCACGTGTTCGATTTTGGCAGATACCACAGGTATTCCGTTTCCCTGTACACCCATTCCTGTTGATCCCTGGATCACAGGGGTACCCAATGTTTTAATCAACGGATCTTTTGCCCTGGGTTTTTTTTCCATGCTGCCTTGTGCCATCGGTGGTGTAATTTCAATCGTCTTTCCTAACAATGAAACTGTTTTGTTGTATTAGAAATTGTTGTATTGATAATTTTAGATATTATTTAACGCAACAAAAGAGCAAATCTTTATGATCTCTCGTCTTTTTATTTTACTCATCGTCATATTTCTCTCACTTAGCTTTGACACTCAGGCATCAAATGATTTGACAGCATTAGAAGAAACATCTTCAAAATCTGAACAAAGGCATTATGGTGATTTTGATTGTGTACCGGAAGAACTTATCTCTCAGCATATTTTATCAAATTGCGATACAAGCGTTATTACACTTAATCGTTCCTTTTTTACTCTAGCAACCGGATACAGACACGAAGATATTTTTTGCACTGGTTTTGACCATTTACCAACATTTTCAGGAAGTAATTTGCAAACGAAGAAAGCAGTACGATTTAATATTCCTGACATCAGCCCAGACATGGAAAGTATTCCAAGTTTTACATGGTTTCGTCTCATCAAGGGTGCTGAATATTTACCTTTAGAATATTGGAAATATCTCAAAGGTAGTCATATTCAAAAAGTTATGCTTTTTAACCCGAGTTGCGTTTAAGGATTCAAATTAAGGATGCTTTCTAATGATGGCTTATCATCTCTGAGTTGGTAATTGATCAATCCGGCCATCAG
>JBPBPI010000104.1:0-3916 GCA_050954885.1 Janthinobacterium lividum | reverse complement strand
TCTGATGGCCGGATTGATCAATTACCAACTCAGAGATGATAAGCCATCATTAGAAAGCATCCTTAATTTGAATCCTTAAACGCAACTCGGGTTTTTTAAGTGAAAAATAAATAAAATGTTAAGTGACCTAATATCGGGGCATGAGCTTTCTATTCTTATACAAAGGGATGAATGTAATCTTATTTTAAATCAATTTAGCAATAATAACCTTGATCGATACTTGATTGAAAAAAATACAACAATCTTTAAAAAATTACGATCAAAACTAATGCCTGAAAATCATTTAAGTCATTACGCAGAAAATTATTATAATGCCTATCAAGGGCACGGTAAACCTATGACTTTTGTTGTGATCCTTGCCTCAGACACAGCTTTGAAAGAAACACCAAAATTTATCAATTTTATCCAAGATTTCAATTTTCTTAAGGTTAAACCTCAAATCAATTTTATTCTGTTAAACTGGCTAAATTTAAATGATATTGTAGAATTATCGAAAGACCAACGATCTCAAAAATTTACGTCTTTAATGGAAAAATTACATAAATATTTGAAAGATTATCTAACAGATTACAAGCTTCATCCCATCGATTTAGAATTTAATCATGATTCTATTGTATCGCCTGAAATCTTTGCCCTAGAATTTAAAAATGTGATTGAACAACCTCAAGGTAAAATTCAACAAGATGTGGCTTGGATTCAAAATTTTTATCAAAGAGAGAATAGCTATAAAAGTTTAAATAATCATCAACCGCTTGTTGATTTGGCAATAAGGCGAGGAACAGCTCAATGGGCACAAAAAAATATTTTTGATACGCATCAAGACAGTTCGATGAACTTTTTAATTACTTCAGAACTCAATAAAAGATTTTTAAAATGTTATCGTGCTGATTGTGCCATTTTTAATGTTGCATTAGACGCGCCACATGATTGATACGGCTCTCATTGGAAAATTGGCAGGGATTGTATCTTTTTTAGGTTTCATCCCTTATATCTGGGGAATTTTACAAGGAAGGGTGAAGCCAAGTATCGCAACATGGTCAATATGGACACTTATTGGGGCTTCTTTATTCATCAGTTATTTAAAAGTCAGTTACCAAATTGACGATTCCATTTGGGTGCCCCTAAGTTACGTGATTGGCCCTTTCATAATTTCAATACTTTGCCTTTGGTATGGCGATCGCACTTATGGTCGTCTGGATATTTTTTGTTTTATTTTGTCGGTATCAAGCTTGTGCTTAAGTTATATTTTAAATAATTTTGCTTTAAGTTTGTTTGCCAATATTTTGGCTGATTTTTTAGGCGCATTTCCCACCATTCAAAAATCTTACAAGGAACCTGAATCTGAAGATATTACAGCCTGGTCGATTTTCTTTGTTGGTAATGGATTAAATTTAATGGCCTTAAATTCTTTATCTCAAATAGAGGCAGTTTATCCTCTTTATTTATTTTTATAACAGGAGTCGTTACATCTCTTTTAGTGCGGGGAAAACTGGTTAAAAGCTAATAAATTATAAAACATTAATCATTAAATGACGTTTTTTGCCCATAGAGATTTTGGCACTTTTTTGGTTCTGAAAATCATCCAATGTTATTTTATATAACTCGTCTTCAATCAATTGATCATTCAACCGCGCACCTTTTCCTTGAATCAATCGTCGAGTCTCACCATTGCTGGTGGTCAAGCCGGATAATTTAAATAAATCTATAATAGTTAAACCACTTTCAATTTGGACCTGCGTGATGTCAAAAGTGGGCAGGGAAGAATTGTCGGTCGATCCTTGGCCTTCAAAAAAGGACTGTGCTGCGTTTTGTGCGAGACTCAAATTATCCTCACCGTGACATAGGCGTGTGGCTTCATCAGCCAAAATCTTTTTAGCCTCGTTAATGTCTTGACCTTGTAAAGCTTCTAATTTTGAAATTTTAGATATCGATAAATCTGTAAACATTCTTAAAAATTTACCCACATCTTGATCGTGGGTGTTGCGCCAGAATTGCCAAAAATCAAAGACAGTCAATTGCTCGGCATTCAACCAAACAGCACCTTGAGCCGTCTTGCCCATCTTGGCACCACTTGAGGTTGTGATCAAAGAAGACGTTAGTCCATACGTCTCGGCGCGTTCAGTACGTCGCACTAAGTCAACGCCTGAGACAATATTACCCCATTGATCGGCACCACCCAATTGCAGTGTCACATTATACCGACGTTTGAGTTCTAAAAAGTCATAAGCCTGCAGAATCATATAATTAAATTCAAGAAAACTTAAAGGCTGTTCGCGCTCAAGCCGCAGGCGAACACTGTCGAAAGACATCATACGATTGATCGAAAAATGGCGTCCGTAGTCTCTTAAAAAATCAAGATAATTAAGATCGTTCAACCATTGGGCATTGTTCACCATAACAGCATCTGTGGGGCCATCGCCAAAAGTTAAATAGCGGGCGAAAATTTTCTTGATAGAAATCAAATTTTCATCAATTTGAGCGTCCGTTAACACTTTCCTGGTTTCATCTCGTCCAGAAGGATCGCCCACACGCGATGTTCCCCCACCCATTAATACAATCGGTTTATGACCGGTGCGTTGCAAAAGGCGCAGACGCATAATTTGTACCAAATTCCCCACATGTAAACTTTTGGCCGTGGCATCAAAACCTAGATATCCCAGCACAATCCCTTGAGACATTTTTTGATCTAAGGTCTCAAGATCTGTGGCTTGATGAAAAAAACCACGGGCTTGGGTTTCACGAATAAAATCAGATTGGGGTGTATATGTCATTTTTAAACTATGGGTAAATGTTTGTGCTGCATAAGATTTAACAAATATCAGACGTGATCACAAGATGGCTTCAAAAATTTAAGGTATAAAAAACTTAACTGTCGTAAATTTCTTTTCGGTCCTCGACACCAACGACTAAGACAATAAAGACATCATGGTCAAATGTACCTATTAAGCGGTAAATACCAACTCTATATCGCCATAAGCCTGCTTTATTACTAGTAAGACTTTTACCAAAGGCTTTTGGATCTTTAGAATTTTCAATACGTTTTTTTAAGTAATTTAGAATTGCTTTCTGACGAGGGGGATCAAGTCGACGTAATTCTTTTCGTGCACGATCGTCCCATTCAACTTTCCAGGTCAATTTCTTTTTCAAGTTCATCTAATGTCCATCTTTTTGCAGGTTTTTCTAATCGTGAAAGAGCTGTATACTCGTCTTCCATATCCTCTAAAAACCGAAGGATGGCTTCTCTGGCATAATAGGTTTTCGTTCTTCCTGTTTTAAGGGCAAGATCACTGAGACGTTTTTCAATCTCTTCAGGCATTCTTAAAGCTAACATTTCATCCCTCATATAATATGATATACATGTATATCATATCATAATTTATGTCTTGATAATAAAAAATTAACTTTGTATTGCGTTGTCGATATATCCTTAAAATTCCAATTGTTCTTTAAATTTTTTAGTTGCCTAAACTACGGCATTGTCGTATAATAAAATATAGAATTTATCGAATTTCCCCTTTTTACAAAATATCTTTCTTCTTATCTAAATGATGAAGAATATAGAGCCTTGCAATGGAGTCTGGTTTCTCATCCTGAACAAGGAGATCTTATTTCAGGAAGTGGCAGCTTAAGAAAATTAAGATGGATGGCAAAAGGGCAAGGGAAGCGAGACGAGGCGGACTCCGAGTTATTTATCATTACCGACTCTCGACCCATCAATTATGGTTGTTAATTCTTTATGGTAAAAATGAAGTTGAAAATATACCCAATAATGTTTTGAAAAAGATTAGAGAGGAATTAGAGCGATGACATTAAAAAGAGATCTATAGCTGATTGACGTAATGATTTGTCTTTGATATTTTGAGTGAATGAGTTACGGATATAGCATAGATTTAAGGGAACGTGTTCTGTTTTATAT
>JBPBPI010000103.1:0-49942 GCA_050954885.1 Janthinobacterium lividum | reverse complement strand
TAAGAAAATGTACTGCCTCATTATACACTTTTAAACTTTTTGAACAAACTTGATCATAATCTTATGACTAGGTCAAAACATAACCTCATTCAGCTATAAGAGTAATTCTTCTAATTTTTTTAACCACAAAGCAGACATATAGTTCTGAATGCCACTGCCATTGAAACCATCAATTGAAAGACCAAACTTGGTACCTTCATCTTCTTCTGGGATTATTCTATCTGTGGCTTGTAGGGAAGAAATTAAACAGATCAGGCCAAAAAATAAACCTTTAAATCCCGCACTTAACTTATTTTCAGACATAAAATGTAACAATGCGCATCCCTTAATTTTTATTATTTTAAAAATGTTATCTTAAATTACACAAATAATATACTGCTTTTTATCGACGTTGGTTTCCTTAAATTTAACGTTATTTGGATAATTTTATTGTTTTTAACAGTTGATTTATTCAAATAATCGGTTAATTTTATAGTCATGTTTGAATTACCCAAAACTTTAAATAGTTTTCTTTTTTACTTTATCAAAAAACAAAAATTCGGGTTCGCTTACATGGCTTTCGCCATGATCATTTGGGCCATTAATGAATCTCTTTATCCTTATTTTGTCAGAGTTTTGGTCAATGACATTGAAAAATTGCAACCCGGTATTGAATCTCCTTTTTATGCTCTTGCCTTTCCCCTGGGTGCTCTTGTTATTTCTTGGTTAATTACCGAGCTGATGATGCGAAGTTTGGGCATTGTCATGATGTATGTTTGGCCAAAATTTAGAAAAAATATTCGCGAAGAAACATTTAATTATACCCAAGGCCATTCCCATAGCTTCTTTACCGACAATTTTGCGGGCAACATCGCTAATAAAATTTCTGAACTGCCCCGCGCTTGCCAACAAATTCTAGACACATTTATCACCAGTTTCTTTGCCATCCTTTTAACATTTTTTATCTCTCTCATTATCATTTATCAAGTTAATCCCATTTTTGGTCATATTTTACTAGTTTGGGTCATTCTTTTTTTGATTTTGACTTTTATGTATGTCGGTCGCATCAACAGGTCTTCTGAAATTCATGCCGAAGCCATTGCTGTTTTGAATGGTCAAGTGGTTGATAGTCTTAGCAGTATGATGATGGTCCAAATCTTTGCCCGTGCGCGGCATGAATTAAATCATTTGGGAAAATATCAAGATATTGAAATTAAAAAATCACGTCGTGCATCTTGGGTGATTGAAGAACTCAATATTATCAGAGGTATATTGTCTTTTACCTTTGTGATTATCATGTTTTCAACCTTGGTTTATAGCTGGAATCAAAAACAGGTAACTTTGGGTGATATTTCTCTAATTGCCATCAGTTCCTTTAATCTTATGGGGCTTGTTTGGCGTTGCGCTTACAATATTACCTATGTGGTTAAAGAAATTGGTGTGGTTCAAGCAGCTTTTTCTTTGACCAGTAAAGTTCATGATATTCAAGATGCTCCCGATGCTAAAGCTTTACAAATTAAGCGTGGTGAAATTGTGTTTAATCAGGTGACATTTCAGTACGATAAAAATTCAAGCATATTTAAAAATCAAACTGTCAAGATTGAAGCCGGTCAAAAGGTAGGATTGGTTGGTTTTTCGGGATCAGGTAAGTCAACTTTTGTCAATTTAATCATGCGGTTTTATGATATTGATCAAGGTCGTATTTTAATTGATGGCCAAGATATCTCTCAAGTCACTCGAAATTCTTTAAGACAACAAATTGCTATGATCCCCCAAGAACCGGCTTTATTTCATCGAACCATTATGGAAAATATTCGTTATGGTCGTTTAGACGCCACAGATGAAGAAGTTTATGAAGCGGCACGACGCGCGCATTGCGATGAATTTATCCGGCATATGGAAGAGGGATACCAAACAATTGTAGGTGAAAAAGGTTCAAAACTATCAGGTGGCCAACGTCAAAGGATTGCCATCGCTTGTGCTATTTTAAAAGGCGCGCCCATTATTATTTTAGTATGAAGCCACAGCTGCTTTAGATTCAGAAACTGAATTGCTCATTCATGATAGTTTAAATAATCTTATTGAAAAATCGACCGCTCTTTTGATTGCCCATCGGCTGTCGACTCTTAAAGGCATGGACCGAATTCTTGTGCTTCACAAAGGTGAAATTGTTGAAGACGGATCCGTTGATGAACTATTGAATAAAGGCGGTCATTTTGCCAAACTTTGGCAAACACAATCAGGTGGCTTACTTCCCGAAAGTGATGATGATACTGAATAATTAAGAATGCTTTTATTTTTTAATTCAAACCAACGCGTCCCATGGATAAAAACTTTTGACGGCGATGTTCTAATAATCGATCTGGGCTCAGGTCTGCCAGTCTTTTCAGTGCATTTTCAATGGCATCACCTGTGGTTAAGATAGCGGTTTGAGGAGATCTCTGTGCGCCACCTAAAGGTTCAGGGATAATATGATCAATAATTTTAAGGGCTTTTAAATCTTGAGCCGTCAGCTTCTGCGCCGCAGCGGCTTCTTGCTTTTTATCTGAATTGCGCCATAAAATAGAGGCACAACCTTCGGGTGAGACCACCGAATAAATCGAATGTTCTAACATCAAAACTTCATTTGCCACTGCAAGGGCGATAGCGCCCCCGGATCCGCCTTCTCCGGTAATCACTGTCACCACAGGAACTTTGACATGCAAAAGCATCTCAACACTGCGGGCGATGGCTTCGGCTTGTCCCCTCTCTTCAGCTTCGCGTCCTGGATGAGCGCCGGCTGTGTCCACCAGAGTTATAATGGGAAGATTATAATGATCCGCGAGAGACATCAATCGCGTGGCTTTGCGATACCCTTCTGGACGTGGCATGCCAAAATTATGTTTAAGACGTAAATCAATATCATGACCTTTCTCTGTCCCCAAAACCATCACGGGCTGGCCACGAAAACGGCCCATGCCACTGACAATGGCTTTATCTTCGCCAAAGGCACGATCGCCCGCGAGAGCGGTAAAATCTTCAATGAGACTATTTACATAATCTAAACAATGGGGTCGTTCAGGGTGGCGTGCCACCAAAACCTTTTGCCAAGGCGTCAGACGCGTATAAGCTTGATGTAAAAGTTTATGAACTTTATCTTCAAGGCGGCTGACATCTTTGGTGATATTAAAATTTTTAGCAGATGAAAGATGACGAAGATCCGCAAGCTTGGTTTCAAGTTCGGCAATATTTTGTTCAAAGTCTAATGCGGCTGCCATGTATAAAACCTTTCATCTTTTATGATAATTCTCTAAATTTGAAGAAAATCTTTCATATTATTCTGTGGTAACCAGTTTTTCCATCTTTGACAAGGGGTGATGCTTTAAAACCAAATCTTCCATCTTTTCACTCAGCACATGAGTATAGATTTCAGTGGTTGAGACATCCGAATGACCCAACAATTTTTGAAGACTGAGCAAGTCTGCGCCACGATTGAGCAAATGAGTTGCAAAAGCATGGCGAATGACGTGAGGCGAAACGCGTGTCAGGGAAAGACCTGCTTCTTGGGCCACACCTTTTAAAAGTTTGGCAAAGCCTTGTCGCGTTAAATGTCCTTGGACACTACGTGAAGGAAAAAGCCAAGGTGTTTTTTTGATCTTGGTTTTAAATGTTGGCTCAAAGGTATCGCGAATGTTCAGATAAGCTTTTAAAGATGTCAAAGCCGTGTCCGTAAGTGGAACGATACGCTCTTTTTGTCCTTTTCCTTGAATAATTAAATAATTTTGTTGCATACGAAAAGCTTGGAGAACAGTTGTTGTCTGTTGGGTTAAAAGTTCAGACACGCGCATCCCTGTTGCGTATAAAACTTCCAACAAACAATGTAATCTTATGCCATTAACAGATTTTAAATCACTGACAATTTTTAACAAATCTTCGACTTCATCTTCATGAAGGATCTTGGGCAATCTTTTTCCCAAACGCGGGCCTTGAAAACTTTCTGTAAAGTTATGAGTTAAATGACTCTCTTGTTGAAGAAACTTAACGTAGTGTTTGATGGTTGAAAGATGACGCGCCCGTGTTGCCACACTCAAACTATTTTTCTCAAGATGTTGAAGATATTGACTCAAAGCATCTTCATTTAGCAATTCTAAATTTCTTTCCCAAATTTGAGGGTGATTGTCTGAACTATGATACTTAAAATAATTTATAAGATCTGTTCGGTAAGCATGACATGTATTTTTGGATAAGCCTCGCTCGGCGGAAAGCATCTCCAAGAATGAGTCTAGATAAGGCGGAGAGATCTGTATTATACCCATCTCTTCAGTCATAACTTTTAAATCTAGAGAACAAATGTCATAGGACAGGTGATAAAACCTTTAAAATGTTTCAAGAATTCAGCTCCCACTGCGCCATCAACCACGCGGTGATCGACCGACAAAGTACACGTCATAACGGTGGCAATCTCAATTTTATTGTCTTTAACCACAGGACGAGCTTCACCAGCACCAACTGCCAAGATACATCCTTGGGGCGGATTAACGATGGCTGAAAATTGGCGAATGCCAAACATGCCTAAGTTAGAAAGACTGAAGGTTCCCCCTTGAAATTCTTGCGGTTTTAACTTGCCTGCCCGGGCTTTAGCGATCAGTTCTTTGCTTTCAATGGCAATTTGTCCCAAAGATTTTTGATCAGCCGCCCGAATAATTGGCGTGATTAAACCACTTTCAGATGCCACAGCGATAGACACATCGGCGCGATCAAACAGCTTGATGTGATCTTCGCCCCAAGCAGCGTTGGCTTCAGGCACTTTGCGCAAAGACATGGCGATTGCTTTAATCACAAAATCGTTGACAGATATTTTTTGATGATTTTCAAGATGCTGATTAATCTGTTGGCGCATTTTTAACAAGTCATCAATTTCACAATCAACAGATAAATAAAAATGAGGAACCGTTTGTTTAGATTCAGTTAAACGTTGTGCAATAACGCGACGAATATTGGTAAGTTTAATGGATTCATATGGTGCATCTAAAGCAAGAGAATTAAAAACTGATGTTGAAGATGTGTCAGATTTACCAGACAAAGTTGGTTGCGTATTTTGAGCCTCATCTGATAAGGCATAATTTTCGACATCAAGTTTAATAATTCGACCCCGAGGCCCTGTACCAGTGATCCTTTGCAAATCAATGTCGCTTTGACTGGCGATACGTCGTGCGAGTGGCGTTGCAAATAAACGTTCTGAAGAATTTTCTGATAAAACTGTTGTGGAACTATTTTTGGCGGCAAATGTAGAAACCTCTGTTTTATCGTGTTGTATAGGTGCTTCAGCCGGTATATCAGCCGGTTTTGCTGACATCGTGGCTTGAGATTCTTGTGGCTGCGGTGTTGATTTAACAACTTCATTTAAAGCACTTTCGTCTTCGCCTTCTTCAAGAATAATACCAATAAGTGCATTGACAGGAACTTTTTCTGTGCCTTCGGGTATCACAATGCGACCCAGTTTCCCCTCATCTACAGCTTCAATTTCCATGGTGGCTTTATCAGTTTCAATTTCTGCCAAAACTTGACCTGATTTAATATCATCCCCTTCTTTTTTATGCCATTTAACAAGATTTCCCTCACTCATGGTGGGGGAAAGAGCTGGCATTAAAATTTCTATCGGCATGTACTTTTCTCTCCACAAAGGACAAATTATTATAGCGTGTGCCTTTTAACTTCGATAACACACTTGTTTCACGGCATCAATCACTTGATGAATTTGAGGCATCGTTAAATTAACCAAATTTTCTGCATAAGGCATAGGAACATCGGCACCTGTGACACGCAATACTGGGGCGTCCAAATGATCAAAAGCTTGCTCCATTACTTGAGCCATGATTTCAGACCCAATGCCCGCATAAGCCCATCCTTCTTCAAGAGTTACCAAGCGATTGGTTTTCATTAAAGAGGTGATAATGGTCGGCATATCGAGAGGACGCAGTGTTCTCAAGTCAATGACCTCGGCATCGATACCTTGTTGTGCCAATTGTTCCGCAGCGTCCAAAGCTAATTTAACCATGAATGAAAAAGCGGTGATGGTGACATCTTTTCCGGCACGAACAATCTTTGCCTGCCCTAGTGGCACCAGATGATCTTCGGCTTCGGGCTTTGGAAAGGACACTCCATACAACATTTCATTTTCAAGAAACACCACAGGATTGGGATCGCGAATCGCAGATTTTAATAAACCCTTGGCGTCACTGGCGTCATATGGTGCTACCACCTTTAAACCAGGACAGTGGGCATACCAACTGGCAAAACATTGGGAATGTTGCGCACCAACCCGTTTGGCCGCTCCATTTGGTCCTCGGAACACGATAGGACAACCCATCTGACCACCAGACATATAAAGTGTTTTAGCAGCACTGTTGATGATATGATCAATGGCTTGCATACCAAAGTTAAAGGTCATAAATTCAATAATGGGACGAAGGCCACCGAAAGCAGCACCGACGCCAAGACCTGCAAAACCATATTCACAAATGGGCGAGTCAACCACACGTTTGGCACCAAATTCATTCAGCAAACCTTGGCTGACCTTATACGCACCTTGGTATTCAGCGACCTCTTCGCCTAATAAAAATACGCCTTCATTGCGACGCATTTCTTCGGCCATGGCGTCTCGTAACGCTTCGCGCACCGTGATTGTTGAGGTATTTTCTTGTGCTTGAGCCATGATATTTTATACCCCTTCTAGCTTAAAACAGGATCTTCAATAAGGATATCGGTAAAAAGTTCAGAAGGTGCCGGCTCCGGACTGGTTTGTGAAAATTCAACGGATTCAGCCACCAATGCTTTAACTTCTTTATCAATTTTTTTGAATTCTTCTTCAGACATGTCAAATTCTTGCTCAAGCTTACGCCGCAATTGAAGAATAGGATCAGCCGTATCTCGCATATGATCAACTTCGTCTTTAGATCTATAATTGGCAGGATCTGACATAGAGTGTCCCCGATAACGATAGGTTTTCATCTCAAGGATGTAGGGACCATTGCCGGACCGAATATACTCAACAGCCTCTCGTGTGGCTTGTTGTACAGCCAAAATATTCATCCCATCAACTTCACGTCCTGGAATACCGTAACCAATACCACGCTCGTAAAGGTGTTTGCCAGCCGCATGACGATGAACAGCAGTTCCCATAGAATAACCATTGTTTTCAATAATGAAAAGAACTGGCAATTTCCAAAGGGCGGACATGTTAAAGGCTTCGTAAACTTGGCCTTGATCCGTTGCACCGTCTCCCATATAGGTCACAGAAATGCCATCGTGACCATGGTATTTATGGGCAAAAGCAAGACCGGCACCAATAGGAACCTGGGCACCTACAATACCATGACCGCCAAAGAAATTTTTCTCGCGCGAGAACATGTGCATCGAACCGCCTTTACCCTTAGAGTATCCCCCTTCGCGTCCCGTCAATTCCGCCATCACACCTTTAGGGTCCATACCACAGGCTAACATGTGTCCGTGTTCGCGATAGGCTGAAATCACTGTATCATGATCTGATAGTGCTGATTGAACACCCACCACAACCGCTTCTTGCCCAATATAAAGATGACAAAAGCCTGCAATTAGTCCCATACCATAAAGTTGTCCCGCTTTTTCTTCAAAGCGACGGATCAATAACATTTGATGATAATAATAAAGAAAATCTTCCTTCGACATTTTATCAAAAGAAGATTCTTCATTTAAAGACGGTGATGATGCAATCAAAGTTTTGCCCTATTTAACTTTAAATTCTTATAAAGAAAAACGATTATACAATTTTTTCATCAAAAAGAAAGCAAGTGTTTAAAAAAAACGCCACAATCTTTTTTAAGATTGTGGTGCATTTTCTACCATTTGTGTTTGTGACTCAGGCGCATTTTGAGATACTGCATTTTGAGCCAACAAAGCTGCCTCTTTAAGACGTGATTGATCACGTGCATAGGTATTTTTCTCGGGAATACGCGCGCTTTTACCTGTACGTCCGCGCAAATAATATAACTTTGCCCGACGAACAGCACCACGACGCACGACTTCAATACGGATGTTGGGTGAATATAGAGGGAACACACGTTCAACGCCTTCACCAAAAGAAATTTTACGCACGTTAAAAGCTGAATTGATACCAGCGTTTTTACGCGCAATACAAACACCATCATAGGCCTGGGTCCGTTCACGCTCACCTTCAACGACCTTGACGTGAATACGTAAGGTGTCACCTGCTGCAAATTCAGGCACAGGGTTTTTTGCATTTAATTTTTCAACTTGTTCTTGTTCAAATTTCTGAAGAATATTCATTATGATTTTCCTTTCTTATCATCTTGTATGGCGCAATATTTATGCCATAAATCTGGTCTACGTTTTCGCGTTATTTCTTCCGCCTGTTGGCGTCGCCACAAGTTTACTTTTTGGTGATCCCCTTGAAGCAAAACTTCAGGTACTTGACATCCTTGCCAAAGACGAGGACGCGTGTATTGAGGATATTCCAATAAATTATCTGTAAAACTTTCTTCTTTTAAAGAATCAAACGACCCGAGCACACCAGGGATCATCCGAACACATGCATCAATCAACATCATGGCAGGCAATTCACCACCTGTCAGGACAAAATCCCCTATACTTACCTCTTCAAAAGGCCATGTCTCTAAAATCCGTTGATCAACACCTTCAAATCGTCCACACAGTAACCCCAGTGATGGGCTTTGTGCAAGCTTTTTTACACGATCTTGCGTTAATGGTATGCCACGTGGTGACAAATAGATCAAGGATGTTGGCGCCATTGTATAATGAAATTTTAAAGCACGATCAATCACATCTGGTTTAAGAACCATACCGGGGCCACCACCACAGGGACGATCGTCAACTGTTTTATGAACATCTAAAGCAAAATCGCGAATATTTACAGTCTCTAAAGACCACACTTGATTGTTCATGGCACGGCCCAAAAGTGAAGAAGATAAAGGACCTGGAAACATTTCTGGATAAAGTGTGAATACTTTAATTTCTAACGTCATTGGACAGAGCCATTTAACGTCAAAAACATATTAATATCTTCTTGATGAATTATAAGTTGACGTGTTTCAAGATGTATATCTTTGATAAAATTTGCATTAAAAGGAATTAATAAGAGGGACCCTGTTTCATCGTGAAAGACCTCCAGCAAGTCACCACTGCCATAATCGGTAATTTTTTTGATAGTTCCTATTTTTGTCTTATTTTCATTAAATACGTCTGAATCAATTAAATAGTGATGATAGTATTCATCTTCCTTAAGAGATCTTAATTGAGCAGCATCGATATAAAGTTGTTGATTTTTAAAATTTTCAGCTTCTGTCCGTGAGGTAATTGTCTCAAAATAAATAACAAAGGTATCTTTTTTATCAGATCGTATTTTTTTAACTTTGAATTCTTGTGTACCATCACTGTTATAAAAAATTTTATAGGATTTTAGAGAATTTTCTGAATCTGCAAAAGACTTAAATCGAATACCCCCCTCAATGCCAAAAGGGCCTAAAATAACACCAATAAAAATATAGGAAGAGGACAAAATTTAGCTCATTTTTGATAATTTTCACAATAATATGGTTATTTTACCTTAAGTCAAGGTTTGATCAATTTAAGCCACTTTTTTACCTGATTTTTTTTGTATAAAGTTTTCAAGACGATTTTGTTCATCTGATTCTAAAATAAATTCAATACCATATCCTTTTTCACGAGGGTGAGCAATGCGGGCCAATATTTCACCAAAATAAGGAATATCTAATAAGATTGGTTCCTTTTGATCCAGTTCACACTCTTTTACATAGGCACCAAAGACGGATATTTCGCATATAAAGCAAGAAATCCACATATCTTTTTGTTTGATGCGGCTTCTTTGATTAAAATCAAGCCGTGAGGCCATACGTCTTTCTCGCTCTGTGGTGTGAATCAAAATTTTTGATAATTCTTCTTTCAGTGCCATCATTTGAAAGGTAATTTGAGCGGCCTTAGATTTTAAATTTCCGGCTAATTGGTTGTTTGAAATCATCTCAAAACTGACATCTTCAATGTCTGATGAAAAGGCAGATGAATCTTGGGCTGCTTGTTGAATTGTTCTGGTGATATCAATTGTCGCGCTATTTTGTTCCTGTATAGCCCCTGAGATAATCCCTGAAATTTGATTGACTTCTTCAATGGTGGTCTCAACCGTTGTCATCGAATGAACCGCATTTTTAGTGGCATTTTGAATGGACATCACTTGATTGGATATTTCATCGGTTGCCTTGGCGGTTTGAGTGGCCAAACTTTTGACTTCGGCAGCCACAACCGCAAATCCTTTGCCGGCATCACCTGCACGTGCCGCTTCAATTGTAGCATTGAGGGCCAATAAATTGGTTTGACTGGCAATGTCACTGATTAATTTGACGACCTCGCCAATTTTATTGCCTGCTCCTGCCAATTGATTGATAACTTCACTAGCTTGACGAGAAATAACCACAGCCTGAGCTGTGATATTTGAAGATCTGCTTGTTTGTTGACTAATTTCACGAACCGATCCCAACAATTGCTCGGTTGAGGTCACAACACTTTGAACATTGGAATTGTTTTTTTCAGTCAGTGTTGATGCCCGTGTCATCCGCTGGGTCACCATGGATAAAGATTTTTCCATGTCTTGAGAATAAGACGTCATCTCTTGAGTTAAGTTCACAATGTTGGTGACAGCCGTTTGAATGGCTTTATCAAGGGAATAGGAAATATTTTGCATAACTGCTTTTAATTTTCCTTCTTCGCCCTTTTTGATAAAGGCAGAAATGCAAATGTCCATGTTGAAATAAGACATTTTGATCAAACTTTTTTGGACCTGAACCAGTTTTGAAGGATTTTTAATAAAAATGCTGACTGTTAAATCGATCAACATATTTAAGACATAGGCATAGCCACCAATCAGCCATCTTGGCTCTAGACCCATTTGCGTATAAGCCAGTGTTAATTTTGAAACGCGCGCATAATATTCTTCATCAATTTTTCCTTGATAAAGACCTTCCCAATGACTGCGGATCATTTTGCGCGTGTTGCTAACACGCTCATCATCCATCATCACTTGCATTATTTGAGGACAGTTGCGCACTTGAATTAAAAATGCATCAATAAATTTTTCCATTTTTTGTTCAATGTAGGGATAAAAATCAGCTAAATCTTGAACAGTTTCTCGATCAATGTGAAGAAATTCTAAACGTTCTTTATTTTCATTAACTTTAAAATCCATTGTGAACCTGCATCCCTTTATTTTTTCTTTTATTGTTGCACGGTCTTTCAAGTTTGAAAAATGATTTTAAATAAAATTTTAAAAATATTTTGCTACATTTAATTTTTTATTCAGTCCGAGCCAATTGACTCTGCAAATTATTAATGGTTGATTGATGATCATTTAATTGAGTTTGTACCAAAGCATATCGCTTACTAGATTCTCGAGCAGCCCATAAAGCTGTTAGAGAAAGTGCAGTGCTTGCCAAAGACGCATAAAAATTTACATTTTTTACCGTCTCAAATGTTGGATTTTCAGAATCCATATATTGCAACATCCCTGTTGTAATTGTGGTGCCCAAAACACAAATTGATGTACCTGTATTTAAAATCGGTGTTGCGATTTTAAGCACACCTGCCGTTGTGATATTACACCAATCAATTTTTTGACCCCACCATTGAATGTAGCTGATATTTTGTGTTATGTATTGTGCCTCTAAAAAAGTATGCCCCCCTTTTTCAAGATCAATAACAATATCAGATCCCTTTTTGACAACATTTGTTGAAGGCACACTTTCGGGTGTGATTTCTTCCAATAAAGCTGTTGATGAAGCTTGAAGAGAGATAGATAATTGTAGAAGAGAAATAAAAACTCCTGTAATAATTGATTTAAACATTAATATTTCCTATAAATTAAAATAAATAATATTTTCTATGAAATATTAAATTTATTAATAACTCGGAAATTTTTGAAAGATATTTAAAAATTTTATGATTCAGTGAATTGAGTTTTCTTTAATTTTCCCTGGGTAATATAAGTATACATCACCGGCACCACAAATAGGGTTAAAAGAGTTCCCAAGCATAGCCCACCCACAATCACCCAACCGATTGAATTTCGACTTTCAGCCCCTGCTCCTGATTCTAAAGCCAAAGGAATATTCCCTAGAATCATCGCAGCTGTTGTCATCAAGATAGGACGTAAGCGTAGGCTTGACGCTTCGATAACCGATTCGAAAATTCCCATACCTTGGGCGCGCAACTGATTGGCAAATTCAACAATCATAATACCATTTTTGGTGATCAACCCAATCAGTGTAACAATGCCGATTTGACTGTAAACATTTAAAGTGCCTTTGGTTAAAATTAAAGCCAACAAGGAACCAGTGATGGCCAAGGGAACCGACAACATAATGATAAATGGATCTCGAAAACTTTCAAATTGAGCAGACAGCACCAGATATATAAAGGCTAAAGCTAGTAACAAAGTTATGTAAATCTCGCTGCCTGTTTTTTTAAACTCACGAGATTGATCTTTGTAATCCAGTTGCCCGTCACTGGGCATATGACGCTGGACAATGGTTTCTAAATCTTGAATGGCTTGGCCCAATGTAAATCCTGGGTTCAATCCTGCTGAAAAAGTGACTGCATGTTGTTGATCAAAACGGTTTAATTCTTTAGGCGCTGCACCTTCTTTAATTTTAATAAGATTTGCCAATTGGATCATGGCATCATCTTTACCACGGACAAAAATGTTTTGAATGTCTTTAGGAACACGGCGCTGACTGTCTTGAATTTGAAGGATAACGTCATATTGTTTACCGTCTTGTTTAAAACGGGTAATCGGACGCCCCCCCAAAAGAGAAGCCAACGTGTTATTTACATTGGCCACAGACACACCAAGGGCTGCACATTTTTCACGGCCCAGCGTCAATCTTAACTCTGGCTTATCTAATTTAATATCGGTATCTAAAAATGTTAAAGACCGCAACGTTGATGCGTCTATCATGATCTTTTGCATTATCTTGTCCAATTCTTTATAAGACAATCCAGACTTGATAACGATTTGTACGGGTCGTTTAATAGGGCTGCTGCCAAGAGAGCCTGGGTTCATAGCAAAAGCGAGGACTCCTGGGATACCAAACAGTTTTTGCGCCAGTTCAGCCGTAATGCTTTGCTGTTTGCGCACGCGTTCTTCCCACGGCTTTAGTGTCATGAAGCTTAAAGTTTGTGACACATAAGGCCAGCCCGACACCACAAAATATTTTTCAATTTCAGGCACTTTTTGATACATACCTTCCATAACTTTGGCATATTTATCAGTAAAGTTGAGGGTTGATCCTTCGGGCGCCAAACCGATTGCCACAATAATGCCACGATCTTCAACGGGTGACAATTCAGAGGGAAGTTGAGTAAAAAATAAAACATTTAATCCCAAGGACAGTAAAGCGCCTAAAACAGCTAAAAATCTCTTTGTCATTAATTTTTGTAAAGCATTTTTGTACCCCGCATTCAACCGAAGGAAGAAATTTTCAATCCGCGTATAAATCTTACCATGGGTTTTTGAATGAGTTAAAAGACGCGCACACATCATGGGTGATAATGTCAAAGCAACGATGCCAGAGACCAAAACAGCACACGCCAGCGTTAAAGCAAACTCAAGAAACAATCGACCCACCTTCCCTTGCATAAATGCAATGGGGGCATAAACTGCCACCAATGTTGTGGTCATGGAGACAATGGCAAACATAATTTCTTGACTGCCTTTTAAAGCAGCTTCAAAAGGTTTCATACCTTGTTCAATATACCTGTAAATGTTTTCAAGCATCACGATCGCATCATCCACTACCAAACCGATGGCCAAAACCAATGCCAGTAAGGTCAAGGTGTTGATGGTAAATCCTAAAGCATAAATAAGCGCAAAGGTGGTAATTAAAGAGATAGGAATTGTGACCAGAGGAATCAGTGTTGAGCGGAAGTTTCGCAGAAAGAGAAAAATAACCGCAACCACCAAACAAATGGCTTCAAAAATTGTTTTATACACCGCTTTAATCGAGCGATCGATGAAGATTGAGCTATCATAGGCAATATCTACCTTCATGCCTTCTGGAAGATTGGATTGAATTTGTGGAAATATTTGACGAACGGCCGCTGAAATATCAAGAGGGTTTGCGGTGGCTTGTTTAACAATGCCCAATGCCATGGCTGTTTGTCCTTTAAACCGAACCTGACTGCGCTCATCGACTGCACCCAATTCAGCATAGCCAATTTCTTGCAAGCGGACGGAATGATCACCCACAACTTTGACGACAATGTTGTTAAAATCTTCAGCTGTTCGCAGATCTGATTCAGCAAGGACCGTAAATTCACGTTGAAGGCTTTCAATCCGACCTGAAGGAACTTCGATATTTTGCTGAGTTAAGGCTGTTTCAACATCCTGCACAGTTAAATTAAATGCGGCCATTTTAAAGGGATCCAGCCATAGACGCATGGCCAGGACACGTTGGCCCAACAATTGAACTTCCGCCACCCCTTCAATAGTCTTCAGTCGATCTTTTACATAGCGGTCAGCGTAGTCTGTCAGCTGTAGCGGTGTTTGCTGTGTTCCTGAAAAGGCTAAATATAAAATAGGTTGAGCGTCCGCTTCTACCTTTGACACAACCGGTTCATCAATATCTTGCGGTAATGACTTTCTTATGCGGCTGACACGATTTCGGATATCGTTGGCCGCGACTTCAGGATCGCTGGAAATTTTAAACCGAAGGGTAATTTGACTTAATTCCTGGCGACTGCTCGAGGTCATCATATCCAGTTGTTCAACCCCTGCCAAAGATTCTTCAAGTCGTTGCGTCACCTGACTTTCAATAATTTCTGCACTCGCGCCCTTCCAAAATGTTTCCACCGTAATCACAGGTTCATCAATTTTAGGATATTCGCGTACCGACAAACGATCGAAAGAAATGATACCAATCAACATCATTAAAAAATTGAGGACAAGGGTGAAAACAGGACGCCGAATGCAAAACGCCGATAGATTCATGGTACTTTGGTCTCCGGCAACGGTGTTATATGAACAGGCAAAACTTTAACCGGCATGCCATCTCTTATTTTAATTTGACCCGCTGTAATGACTTGATCTTGAACAGAAACACCTTGTAAAATTTCAACTTTGCCTTTTGTTCGTATGCCCAATTCAACAAAAGTTTTTTTGGCCTGATCCTTTTCAATTTTATAAATAAAATGCTTTTGATCTTGAGAGACAATGGCCTCTTCTGGAATGAGCAAAGCTTGATCGCGTTGCGCCAATTGAATTTTTAAATGCACAAACATACCTGGTTTTAAAACAAAATCTTTGTTATCTAATTTACCTTTAATTTTAAGATTACGACCGGATTCATCGATCGTGGGATCGAGCGCATAAATTTCACCCTGAAATTTTTTATTTGGCAGAGCATCGGTGGTGATGTCAATTTTTTGTCCAACGCTAACGCGTGCGGCATAAATCTCAGCCACTGAAAATTCGACTTTCAAGGGATCCAAACAAACAAGTGAAACGATGTCTTGTCCTGGCTTGACATAATCGCCGGGACTGATATCACTCAGCCCCACAAATCCCTCGAAGGGCGCATAAATTTTAGTTTTTTCTAACTCTTTCTTTTTGCGATTTAAAATAGCCTGATCCGCTTGTAATTTTGAGGCGACTTTGTCTTTTTGGCCGTCTGAGACATACTTTTGACGATACAATGACATTTTGCGTTCACTTTGAGATTCACTAAGGGAGAGATATGCTTTAGATTCAGCCAAACCGGCCATCGCAATTTGATCGTCTAAACGGATTAAAGGCTCACCTTCTTTAATGTGTTGACCTTCTTTAAAATAGATTTCAGCAATACGGCCTTCAATTTCTGGACGAATCATGACAAATTCATTGGCTTTGAGGGTACCGACCGTAATTAAATCATCTTGAATAACGTCAAGCGTGACATGGGCGGCTTCTACAGGCATGGCAAATCCAGCGGGCATACCTGTAGGCGCGGGACCTGCAGGCATTAGGTAAGTTTTCAGCAACCAAAAAATTAGAAGACCTAAAATGCTTAAAATAAGCCAAAACCGTTTTTTATATTGCACCCCTGCCTTAAACATTTTTTCAGTCATTTATCATCCTTTAATCAAAACCTTGAAATGTTAACTGAATTTTTAATTAACTGCAAAATAATAAAAATCTGAGCGAACTTTTTAATTTTAAATTCTCAAAAATTGAGCCATAAAAATAACATGAATACATCATTATTTTAAAAGGCACATGCTATACTTTACTTCCCTGTTTTTCTTGGATAGATTAAGGTTTCAAAGAAAGTCTTGCTGTGCATTGGTCCGATGAAGGTATTGTCATTAACACAAAACGCCATGGCGAAAGTCGTTTGATTGCGTCTGTTTTAACAAAGCAGCATGGTCGGCATTTGGGCATCTTGCGGCAAAATCCCAAGACAACCTTATTCTTTCAACCAGGATGTAAAATGACTGTACGTTGGAATGCGCGTCTTGAAGAACATTTGGGCTACTGGACGAGTGATGTTATCTATAGCTCTCTTGCGGATGTACTTGACAATCGTCTGCGGCTTGCTGCTTTAAATTCTGCTTGTGCCCTCATTGAAATTTTGATGCCTGAACGCGAACCTCATGAAGATATTTATTTGTCTTTTGAAAATTTTATTTATGCTCTTGGCACAAATCTTTGGCCCGATGCTTATATGAATCTTGAGCGCATTCTTTTGGCCAATGCAGGTGTAAAACTAGATTTCAGCCAATGTGCGTCAACAGGATCAACAGAAGATTTAATTTATGTCTCTCCTCGATCAGGACGAGCGGTTTCTCGAGAAGCAGGCAAACCTTATCATGATAAACTCTTGACATTACCCCCTTTTTTGACACACAATTTTGACCAATCCATAATACGCGATGAAAAGGATATTTTAAATGCTTTAGAAATGATGGAAAATTTCTTAGAACGCTTTATTTTAAGTGTTCATCATTTAAATATGCCAGACGCCCGTCATCGATTTAAAGATATATTAAAACGCCAATAAATTATGGTAAAAAATTCATGAGCCGAAAAATAGTTTCTCTTTCCTCTCAAGGGACTGTTCGAGATACTTCCTTAGAAGAAGCCCTCAGTACACGTTACCTGAGCTATGCCTTATCCACCATCACATCACGTTCATTGCCTGATGTTCGCGACGGTCTTAAACCTGTACAGCGTCGCATTCTCTACGCCATGAAAGAATCAGGCAATACATACGACAAAAGTTATAAAAAATCGGCAAGTTCCGTGGGTTACGTGATGATGAAATATCACCCTCATGGCAACGACCCTATTTATGAAGCCATGGTAAGGTTGGCACAAGATTTTTCCACACGATACCCTTTGGTTGACGGTCAAGGCAATTTTGGCAGTATTGATGGCGATAATGCGGCCGCTATGCGGTATACCGAAGCTCGATTGACTTTATCTGCGGCTGCAATGCTTGAGGGAATTGACGAACAAGCAGTTGATTATCAGGAATCTTACAACAATGAAACCTTTGAACCCAAGGTCTTGCCGGCGGCTTTTCCCAATCTTCTGGCCAATGGTTCAATGGGTATTGCGGTCGGTATGGCTACCAATATTCCCCCTCATAATGTAGGAGAGATTTGCGATGCATTATTGCATCTCATTCGCCATCCTCTATGTGATGTGGCTCAGCTTATGTCTCTTCTACCGGGGCCTGATTTTCCCACCGGTGGCATTATTGTTGAAGATGCGGCGAGTCTGCGAAAAACCTACGAAACGGGTCGCGGTAGTATTCGCATGCGGGCGCGTTATGAAGTTGAAGATCTTAAAGCTGGTCTGTATCAAATTGTCATTACCGAAATTCCTTATCAAATTCAAAAATCACGTCTCATTGAAAAAATTGCTGATCTAATTTTAGATAAAAAGATCCCTTTGCTTACTGATATTCGGGACGAATCCACGACCGATGTCCGTATTGTTTTAACACCTCGGAACCGCACGGTTGAAGCTGATATTTTGATGGAAACATTGTTTCGTTTGTCAGATTTAGACACTCGTTTTAGTGTCAATATGAATGTTTTAGACCAAGGACGTTTTCCCAAAGTTATGTCATTAAGAGAGGTATTACAGGCCTTTTTATCTCACCGAAAAGAAGTGCTTTGCCGACGCGCACAACATCGCCTCACTCAAATTGACCACCGGCTTGAGGTACTTGAAGGCTATCGCATTGCCTATCTCAATTTAGACGATGTCATTAAACTGATTCGTGAAGAAGATGATCCTAAAGTTAAGATGATCGCACGCTGGAAATTAACAGAAGTTCAAGCAGAAGCTATTTTAAACATGCGCTTGCGGGCATTGCGCAAGTTAGAAGAGATTCAGATTTTAGAAGAGTTACAAAAACTTGCAGATGAAAAAAATCAGCTTATTTTACTATTGGCACAAGAGGGGCAACAGTGGCAGAAAATCACAGAAGAAATTAAAAAGATAAAAAAGAATTTTGGGCCAACCACTGTCTTTGGCAAGCGTCGCAGCAGCTTTTTGGCATTGACTGAACGCGAAGAAATTCCATTGGACGCCATGATTGAACGGGAACCTGTTACCATTGTTTGTTCTGAAAAGGGTTGGATTCGTACTCTCAAAGGTCACACTAGTGAAACAAGTGATTTAAAATATAAAGAAGGGGACACCGAGCGTTTTATACTCTTGGGAGAAACCACTGATAAATTGATGATTTGGGCCACCAATGGACGTATGTATACAGTGGGCGTTGATAAACTTCCGGGGGGACGCGGTCATGGCGAGCCCCTTCGCTTAATGGTTGATTTGCCTAATGATGAAGATATTTTGTCTCTTTTTATTTTAAAATCTGAACACATGAACCAACAATATTTGGTGGCATCACAAAATGGATACGGTTTTTTAATCAAAGGATCAGATCTAACCGCTCAAACCCGATCCGGCAAACAAATTTTAAACTTGGCCACTGGACAAAAGGCTCTTATTTGTATGCCAGCCGTGGGCGATACAGTGGCGATCATTGGCACACACCGAAAAATGCTGATTTTTAAATTGGATGAAATCCCTGAACTGACACGTGGACGTGGGGTAATTTTACAACGTTACAAAGACAGTCATTTATCTGATATTAAAATTTTTGCAGGCGCAGAGGGTTTAAGTTGGCGGTCCGGAGAACGCATGCGTGTTGAAAAAGATATCAGACCCTGGACCGGTACACGCGCACAGATGGGGAAATTACCACCCACCGGATTTCCGAGAAATAATCGATTTTAATTTGAAAATTGTGAAACAGTTAAAACTTAAAAAACAAGTAAAGAGATTAAATTACTTGGCCTCTTTATTTTAAATACATAATTCAAAAAAATATATTTTGGAAAGAAGATTTAAAATATATAAAGTATTATAAGTTCACAACAATTTTAATATCAAAAATAATTTATAATAACTAAATTTTTTACAAATTTAGTTATTATAAGTCTTTATCCTTATGACAATCGGTATTTTTTAATCTTCATGAAACTCTTTAATTTTAGGATTTTTACTATTTTTAAAAATAGCAAAATTTATAATTCCCTTATATGTTGTATATATTTCAATTAAATCTTCTCTTAAAGACGGTCTTGTACTTGTTTGCCAAATTTTAATATTTTCGTAAGAAAGAGCAGGATTTAATTTTTCATCTAAATCTTTGAGGTAGCTTGCATTTGTCAAAGCAGAAGATGTTTCAAAAAAATCACTTTGCATTATGCTATGAAATATTTTTTTAATGTCTGAATCTATAAGAAGTTTAGAGTCAACATTTTTTAAATTACAGTTTTTAATTGCTGTATGTAAATCTTCACTGAAAAGTGTATTTTGCAGATTTTTCCAACGTGTGTTTAAATATTTTATCATGTACATTTTTTCAGAAAGATCTATTAAATTTTCATTTAAATCAGGATAATCAGATGGTCTGCTTTTAAATTTTTTCCCAAAAACTTTAAATGGATTTTCTTCTTCTAACCCATGTTTTATGTTGTTTCTGCCAATTATAGTTTTCAATTCAAGATCTTGAAACTCTTTTCCTAAACTTGCATGTTGATTAATTAAAACAAAGAGAGAATTGTTATAATTCCTATCTTCAGCACTAGGAACACTTGTACATTTTGTGAGAAAATTAGAAAAAGTATAACTATTCCGTTCTAGCTCTAAAAAATTTAAGATTTTTATACAAGAATTTTTTGTTGCACCATCTGGTAAATTGTTTATTTTATTTTTAGAAATTTCAATAAAGTTTTTTTTACGAAGATCAAATTCTTGCATCATTGCAGTAAAATCATCATAAGGAATTTCATTAAATATTAAATCTAAAGTATTTTGTACATTTGTATATTCTACAAGTCCGGGTATTTCCTGTTTTTTTTGCTCTAAGAATTCATCATAAATTCTCATAGCTTCTTCAAATAATCTTTTACATTCTTGTACTGCAGGAGGTCTTACACCTCTAATTCGAGCAGCATTCATTTTTACAGCTTTAAATGTCTCTACATCCTCAACATCTAATTCTTCTAAAGAAGATAAGTTCAATTTAGTTAACCCAGTTAAAGAAATTTTAATTTCATCATAAGCCTCTTTTAAGGATCTTAGAGAAATCTTAAGAGGTCCTTCGGAAACAACTGGTTGAGGTTTTAATTGATCATTATGAATCCAATCATCTGAACTAGGTGGTATCCAAACCTTGGTTTGACCTTCCGTAACTTCGGTATCTAATCCTAATGTTTTGGCAATTTGTGTTTCAAGCGCATCTATTGTTTGTTTGTATTCTACTAACTCTTCTCCACTGCGTAGCTTGGAAACTTCTGCCTCTAAATCAATTATTCTAGATTTTTTGGCCTCTATTTCTCTATTTTTGGCTTCGTCGTCAATGTTGGTTAATTCATCTATTTTTTCTCTTAATTCAGATATCAAAGATTTTTTCTCTTCTATTTCTCTATCTCTAGTTTCAATTTCTTCACTTCTTAATTTTTCTATTTGTGTTCTTAAGTCAGTAATTATTATTTTCTTTTCTTCTATTTTTTTATTTTTCAATTCATCATTTTCACAATTTAAATCGTTCAATTTTTGTATGTCTGTTTCTAATTCAAGAATTCTATCTTCTCTTTGATCTATTTCTAGTTCTAAATTATTATCACTATTTATCTTTTCTATTTGCGATATCAGTTCTTGAACTGTTTTTTCTCTATTTTCTAATTCTTTATTTAATATTTTATTATCTGTATCATTTGATTCTTTAGGTATTATTTTTGGATCAGATATTTCTGTTTTTTCTTCAATCAGTTCTTTATCCTTAGGTTCATCTTTTAAAAGGGATGATATTAAATTCGAACACTCATTTTTATTTTTTGAGATAACATCATCGCTCAATTTTAGTTCAGCTTTTAATTTTTTAATTTTTTGTTGTGATTTCTGCAGCTGTATATCTTTTGTGATGGTCTCTTTTACTTGAATTAGTGGAGTTTCTTCTATAGATTTTTTCTGTTCTTGAGATATATTTTCTGAAATATCTGCATTAGAAGGTTTTTCTTGATAAGATTTATTTTGTAAAGATTGAATTTTGTTATTTGCTAGTTCTAATTTACTTTCCAGATATCTAATATAGCCATTTTTATCTGATTCTGTCTTAATATAAATTTTTTCTTTTAATTCTCCTAATCTGGCTTTATCTTTGGTTTTGCGGCTATAATCTGTAGAGATCGAAGATGAATGTCCTTCATCATGAGAATTTTGAGAATTTTGAGAGTCACTGATATGAATTCTATTGTCATATATTTTTACATTATTTTGTAATTTTTTTACGATCTCACCATATAAATTAGCTTTTTTGATGTAAAAATTTCTTTCTCTAACAAGCTTTTGGTTTTGAATTTTTAGTTTTTGATTTTCTTTGATAATTTTTTGACTATATTTATCTTTTAATGATGCTTCTTGAAAAGAAAATTTTTCATTTGCGATCTGCTTTGTCGATAACAATTGATGAGTTTCTAATTTTGAATAAGCATGAAAAGAGAAAAGATTAATTAAACAAACTATTTTTAGTATAAATTTTCCATTTAAAAACATTATATTAACCATAATTTTATACGCCTTATTGTCTAATGACATGGGGACATATATAAATCAAGCTAATTGATAACATATTGTCAATTTAAGCTCTTTTTTGGCAAAAATATTCTATTTTTGAATTAATAATATGATAATTATGTAAGAAATTTTTAAAAATCAAAGTTTTTATAGTCAATTTTTATATATATAATATGTATTAAAATAAACTTTTTTTGAAGGAAGGCATTCTCTAAAATTTTGACAGGAGTCATTTTGCAAACATCAAAATTTAAATTTTTAAACAAAAAAAATGCAAGAGATTATATCTCCTGCATCTATTTTACAATTTATGACTTATTCTGCACTAGTGTCTGCAGTTGCCGCATTATCAGAAGCTGATGCTTCTACTGAAGCAGTATCAGCTGCATTTTTAGCTTCTTCAAGAGCTTGCTTTTGAGCATCAGCTTCTTTTTTCAAAGCTTCTTGTTTGGCAGCATCTGCCTTCATGCGATCTTGGGCTTTCTTCTTTGGCTGTGCTTTTTGAAGATTTTGACGTGCTACAGGCATCGCCATTAAATCACGTTGTCCAAAAAATTTAGCCAAACGATCGGTAGGTTGTGCACCAACACCAAGCCAATACTTGATACGATCTTCTTTCAATACCAGACGTTCCGCGTGATCGTGCGGCACCATCGGATTGTGTGTTCCCACTTTTTCAATAAACCGACCATCTCTTGGGCTGCGGCAATCGGCCACAACCAAACTGTAATATGGACGTTTTTTTGCGCCACCGCGTGCAAGACGAATTTTTAATGCCATTATATATGCTCCTATTTTTGTTTCATTTACCGACCAAAAAGCCCACGCAATCCTTGTCGCTTAAAACCTTTTTGGCCTAGTTTGTTCATGCGTTTCATCATGTCACACATATCGTTGTACTGTTTCATCAAACGGTTCACATCAGGAACATCAACTCCTGCCCCCATGGCAATACGTTTGCGACAAGAACCATTTAATATTTTGGGATTCCTGCGCTCTTTTAAAGTCATGGATCCAATGATTGCCAATTGACGGGCAATCATCTTTTCATCAATCCCGGCTTGTTGAATTTGGTTTTTAATTTTATTAATACCCGGCAGCATCCCCATAAGGCCACCAAGGCCACCCATCTTTGAAATCTGACGCAATTGTTGGGCCAAATCTTCCATATCGAACTGGCTTTTGGCCATTTTTTGAGCAAGCTTTAAAGATTCTTCTTGATCAATGGTCTCAACAGCTTTTTCAACTAAACTCAGGACATCTCCCATGTCCAAAATACGGCTGGCAATACGGTCTGGATGAAACTCTTCAAGCTGTTCAATACGCTCACCCACACCCACAAATTTAATGGGACAACCAGTTATCTGACGAATTGATAAGGCGGCTCCCCCGCGAGCATCACCATCCACACGTGTGAGAACCACACCTGTCAGTCTTATCTGATCCTGAAAAGCTTTTGCTGTATGCACCGCATCTTGACCAGTCATGGAATCGGCCACAAATAAAACTTCGGTGGGATTTAAAAATGCGCGTAGATTTTGAAGCTCAGCCATCAACGTGTCATCGATATGAAGACGTCCTGCTGTGTCAATCATCAACACATCATAGCCTTGAAGGCGGGCCGCCTCATGCGCCCGTTTAACAATATCTAGAGGTTGTTGATCTTGAACAATCGGCAAGGTGTCGACACCCGCTTGCTTGCCTAGAATTTCTAATTGAGCTTGAGCCGCTGGACGATAAACGTCGACAGATGCCATCATCACTTTTTTGCGTTTTTTAAGGGAAATAAAGCGGGCAATTTTGGCACAAGAAGTGGTTTTACCGGAACCTTGAAGACCAACCAACATTACAACAGCCACGGGGGACGCGGCTAGATTAATGTCAACGCTCTCTTGGCCCAAGGTTTGAATCAATTGGTCATGAACAATTTTGACCACCATTTGACCGGGTGTAATGCTTCTTAAGACTTCCTGACCGATGGCTTTTTCTTTGACTGCTTTGATAAATTCTTTAACCACAGGCAACGCAACATCGGCTTCAAGCAAAGCCTTTTGTACTTCTCTTAAGGCTTGTTCGACATCAACTTCACTGAGCGCACCGCGCTTGCGAAGTTTATCAAAAATATCACCCAGTCGATTGCCCAGATTTGAAAACATAAAAACTTCCTGAAAGTTCACGACAAATACGCCAGTGGGCGAAACTCGCTGACTGGCGTTGCAAAAATCCTTTTTACCGATTTTAATGCGTAAACACAAGCTTTAAAATTTTATTGATAAATAATATTATTTATGTATTTCTTATAAAAATTATAAAAACAGGAATAGAGGTCCAATGAAACTCATACATTATTTTTTTATAGCTTGGTTTATGCTAATTATTTCCCCTTTTTCAAAATCTTCTCAAGTTGATATTGATGATTCTAATTCTTCAAAAACTCTTTATTCAACATTAAACCAAAATCTTACAAGCGTCGTCATAGGTGATTCAGAATATGAAGAGAATTTAAAAATAAAACAATTTTTACCCGAAAAATATGGATCAATTGATGATCCAACATCAATAAATTTAAAAAGAGAGATTGATTTAAAAAATTTATCAAAAATGGATATTCTACCAATTGGACAGTATTTACGAGAACAATATGGATCTTTTTTTATCAAAAAATTAATTGGATTTACAATTTCTTCGGCAATTACAGGTATTCTTTGCACAGATTTTCTTTATACAGGCCAACTAGATTTAGTAGCTCGTGCATCGTGCTCTCTTATTGACATGACTTTATTGGGAACTTTGGGATGGCTATCTATTTTACGAGATGGTCATATTGAGAAACATACATCTCAATCTTTAACATTGTCTTCAGAGACTATTGAAAATTTGAAAGAAGATTCTCAAACTCAAATTCACTATAAACGTGTCTATGATCTTGGCTATCTCACTTTGTTGACAGGAATGATTTTTTTACCTCTTGCAATAACAATGATTCCAGCATGTATTGCAAACATATCTCCTGCATCGGATTTAAATCCTCTTCGTTTAACATGTACACTTTTTATAGGTACTCTTTATGTTGCCTACGCAACAAATATTGTTTTTGGTCTAAAAGATCATACATAATGATTCACAACAGATTCATGCATCGATAGCTGATTTTAAAATTATGAGTTAATGAGAATTTTTATTAAATAAGATTAAGCAATTTTCTTTCAAAATAAACGATTATAAAATCACCGTCGTTCCTTGTCGGGCGACAAATGACGACGGAAGCAAAGCCTGAGCTTCTTGTTCGATGGCATTTAAAATATCATCGGTGTGTGAAGGCGCATGATGGAAAAAAGCCAATTTTTTAACGCCTGCTTCTTGGGCAAGCCACACCCCTTGTTGCCAGGTTGAATGGCCCCAGCCCTTTTTTTCTTTAAATTCTTCATCTGTAAATGTGGCGTCGTAAATTGCAAGGTCAGCATGACTAATTAGATTAAGAATTTTTTTATCTAATTCTCCTGGGGTATGTTCGGTGTCTGTAACATAGCTAAAAACTTTACCTTTATATTCAATGCGGTAACCCGTTGCCTCACCGGGATGATTGAGTCCTTGCGTATAAACAAGAAGTCCTGGACTTAAAGCAAAGGAAGCTGTCAAAATATGTTCTTTAAGATCAATTCTTGAGGGTATTTTTTCAAAAGGCACGGGGAAAAAAGGTTCTGAAAACAAACGTTGTTTGACAAAAGATTTCACCAAATTTTCACATGAATTTGAACTGGCATGATGAATAGTAATATGAAAATCAGAATTCCAGAGGGGTGCAAAAAAAGGCAATCCCATAACATGGTCGTAATGAAAATGGGTCAAGAACAAATCAACATGTTTAATATTGGGCTTAGATTTTTGAATCCATTCTCCCAAATCATAAAGACCTGATCCTGCGTCAAAAATCAGTAACTGTTCTTCTATTAAAAGGCTTACACAGCTGGTATGGCCGCCAAATTCTATATAATTAGGGTTTGCACACGCAATGGAACCCCGTGTTCCCCAAAATGTGACCTCTGTCATGTTTAACTTTATTTTTTAACTTTATTTTAATAATACTTTATTAATATCTCTTAAGTATTTTTGATAATCAACAGTTTTTATCATAATAAAATTGTAGCGACACTTATTGAAAGCGGCATATAATAACATGACTTATAAAATACTCATGGTTGATGATGAACCGGATCTAGATATGATGATCCAGCAACGATTTCGTAAAGAAATTCGTGACAAAATTTACCATTTTTATTTTGCACGTCACGGCCTTGACGCTTTAGATATTGTTAAAAATTATCCCGATATATCGGTTGTCTTGAGTGATTTAAATATGCCCGAGATGAATGGATTTGAATTGTTAAAGGCTTTAAAAATTGAATATCCTCATTTAAAAATTGTGATTTTATCGGCTTATGGCGATCAAGATAACAAATCATCGGCACTTAATGCAGGTGCTGATGATTTCATCATTAAACCCTTAGTGTTATCAGAATTAAGTGAAAAATTAAAACAGCTAACTGGTAATATCTGACATAAAGATTAAAAAAGTTATAAAACTTTAATCTATTGTCATTCTTAATATTCTTGTTGATAAAGAATATTTTCCTCTTAATTTAGTTTAATTCAATTATGATAGAAATTTGAAGTTGACTATGCTATGGCTAGGCTATTACATTTATAAGAGAGAACTTCTGTGTCGAAATCTATGACCCATAAAGAATCCGCTATTTTTTCAAATCCTATTGATTTTATTGAAGAGACCATTAGTGAAGAGGACTGGGCCTATCATCGTATTGGCCCCAAGGAAATTGCCTTCGAAATTCCTGGACGGTGGGGTGATTATCGTCTGCAATTTGTTTGGCAAGATGATATGAAAATTTTGCAACTTTTTGCCATTCTTGATATGCAGGCAACCGATAAAAATTTACCTTCTTTGTACGAATTGCTGTCAATCATCAATGCACGACTTCCTTTGGGACATTTTGAAATTTCCCATGATGATGGTATGCCCACATACCGCAATAGTTTGCTTCATTTAAATGCGCGAAATTTAACTACCGAATATTTAGAAGATATTGTTGATATTGCGGTGATTGAATGCGAACGTTTCTATCCCGCTTTTCAATTTGTGATTTGGGGAGGAAAATCAGCCAAAGAAGCCGCTGATGTGGCACTGCTAGAAACTCAAGGCGAAGCGTAAGTTAATTCATTAGAATTAAATAAATTGGTCACTCTGGTGTTTTTTATCTTAACAGCCGCTTGAGAATTGTTATGATTGTAACATGACAATTCATAAGGCAAAATAATGATAAGTGACACAAACCCCTCACCCGAAATATCAAAAGAAATTATTATTATTTCTGCCTTGAAATTATTACAAAATATGAAGTGGGCTAATTTAGAAATGAGTCGGTTGGCTAAAGAAGTTGGCATCTCGGCGCGAGATCTTTATTATTATATTCCGGACAAAATAGAATTACTTAAAAACATTATTGATCACGTTGATTTGATGATGATAAAATCTTATGAAATGGTTCAACAACCGACCAGCACCAATTCTCATGATCAACTTTTTGATATTATCATGTGTCGTTTAGAAGTGATGCAGCCTGATAAAAAAGCCTTTCAAAATCTTACCCTTGCCTTGTGGACCACACCATTTCAATCGCTTCAAACATTACCAGAAATTTTTGGTTCACTAAATAAAATACTTAAAATGGCATCAATTGCAACAGGGGGCATTTTAGGGATGGTTAAAATTAAAGCCTTTGCTATAATATATGCAATTATCCTTAAAGAATGGTTAAAAGAAGAAAATTCTGAACCTTCTGACATGATGATTGAAATCGATAAACTTCTAAAACAGATTGCACCTATTTTAAGAACAAATTGATTTCATGGGGTACAAACAGCACTATAGTTAATAATTAGGGAGAATAAAATGTTCACAGCTAGAACAAATCCATTCAACACATCATCTGCAAAACCTTTCAATAAATTAAAGATGCCTGAAATTGATTACGACAATGTCACAAATGCTTGTAAGAAAAATTTAGAAGCATTCACACAGACTCAAAAAAGTGTTTTTAACACGCTTCATTCTATGGCAGAAATGCAAACTAAATTTGCCCATCAAGCCATTGAAGGCATCGGATCTTTCATGAAAAACATGAAAAATGCCAAAACAGTTGAAGAAAAAACACAACTACAAACGCAAGCGTTTAAAGACGGACTTAGCAAAGTGGTTGATCATGGCCGCGATGTGTCAGAACATATTACAAAAACCAACAACGAACTTTCTTCTAAAGTTGGTCAAACAGTAAGTGAAAACATCAATCATGCCCAAGACGCTATGAAAAAGAACACTAATAAAACTTTTTAGTCTTTTATTGATTATTTATGGCCGTTTTTTTACAAAAATAAACGGTCATATTTTTGCTCAAATATTATAAATTATTTTTAGACATAAAAACTTGTAAAGAGGATTTGTACTCTTCAGTTTTATAAATTTCAAATCCAAGTTTTTGATAAAGCTTCACAGCAGGAATATTGTGCTTCCCTGTATTAAGGGTAAATTGTTTTACTTCTCTAATAGAAGGTAATGCCTCCATCATTATTTCAAAAGCAGTTTGTCCATATCCTTTCCTTTTGTATTCTTGATAAACTTCAAGTTTTGTCACATAAACAGTATAAGGACAATGTTGCCTATCTTCAATTTTATTATTTTCAGTATAATATTGCGTCCAAAGCAATCCTACTTCGGTATATGGCTTAATATATTGATTTACAATTTCATTAGAATTTTTTGGCACACATATATCAAAGACAAAAAACTCATATTCACAATTATTAGTTTGAGTTAGGTGACATTTGTCTTCATGATATAATAAAAAAGCAGATTTGATAGGGTGATGTACACCTACCTTATCTCCTTCATAATCCATATACTTAAGATTGGCTTCTCTAGCATTATTACTTGCTATTGTGTTGTTTGCTTGAAAACTTATGATTAAAAAAAGACAAAACAAAAAGATACACTTTTTTAAATTTTTCGAGATTGTAAACATAATTTTATAAATTTCCTTAATGTCACCTTTTTTATCGAATTTAATAAAAATTGACAAGTAAAAAATTTTTTATAAATTATATACTAAAAATTCTTTGATTTCTAACTTCTCAAATCTTAAAAATTATACCGATAAAATATGTAAAAAGACATGACAAAGCCGATGGCAAGAAGGCTATCGATTCGATCTAAAATGCCGCCATGACCTGGTAGCAAATTTCCACTATCTTTAATATTAAAACAACGCTTTGCCCAAGATTCTAAAAGGTCGCCTGCTTGTGCCACAATTATCAAAAAACCTGATATCATAGTCATAGAACCTAAATGAGATTTTAAATATTTAATTGTGATATCAACGTGATCTTGAAAGGATAAATTAATAGAATTTGATATAAGTTCATGAGAGAAAAAGTAAGCAAACATAATCATACTAAGGAGTGTGCCAATTATCAGTCCACCCAGCGATCCTGACCAAGTTTTTCCGGGACTAATTTTTGGTGCTAGTTTTGGACCCTTTAATTTTGATCCTACAAGATAAGCTCCAATGTCAGAAATCCATGATGTTAATAGTAAAATTGACAAAAACAGCTGATTATTTAATAAGAAAAAGCTAAGACCAAATATGGCAATAGCAATATAAATATAGCCACTTAATAGCCAAGTTTTATGGTTCTTTGCTATCATCGTCCACTCAACTAAAGTGGCAGTCGCCATAATTGAGACTAATAACGTTGAATAAGGATCTCCACTTAATAGCATAGCCAAAGTGATGGGTCCCAAAATTACTGTTGTTAAAAATCGTGTTTTGAAATTATTCTTTTTGGGAAGAGATTTTTCCGTATCTTCGATCACGCTTTTGGAATTCTCTAACGGCTTCAATAAGGTCATCCTTTGTAAAATCAGGCCAAAGTGTTTTGACAACAATCAACTCTGTATAGGCTATTTGCCACAATAAAAAATTGCTGATGCGAAATTCTTCACTTGTGCGAATAAATAAATCCGGGTCTGGCAAATCGTAAGTGTATAGTTGTTTCGAAAAGGTTGCTTCTGTGATTTCTTCAACTTTTAATACACCCTGCTGAACTTGCAGTGCAATTTTTTTAGCGGCACGTGTAATTTCATCTCGTGCCCCATAATTGAAGGCAATGGTTAAATTTAATTTTGTATTGGAAGCACTTTCAGAAATTGTGTTCTTAATCAAATCAACCAACTTTGGCTCTAAAATATGATAATCGCCGATAAAGCGAAGGCGAATATTATATTTTTGAATTTCTTTAAGATTAGACGCCAAATATGTTTGTAATAAGTCAATCAAACCTTTTACTTCATCTTGAGGTCTATGCCAATTTTCAGTTGAAAAAGCAAAAACTGTTAAATATTCAATATCAAGATCAAGGCAACTTTTGATGACGCGTTTTAAAGATTGCGCCCCTTGAATGTGGCCTTTTAACCTGCCAAAACCTTTACTTTTTGCCCATCGGCCGTTGCCATCCATAACAATGGCCACATGTTTTGGCACACGATCTGAAGATTCAAGAGCAATAGAAGACGTCTCAATCATTGATTAAACTTGCAAAACATCTTTTTCTTTTTGAACGAGATGCTGATCAATTTTTTTAATGTATTCATCAGTAAGTTCTTGAAGACTTTCTGAAAACCAGTGAAGATCATCTTCTGAAATTTCACCCTTTTTCTCAATTTTTTTCAAATGATCCATGCCATCACGTCGAATACTGCGAATAGCAATGCGTGCACTTTCAGCATATTTGGCAGCAATTTTGACTATTTCTTGGCGACGCTCTTGGGAAAGATCAGGTAGAGGGACACGAATAATTTGGCCGTCTGCCGTTGGATTTAGGCCTAAATTTGCATCACGAATAGCTTTTTCAACCACTTTGACCAAGGATTTATCCCATACTTGAACAGTGATAAGACGTGCCTCAGGCGTATTTAACGTACCCACTTGTGTAATGGGTACATGTCCTGCATAAGCATCAATCATTAATGGCTCAAGCAAAGCGGTTGATGCGCGATTGGTGCGAAGGCCTACAAATTCCTTGGTTAAAACATCCAAAGAACTGTTCATTTTTTTCTTTAATTCATCAAAACTTTCGTGGGCCACCAAATATCTCCTTATATTTTTTTAAGAGGAAAAAGATTTACGATCACTAACATAGGTAAATTTACCTTGACCTTGAATGGCCTGTACTAAACCATTTTGTTCTTGAATCGAAAAAACTAAAATAGGCAAATCGTTTTCGCGCGCCAAAGCAATAGCTGCCATATCCATAACCCTCAGATTATCTGAAAGAACCTGAAGATAAGGCAAATGTGCATAATGTTGAGCAGACTCTATGATCTTTGGATCTGCACTATAAACACCATCGACTTTAGTGCCTTTCATTAAAATATCACACTCCATCTCACTGGCACGCAAAACAGCTGCTGTATCTGTTGTAAAAAAGGGATTACCTGTACCGGCTGCAAAGATAACAATACGGCCTTTTTCAAGATGTTGAATTGCTCGACGTCGAATATAACGTTCGCAAACTGTATCCATGGGAATGGCAGACTGGACACATGTAGGAAGATGTCTCTTTTCCAAAGCACTTTGAAGTGCCAAGGCATTCATAACAGTTGCCAACATACCCATATAATCAGAGGTTGATCGATCAATCCCCTGTTCAGCACCATTGATGCCACGAAATATGTTGCCCCCACCCACGACCAAACAAATTTCAATACCACTTTTATGAACAACATCAATTTGTTCCGCAATATGTGAAACAGTTTTTGGACATAAACCATAACTTTCTTCTCCCATCAGCGCTTCTCCTGATAATTTCAGTAAAATACGTTTAAAAGAAGAAAGATTATGATTCATCTTATTAACTTGTTTTATTTATCGAGCGAGCTGTTCAGCAACTTCTGCAGCGAAGTCTTTAACTTCTTTTTCGATACCTTCACCCAATTTAAACATGATAAATTTAACAGAGGTAATTTCTGCACCAACATCTTGGGCAGCGTCTTTAATAACTTGAGCAACACGACGCTTGGAATCTTGGGTGTCCATTAAGAAAACTTGTTCAAAAAGAATATTTTCTTTAAAAAATCTTTTCATGTCATCTTCAATTTTTTCTTCCAAAGATTTTTCTTCGCTGTTTTGATGCATGTTTCGCTCAGTTGCGTCCCAGCTTTTTTGAACAACACTGCGATCTTTTTCAGCAAAGATTTTACGTTCGCGCTCAATAATTTGAGGATCAAGCTCTTCTATAGTACATGCTTGAGGGGCTGCTGCTGCAATGTGCATCGCAAGTTGCTTAGCCAAAACAGTTAACTTTGCCGTATCCCCTTGAGATTCAAGAGCCACGATCACACCAATTCTACCCAAACCAGGTTGAACCGCATTATGCGTGTATCCAGCAACGGCACCTTGATTCACAGTCAATACTTTTACGCGACGAAGATTCATATTTTCGCCAATTACCGAGACCAAATGTACCAATTGCTCAGAGACACTGCGACCATCTTCAGGGTAAGCTGCAGTGTTTAGTGCGTTAAAATCATCCCCTGTTTTTAACGCAATTTGTGTGATCTGTTTGACAAAATCTTGAAACTTATCGTTACGTGCCACAAAATCTGTTTCAGCATTAACTTCAACAACAGCACCATAATTATCAGAAGTTGCAACACCGACTAAACCTTCAGCAGCTGTACGACCTGATTTTTTAGAAGCAGCTGCGAGACCTTTTGTACGTAACCAATCAACGGCCGCTTCCATATCACCTTTTGTCTCAGCCAAAGCTTTTTTACAATCCATCATACCCGCGCCTGTGCGTTCACGGAGATCTTTAACAATTGCAGCTGTAATTTCAGTCATTTTAATTTTCCTTTGTCTTCAATTTGCAGTTTAAAAATATCAATTATTTTGGAAATTAAATATTTTTAAGATGTTTGAACTTGTTCTTCAGTCACTTCATTATTTTTATGAGTCTCAGGATTAAGATCAATAGACTCTGAAATTCCTGTGTCTTGTTCATCAATTTCCGTTGAAGCACCAACGTCAACACCTGCGGCACGCAACTGACCTTGTAAAGCATCCAAAATAGTATTGGAAAAAAGGCGACAATAAAGTTCAATGGAACGAATTGCATCATCATTACCGGGAATTGGATAATCAATTCCTTCAGGCTCAGAATTGCTATCGATGATCGCAACCACGGGAATACCCAATTTGTTTGCTTCTAAAATTGCAATACGTTCCTTGATGGTATCAAAGACGCAAACAACGTCAGGTAGGCCCGCCATGTCTTTAATACCACCCAAAGACATTTCAAGTTTGGTGGCCTCACGTGTGAGTTCGAGCAATTCTTTTTTGGTCATTCCACTTTGATCTTGCTCAAAAAACTTTTCTAATTCTTTTAGTCGACGAATTGAATGGTGAATGGTCTTCCAGTTGGTCATCATTCCCCCCAACCAGCGGTGATTGACGTAATATTGACCACAGCGTTTTGCAGCATCTGCAACCACTTGTGAGGCTTGTTTCTTTGTGCCCACAAATAAAACACGTCCGCCACTCAGGACGACATCGTGAACCGTTTGAAGAGATTGACGCAACATCGGTGCTGTTTTTTCCAAATTGATGATGTGAACATTGTTTCGCACACCAAACAAATAAGGGGACATTTTGGGATTCCAACGGCTGGGTTTGTGGCCGAAGTGAACACCTGCTTGCATAAGATCGCGTATTGAAAAGCTTGGTAAAGCCATGATATAAATCCTTTTTCCGGTTAATCCTCCACAAGTGTTGTTGCTTACGCAACACCGGAGCGGCGTTTTTAAATTAAACTTTCCGCGAACTTGTGTGTGATATGAGTCCTTTTGCTATAACTTCTTTGATTTTAAAAATCAAGCTTAATCATTGTATCGTGATGATAAACTAAAAAAATCAGGCTTGAATAAATTTTCAATATCTGATTTCTTAAATGAAATTAAAACAGAAAGATTTTATCTACTTTGAACGTTTTTTTATATTCTTCTTTTGATCCAGTTGCCTTTTCCTTGGGTTCCTTTAAAATTCATTGGTACGGGATCTCTTATGCGGTGGGCATTTATCTTGCCTGGCAATATTGCCTATGGTTGATCCGAAAAGTTCCTTTAAACATAACATCTAAAGAGTTAAGCGACTATATTCCTTGGGCAATTTTAGGTATTATTGCAGGGGGTCGCTTGGGTATTGCGCTATTTTATAATTTTGACTATTATCGCCATCATCTTGCTGAAATACTCTATATTTGGCGACCAGGTATGTCTTTCCATGGCGGACTATTGGGCGTACTTTTGACAACCGCTTGGTACTGTCATTCGCGAAAATTATCTTTTTTAAAATTTACGGATTTACTCGCAGCTGGTACCCCTATCGGACTTTTTTTTGGAAGATGTGCAAATTTTATCAATGGCGAATTGGTCGGCAGACCCACGGATGTTGCCTGGAGCGTTGTTTTTCCCCACATTGATCAACTGCCGCGTCATGCCAGTCAAATTTATGAAGCAATCTTAGAAGGCTTTGTTCTATTTTTTGTATTAGCCTATTTTGCATTGAAGACAAATCTTATGAAACAACGTTCAGGATTCATGGGCGGTGTGTTTTTAGTGGGATATGGCAGTGCGCGTATCTTTGTTGAATTTTTTCGAGAGCCTGATCGTCAGATCGGCTACCTTATAGGTGACACAACTTTGGGACAGTGGCTTTCTCTTCCTCTGGTATTCATAGGCCTTATGCTTATCATCCGCAGTTTATATACTCATAAACCTCACATTTCTTATGACGGCTTGTAAAACATACGTAAAAAACCAAATAGAAAATGGACAATTTGTGTCTATTGGCACCTTAATGGATCTGGCTTTGTATCATCCTGAATTTGGCTATTATATGACACAAAATCCTTTGGGAGATCGTGCTGATTTTGTGACTTCACCTGAGATCAGCCAAATGTTTGCTGAAGTTTTATGTCTATGGGCGATGGAAAGATATTTAGAATTTCAAAAACCTGCACGACTTGCCATCCTTGAACTGGGACCTGGACGTGGCTTATTGATGTCAGATTTTTTAAAATTTGCTCAAAGATTTCCTGATTTTTATGCATCACTAGAAATTCATTTGATTGAAATTAGTCCAACTTTAAAAAATATTCAACAAACCCAGCTGACCCATTTACATCAATTTTGGCATACAGATATTGAAGATGCTTTTAAAAAAATTGATTGTCTTCCAACGCTCATCTTAGCCAACGAATTTTTTGATGCCTTGCCTTTGGAACAATATCGCCAGCAAGATCATCATTGGCAACAACGCTATGTTGGATTAAACGCCCAAAAAGAACTTGAATTTTGTTTTAAAGATATCGCGCCAAAAGATCTTCCGGATGAGATTAAATCTTGTGTTTGGAAAGATAACGAGATTGTTGAAGTCAATTCAAATGCCATAAATATTATAGGAAAAATCGTGAAGCATTTAAGATCTGTCTTTGGTGCCGCCTTGCTGATTGATTATGGTTATGTGACAGGTCAAGGCGATAGTTTGCAAGGTATATCACAACATAAATATGTGGATGTTCTTGATCAAATTGGTGAGATTGATTTGACCGCTCATGTTAATTTTGGACACTTTCAAAAGATAGCAGGTAATGCTGGAAAAATGATAACTCAGCGAGATTTTTTATTTAAATACGGCCTCTTGGATTTGGCGCAAAATTATGGTCGAAAGACAGATGCCAAAACACGACATCAAATTGAACAACAAGTTTATAAACTAACGTCTTCGCAAGAAATGGGGACTTTATTTAAAGTTCTTGAGCTTAATTTTTCCTCTTATAAAAGTCAAAAAGATGCTTGAACCTCTTCAATCTGATTTGTTATCTGATCACCATACGATAAAACATGGCTTTTTTACCCGTCAGGGTGGATATTCAACAGGATTGCTATCGTCTTTGAACATGCGTCCCTTGCCGCCTGAGTGCGAAGAAAATTTTCAAAAAAATTGCCAACGCGTTTGTTCTTGGTTTCAAAATGATGTCTCAAATCTTGTTTTGATGCAGCAAGTTCATGGTGATCATGTGGTGTGGATTGAAGATAACGCAAATGAAGATTATGTAACAGCCGATGCCATGTTAACACAAAAGTCAAACTTGATTTTAGGTGTTCGTACAGCAGATTGTATTCCTCTCTTACTGTATGATCCCAAGGCTTCGATATGTGGTGTGATTCATGTCGGATGGCGTGGTGCTTTGTTAAATATTATCTCAAAAACATTGCAAATGATGTCTCAACGTGGATCATTACCCTCAAATATACACGCCGCGATTGGGCCTTGTATTCAGATCCAAAACTTTGAAGTTGATCAGGTTGTTTGCCAAGAGTTTTTAAATTACGATCCTTATTATCAATCTTTTTTTATATCAGGAAAGGATCAACATCATTTTTGGTTCAATCTACCTGCATTGGCTTTATATCAATTAAAATCTCAAGGAGTTACAAAGGTTGAATCTTTAGACATTAATACCTATCAAGATGAAAAGCGTTTTTTCAGTTATCGCCGGTCTCAACATGCTCTGGAAAAAATGTATGGAACACAAATTTCAGCAATAGCATTAAAATAAACTGTTATTGCGAAAGCATTTTCAAATGAGACAAAGAATGAGGCGTGAGGTGTATATTAAGATATGACGATGTCATGATTTGAAAAGGCACATGCTATTATGTAAATTTATTGACATTTTAAACATATCAGGCAAAGTAAAAAAAATTTACGACAGCCCAAAATATTTAGGACTGGACCATGATGCAAACACGCTTCACTTATGTAATACTCACTGGCATTTTGATTTTATCAGTAGGATGTGAAACACATGTTACCTATCGTGGTAAGTTGCCAGATCCAGATCAACTGGCCAAAATTAAGCCCGGTGCGCAAGATAAAGAAGAAGTTCTTCGCCTTATTGGATCGCCCTCGTCAATCAGTACATTTAACGATAATATGTGGATTTATGATTATAAAATTTTGGAAAGCGAATCCTTTTTTACACCACGTGAAGTCATGCATCGCTTGTATTTAATTGATTTTGACATTCAAGGCAAAGTTAAAGAAATTCGAACACAAGATGGTCATGGACATAACATAAGTCCTGTTAAACGTGCAACCGCAAGCCCAGGAGATGATCGAACCTTTTTACAAACTATTTTTGGTAATTTTGGCAAACGCGTTCAAAAAAGCGAGAATGAAGACAGATCCAAAGGATAATTTTATAAGATGATCTTGAATTATTATATTTTTTAAAAAGATATACTATCCATTATATTTTTGATTTCATGAAATGTATGATTTTCTTGTTTTGATATCGATACTTTATTAAACCAGTCGGATGCTTTTTGTGTATTTGCAACAACACCCTCTCCTAAAAAATATAGATATCCCAACATATGTTGTGCTTTGGGAATTTTTGCATTTGCTGCTTTTTGACATAATTCAAAAGATTTTTTTAAATCTTGACGGACGCCGCGGCCTTTATAATACAGTTTTGCCATTTTATATTGCGCTTTAGGATAATTCAAATTAGCGGCATGCAAATAGCCATAGGCAGCTAGATAAATATCTTTTTTAACCCCCTTACCTTCATATAGCATATTGGCACTTTTATAAATAAAATGTGAATTTTCAGGGCCAATGTCCATTGTTGTAAGATGACGGTATATGAAAAAAAGCGCAGAATATGATCTTTGACAACCTGCTTTTGCAGATTTTTTAAATAATTCAATCGCTTTTTCAATTTCATTAAAATGACGAATATATGTAATAGCTATATTGTGAAAAACATAAAAATTTTTATTATCATGAGAAATATTATTTTCTTTGTAAATTAATTCAATATCTTTTTGATATTTTTGCTTTTTGAGTAAATTATCTTCAAAATTCATATCGATATAAGAACTTTGACAATCACAGGCAAAGCTTGAAAATAATATAATGGTAAAGGCTATCTTTTTAATAGTCATTTTAGTTTCTTAAGTTTTTAGATATTTTTTGAAAAAATCACATGCTTGTTTGCAAAGATAATAAAAAGCTTTAATTCTTAATAAAAAAAGTTACCTAGGTATATCTTTGATTTGGCTGTTTGTATAGCCATCTTCAATTAAATTTTCAATCTTGTCATTATTTTACAAATTTAAAAAATAATTCTGCTTGATCTTCATCAGATGCATTGATAACAATAATTATCTTAAGAAAAATAATAACTTAAAAATTAAATTTAAGAGAAGTAAAATACATAATGGCTTATCATCATAAAATCCTAAATAAATTTTTAATACTGATTGTTTTTATTTTAATGTCGGGACAACAAATTATGGCTGTACCAACATTTCCAACGCTTTCCTTTGAAAGCATTCAACAACGTCATGATCAAATTAAAAAAGATATTCAAGTGCGTTGGACAGACCTGGTTACTAAAAAAATTAATTTTGCACCTTATGGTCAAAAAACCGATGAAGAAATTTATCAAGAATACGATAAATTGGAGAAATTTCGACTACATCTTTGGTATCAAAATCCTGATATTTCTCCAAGAGTTTGTCAAAAAGGCTATGATGTCTCTCAAGCTTTATTGGAAAAAGGTTTTTATCGTGTCATTAACAGCATCTCTTTTGCCTATAATTGCACAGATGACACTTATAATGCTTCAACCATTTTGATCAATAATCAACATTTTATTGCCATGCAAGAACCAAGTCCTGAAATTTTACCTCTCTTTTTCAAGCTACTGATCAATCATCACGCCAGTATTCTGGTCAGACTTAAGCCACAATTTGAATATATTAATGAATATTCAATCAAATATTGGGAGAATAAATTAACACCTGACGAATCCCAACTTAAGATGGAATTTTTGCACTCGGGCAATACGTTTCAACCTGTGTCTATTCCTTACTTCGCCATTGAAATGTGGCGCGATAATGAAGCATTGGATATACCGACTTTTTACAATTTGGTTCAGCGTGTACGAGACACTTATAAAGAATTGAAAAACAAAGGTCCCATTGCTTGCCATTGTTCATCAGGTGTTGGCAGAACTGGTACATTTTTGGCAGCACTGACCTTGGCAGATATAATCGATCAGTCAGGTTTAAAAGAATTAAGTATTGAAAAGGTTGTCCTTGAACTTTCAATCCAAAGACCCAATTTGATGAATACATCAAAACAGTATTTAATGTTGTATCGATTTGTCGATTATTATGTACAAAAAAATAATAAAGGTTAAAGTTTTCTTATTTTTAAATTTGATATTTTTTAACCTTATAAATTAAAGTTTTAAGCATGATTTTTAAGTATTTTTTCTATTTCATTTTTCTATTTTCTTCTGTCAAAGCTTTTGAAAAAAAGGAAGTTTTGGTTGACGGCGAAAAAGGACTTTCACGATTTGTTGAATTTATTGAACAATCGTCTGAATCAGTTCAACCTATTATGCTGGGGGCATTTAAATTACAAAAGGGATCATTGCCTCGGCCTGAAATATTACAAGCGTTAAAACATCTAATAGACCAGAAAAAAGTTGTTCATGTTTTTCTTGAAAGCCGATTATCAAAAGAAGAACGTCGTGACTCTCAAGAAATATCGTCCAATCAATCTTTGGATGCTTTTAAAAATATAGGTGTGATATTAAATCAAGACGTGCTTCCTTATAAAAATGTTCATTTAAAATTTTTACTCAGCGATCACTTTGCCCTTATCGGCACCACCAATTATGATGATGATTTTTCAAAATATGTTAAACGGGATTTCAGTATTTTAACCCAAGATACTCATGTTATTAAAGAATTAAGAGATACGCTTGAAAAAGTTAAAAATAGACAACCGATTGAATGGCCCATCTATCATATTGAAGATATTGAAAAAGATGAGACACGTCTGAGTTGGGGACCAGGACAACATCGAGAACATTTATTAAAACTAATTGATCAAGCAAAAAAAAGCCTCGTGATTTATCAGCAAGATTTACAAGATTCATCCATAAATGAAGCACTTATAAAAAAGATTAAACAAAAAGTTCAAGTTTTTATTTTGATGTCACGCTATCCTTTTGGCAGACAAAATGAAAATAAAAACTTACCTCTTTTAGAAAATTTAAGAAAGGAAGGTGCAAACGTTTGTTTAGTCGGCGAGAAGAAAGTTTACAATGATCTTCCCTTACATATTCATGCCAAAGTTCTTCTTAGTGATGCAGGAACCTCAAACGAAATTATGTATCTGGGATCAGCCAATTTCTATACCTCTGTCTTAAACACTCAAGGCAGTAACCTGAATTTAGGCGTTATCACACGGGACAATGCTTACATTAAAATTGTTCATGAAACATTTATGAAAGACTGGAAAGTGCATCATAACATTGATCAATAAAAATTTTGCTCACATCAAATTTTGATTAAAGTTTTGTGTTTGATTATTTTAGTCATAAAAGGTTTTCCTATGTCCAAAGCTGCTCTGACAAGTTTTCCGACCCTTCCTTTAGAAGATAGTCAACAACACCAAGAAAATGTTGATGCTCAAATAAAAAAGAGATGGGCAGATGTAATTGCCGAGAAGGGCAATTTTGCGCTTTATGAACAAAAGAAGGATGAAGAAATTTATCAAGAATTTAGAAATCTACATTTTTTGCGACTAAATATTTGGTATCGCGATCCAAACGCCTCACCGCGCATTTGCCAAAAGGATTATAAAGTCACTCAATCTTTGCTGAATCAAGGTTATTATCGCAAAGTTAACAATATTGCCTTTGATTATAACCACACCGATGATCACTATAATGCCTCAACAATTTTGATTAATGATCAACATTTTATCGCACTACAAGAACCTAATCTTAAAATTTTATCCAATTTTTTTACTTTATTGATCAATCATCGCGCCAGTATTTTGGTAAGATTAAATCCCAGAGTAGAATATACCGATGATCAATCGATTACATATTGGGACAATCGATTATCATCTGATTCTTCGATGCTTAAAATGGATGCGGTATTTTGGGGCTTTGACACCAAACCGATCTACTGATTCTTCGATGCTTAAAATGGATGCGGTATTTTGGGGCTTTGACACCAAACCGATCTACATTCCTTATTTTTTTATCGAAACATGGCAAGACGATCAACACAATGAAATTGAAAGTTTTTATAATCTTATTCAAGATGTAAGTAGAAAATATAAAACACTTGAAAATAAAGGACCTATTGCCTGTCATTGTGCCTCAGGCGTTGGTAGAACAGGTACGTTCATTGCAGGCATGGTACTTGCTGAATTAATAGACAAATCAGATTTTGGACATCTTAGTATTGAAAAAGTCGTTTTAGAACTTTCGATCCAAAGACCAAATATGGTTGGCACCGCTCCACAATACCTCATGCTCTATCGATTTGTAGATTATTATTTGCAAAAGAAAAATATCACAATGGTGAAGTAAGATTTTATAAATTCATATCTTTTTTAAGCTGTGCTAAATCTCGATCATGACGAATTTCTATAAATTTGGTATAAGGGTATTTTACTTTTAAATTTTGAATTTGTTTTGCAACTCTTTTTTCAAAAGTCCACATGTATAAAATTAAAGGCCAGCGAAGAACTTCTGGGCATCTCTCTGCACGATCATCAATAGAAAAATCTTTTGTCCAGAGTCTTTTAAAAATACGCCAACAACAAATTCGACGAGAATAATTAAAATACAAAACCAAATCTGCCCTTGCATAGCGCATTTCAAGACATTTGGTATTATTACCATCAATAATCCAATGCTCTTCATCAACGAAAGTTTTTTTTAGATTTATATATTCTTGATGATTTCGTTTATTCCAATTTGAAATAAAAAAAATTTTATCTAAATGATAAACAGGAAGCTTGGTAACTTGATGTAAAAGATGCGCAAAAGTAGATTTGCCACTTCCCGGACGTCCAAAGATCATAATTCTTTGTGGTGGTAAATTCATCAATTACTCAATCCATAGATAGATCAATTTGAGATATATGAGATAATATTTTTTGGGCACTTTGTACAGGTGTTAAATGCGATACATCCAATTCTAAAAGATAAGGGTGTGAGATACCAACAAGCGATTGAGAAGATTTGGTATGTTTAATATCTCTAGATTTGAAACGTAGCTGTCGATCTAAATTTTGAATACGTCTTTGATGTTCTTGCTGTGATATTACAAGTTTAACAGGTATGAATGTTGAACCTCTAGCCAAAGCAACTTTTTCAACTCTTTTATAAAAACTTTCTTCTCCTTCATAAACCACATTTGTCAAAATATAATTATTGTGACGTTCTTGAATTAAAAAATTAAAAACACTGTTACGAATTTTTTCAATTGTTTCCCAAGCATAGTCAGGAACATGCATAAAGCCATCATAACCCAATAGAGAAAAAATGGGATTATTTATAAGTTGATTATCACAAATCTGATAACCTGTTTTGGCAATTTCAGTGGCGATCGTATATTTCCCAACACCAGGTCTTCCAATAAGATAAATAAACGTCGTCATTGTTATATTAACTTAAAAAATAATAATTGTTTGAATAACATACTCAAAAAATAATTTCTTTGAAAGATAGAACTAAATTTGTGTTATGTATAATGACGAACAAGCAACCAAATAGATTATTTTATGAAAAAAACAAACTTGTCTTTTAAAGATATCAAATTAGTTGGTACAACATGCCGCACGAGCAATGAATTAGAATTTAATCCTCTAACCGCAAAAATTGGTCAAACCCTTGAATATTATTTTCAAAATGGTTTATCAGAAAAAATAGTCAATCGTAAAACGCCAGGCATCACTTATTGTGTTTATACAGATTATGAAAGTGATTGGACAGGCAGTTATACTTACTTTGTTGGCGAAGAGGTGACTTCTTTTTCAGATGTATCAGAAAATCTTTCAGAGCTAGTAATACCTTCGCAACATTATACAAAATTTACCAGTGAAGCTGGGACGATGCCGAAAGTTTGTATTGAAATGTGGCAGCAAATTTGGCAGATGACTGCTAAAGATTTTGGCAGTGAACGAGCATATTTGGCTGATTTTAAAGCATATGATGATCGTGCGAAAGATCCAACAAATACAATTCTTGATATCTATATTGGGCTTAAAAATTAAATTTAGTTACTAAATTTAATTATTTTAACAGATGAAAAATTATGAATTGTTAAAACAACTTATATTAAAGTCGCCCTTTTGGGTATGGATTGCCTTTATTTATTTAATATTTATAGGAATAAAGTTAAGTCGCCCTCATATTATCTATCTGCCAAAATTGACACTTATAACTTTATTATTATTTGTCTTAAATTATTTTTCTTCTTTTTCATCTGTAATTTCGTATCTTTGGATTTATTGTTTAGCAATAAGTTGTGGAGCGGGATTGGGCATTTGGACGACCTATAAAATGCCTTTAAAAATTTTAAGAAATAAATCAGGTCTTGAAGTTCCAGGAACTTATTTTCCTTTAATCTTATTTATGGCATTTTTTGTCTTTAAATATACTTTTGGATATGGACACGCAACCAATCCAAGATTTTTTAATCAATATGCTTTTGTAGAAATCTTAATTAATGGTGGATTTTCTGGTTATTTTTTTGGCAGACTTATATATTTCATATACTTTTACAAAAAGTTATAAATTATAAAAAATAACAAAATTAATCAAAATGACATCGTCATTCCAACTTACAAGAACATGTTCATTTGCTCACTTGAATGGCGATAATCAATTTTTAAAATGTTTGATTTGATTTTTGATTTAATAAGGCAACTAAATCTTTAGTTTTGCTACCACGGGAAGATCCAAATTCAAAGGCATACGCATCTTTGAGACATGAGCCAAATATACCCGCAATTGTTGAAATAATACCCACCGCCTCGCCCGGTAAATGTCCTTGATAATAAGCCAAAGCAACAAGGCATAAAATTAATCCTAGAGCCGCAGAGATTACCATAATATCAGCACGTGTATTGCTTCGTCCAGCTGCCATAATGGCCGTATCTCGATCTCGTGCCTGCATCCGATCATAAATTAAAGTACGTTCCAGTTCATGTTCCATGTGCGCAAGCATCTGTTGATATTCAATCAACAATTTTGGATCTTGACTAAGCAATTGAACAGCTGACATAGGATCTTCGCATTTTGTCACTTTACGTGCTATATCGACCACTTGTTGCGTAATTTTATGCGTCATTAATGCTGAATCTTCAGAATTAGATAACCATTTTGAAATAGTTGGCACCAATTCAGCAAGTGCCGTGGCTGCCATTATAAAAGGAAGGGCCATATTATTCTCCTTTTATAACATGAAAAAAATGATGTTGACCAATCGTAATTTTTGGTTTTAATCCTTGTGCCCAATAAGGAATTTTTGTCATCCAAGTTGCATAATAGTGGTCACTACCTTTTGTCAAATCCGGCCATTTTTTATAAGAAGTATTTTCAGCCACGTCCAGACATAAATCAAACAAAGGATTTTTAAGAATTGTACTTAATGAAATCACATCAGCATTGGAATCTTTTTTGTTCCAGCAAGAAAATTGATAAGGCTTGAGACAAATTTCTTGAATTGTTGCGCCAAATTGATGGGGACGATAAAATCGATTGATCACCACATTGGCAACACTGATTAAAGAGCTTAATCCGCCATCAGGTCGATTATAATCTCCTCTGGCCTCACCATAGATCGTTCGCGCCAAAATATTAATGTCTGATTTTGAAATATTATTAATCATCTTTAGGATCTCCCAAAGTTAATTTTTCTGAATTCTGAAGAGAATACCAAACAACACCATCGCTATAGACAAGAGAAATTTTATCTGCGCTGACCAAAAACACCGACATGCCCCAAAACGGGCGTCGGCAAAGTATCATTTAAAAAAACAGGCATTTGAGAAGGCAATGATAAAGGTCTTAAATTTTCAGACGCATCAAGCAATAATTGCCAAGAATTTGCATCAAATTCTGGTACTGAGGTATGAGCTGTGACACACACCCAAGTTTGCGCACGATGTGTAACCACATCTTGAACAGCATAGGAAGTTTCAGATACCCATTTACCCCTTAAATTATATTTAAGGGTTGGAAGTTTAACCTCACCTAAAATACTGCCGAAACTGCCGATAATATCAAGCTGATCACCCTTTTGTTCGACTTTGATAATAGATTCATTTTGAGTTGTTTTTTGCTCCAAAGATTCGAGCCTTGAGACAATTTCATAAAAATTTCCGTCAACTTCTTCAGTTGTCAAAGGCGACCCTTTTTGATGGCGATAAAGAATAGGCATATTATAAATTTCCTTTTAATTTAGGGATAAATGTAATGTCTATTGTTTTGTTTCCCACACCAACAGAGGTATAGTTTTTAGAAATATAACGACATGTTTCTTGGGTTTTTTGATCTTCTAAAATGATTTCAGCAAACCCTTCTTGAAGGCAACTGGACAAAGACATAAAGTATGAGGGTGGTAAATTATCTGCAAAATACCAATGTGAAAGACCGCATATTCCCCCCTTTGGTGGCATGACGTATCTATCTTTCAACCCAAGTAATGAATACAAAATAAGATGGGTCAAATTTTGATGACCAGCGACGATCGCAAAGGTAGGCATGACTCGATCAAGGGCAAGATCAGAGCGGTAGATGCCACCATAGGCAAATAAAGACGTACCATTGGTTCTAGTATGACCATAGGCATCACTGACCACCCAATGATTTTGATCTAAAATCGTATGTCTTTGAATAAGATGTGATTTGGTTTGAAGATGAAAATCTTTTTGGTAAATTAACGTGTCATCTTTTAACATAAGATTAAAATTGTTAATTTTTTTGCCCTGAAAAGGCTGATCTTCGGACAAGCCATAGTCACAATATCGAAGCTCAACAGCTTTATGCCAACTTAATTGAGCCAAATTTTCATATCCGCCATAAACTGAAGATAAAGCATAAAAAGGCACTTCTTGACGTGCTTGTCCATTGGTAACATATTGAACTTTTGTAGAATAATCTTGTACTTGTGTTTCAAGCGTTTGAAAAGGAATTCCTGAAATTATGGCACGTAAAACCAAAGATTTAGGAAAATTCTGGGTTGTTTCAAAATTAACTTTTATATGTCCCTGACGTTGTTGGGTTGACAAAATTGCCTGCTCATAAATGTCATCGAGACTAGAAATTTTTTCGCCTTTCGTGTAATTACTAATTTGACGCATGCGAATAGCACGTTCTAAATTCATAAAATTTCCTTCCAAAAAAAGTTATAAATTAATTTGTTGAGGTGCCGACCAAGTTCCTGAAATATCAACGGAAAAATTTTTAATTTGCGTTTTCCCTGTTTTTAAATCAGCCAATTGAATGTGAATTTGGGTAGGAATTTTTTTTAAGCTCGCCTCTACTGAATGATGAGCGGGATATTGATGACGTAGAAGATAATCGTTTTGAACTTTTGGCCTGTTTTTAATAATGACTCTTTCAACAATATCACGGCCCGTCATGGCATCTGGATAAATCCATTTATCAAGATCAGTTTGATAAGATTGCAAAGAATAGACAAGACCCGACGATGTTGTTTTTTGTAGATGATTTTGACTGTAACAAGGTTCAACATAGTCTAAACTGTAGAAAGATTCTAACTCTTTACCGGTTGATTTTGGAAATTGATGATCTGAGACACCCATCGAAACACCAAGAATTAGTTCACCCCATTGTTTTCCCGTATGTCCGTCGATACATAATTTTAAAGCTTTTATTTTACCCCAGACAGATCCACCCGGAAGACGATGATCGCGCACTTGAACAGAATGATCGCATGTTAAAGATACGAAATATTCAAAGTTTCCCGCTAATGAAATTTCAATACATCGAGCTGAAATCGCTAAATGAGCGCGTGCCATTTCAATGGCATGTTCAATGGCTTTGTGCCCACGATCTGTGGGAAAGAAATGTCCTTGAGATCCTTTTATACTGAAAGTTGGTAATCTTTGTTCTTGTTGCCAATAGGATAAAGTTTGTTCAAATCTCTCTTTAGATCTATGCGGGCGGAGATTGCGATAAAGCTTGTTTTTATATAAAACTTGAAAACTGATGCCATAATTCCATTGCGGTTGCCAATCGGGAACTTCAACATCTTGAACAATGTTCTCAAGATTCAAATTCAAATGGCGACAATTTTGTCCTAATGTAGGTATTTGTAATTTTTGCTCTAAGACAAAGTTGACCTTTTCAAATCTTTTTTGCTGGTAATACCAACCCACACAAAGGCCAATTTTATACCAAGATCTCTTTAGATATTTTTGTTGTGGATGATTTGGCCGGCAAGATCCATAAGCGGGATCGTCTGGTGAAATCCAAATGCGACTTGATTGTGTTGGATATAAATTCAACCGACCTGTGGGTAATGGTTTTATTTCTTTGATAAAACTTTGAGATATCCAATAACCTGAATGACCAATTTTTTCATGAGGTGTCCACCATTTGGCTTGCAGATCTTTTCCTGTCAATGTATTGACAATGCCTTCTTGAAAACAAGATGTAATAAAAGGTGTGATGTCTGTCTGACCCAAATATTTTTGTCTCCATTGAGCAGATAATGTGATCCGAACAGAGTCAAGAGGTGGCTCCCCCATTTTAAAATTTAAACTGTTATAAAAGTGATTATCTTTTAAATCAACACGCTGAGATCCCCAAAAAATATTAGATAATGAAAGATCCCCTGTCCTACGGCACCAATAAAATAGTTCTGAGCGTGTTTCCAAACTTTCTTGTGGATTATCTTGTTCTTCAGGCCGAACAAATAAAGGATCCCATGAAGATGTCGTCTTTAAATGTTGATGTAATTCTTGAAGTTTCTCCTGCCATTTTAAAGATTGAGCCACAAAATTTAATTTAATTGTCTCTCGCTTTAAAGAATGGGGAACAGGACACAATCTTCCTTTAAAAAGAAGCTGTATTTTATTTTGAATTTGAACTGAAATAAAACACCATTTTTTAAAAATAAATTCTTGGAAACGAGACGCAGGATTTTTAATTTCTATAGTTACAAGTGGAAATTCTCCTTCTTTTTCTGTCAATGTGAAAGAAAAAATCTCTATATGTTGTTGTGCGTGGTAAACGGGATCATAAATTTCTTCTTCATTTATCCAAGCAAAATATAGTTTCATCGTGACCTCATGAATTTTTTAAGTTTTTTTTATTAAAAATTCTCGACATTTAAATACAATTTCTGGCATAAAGTAGAATCTTAATATTTTAGACAAAGAAAGAAACATGCTGTGGTTCAAGACATTTATGGCCAAAAAAAATTATGGTTGAATCAAACAGGATACTTACAAGGCGTTTTTTGGATCGTTTTGGTTTCTTTAATTAGCAGCTCAAATGATGTGTTGATGCGCCTAACAGGATCACGGCTTCCTGCCATGGAAATTACTTTTTTCAGGTCTTTTTTCGCTTTTTTAACATTACTTCCTTTGGTTCTTATCCAAGGACGCGCTGCTTTAATAACCACAAGACCCAAACTTCACTGTTTACGCGGGATCTTAGGGTTTGGTGCCATCGCCTTTTGGTGTGCCGGTGTTAATATTGTTCCTCTGGCAGTTGTCAGCACCCTTGCCTTTACCGTGCCTATTTTTGTCCTTCCTATGGCGATTGTTTTTTTGGGTGAAAAAGTAAGCTGGCAACGTACAACGGCAACTCTGTTTGGTTTTTGCGGAATTGCTATTATTGTCAACGGCATGGGGAATACACCAAGTGACGGATCACAGACGCAAAGTGTTATTAGCTCAATCCTGACCCTTGAAAAAGGAACTTTGTTTCTCATCTCAGCCACCATTCTTTTTGCCTTAAGTGACATTTTAAACAAGAAAATGGTGGTGAAAGAATCTAATTTAACCATGCTGTTTTATTTTGCAGTTGGTACAGCTTTATGTGGTTTTGTTCCTGCCTACATGGTTTGGGAAATACCAACATTTTTAGAATTATGTTATCTTTTCCTTTTGGGCACCGGTGGTAATTTAATCCTTTATTGTCTGTTGAAAGCTTTTGCGGCCACTGATGTCTCAGCCCTTGCGCCTTACCGGTATGTCGAATTGTTCTTTGCCTGTTTCTATGGTTTGGTTTTGTTTGGCGAAGTTCCTTCATCTGCGACCTTAATAGGCGCTGCGGTAATTATTCCAAGTACTTTTGCGATTGCCTATTATGAGACCAGACAACAAAGACAAAAAATTCGAGCGGTTACGCAAGAAAATAAAATAAATAACGAGTCATAAAGAATTTTTTTAAATTTCTTCGAGTTCTAAATGCCAACCGCTGGTCTTTCCCCATTCATCAGTTAAAAGTTTGTAATTAATCAAACGCATTTGAAGATAAGGGCAATAAAAAACATACCTTTTTTGTCCTTCTTCAAATTTTTCTTTTAAAAATACTTCTCGACCTATAACAGATTGAATTTCAACTTCTTCACGATCTTCATTAATAACGTAAACAGAATGAGCAACAGGATCGCGATCCAAAAGAATTTTTTGACCCACTTTTACGTCTTGAGACAATCTTTGAATACAGCCAACTCTTAGAATACTTCCTCGCCATAGACTA
>JBPBPI010000102.1:0-40474 GCA_050954885.1 Janthinobacterium lividum | reverse complement strand
AGACTCAGAAAGGACAGAGCCACCCCTTTAAACTTCTTACACAACCTAGATCATAATCTTGCCATTATGTAAAAACATAAACTCATTCAGCTATAGATTGTCAATCTATTCCTTTTTTATTTTCATGTTTTTCCAATTTTGATTTTAAAAACTGTTCAATGTCGGTGGTGAAAAGCTGCGTTTGAAAAGATTTTGCCAAAAATGTTTTTAAAAACAATTGACCATTAACCAGCCACATATTTTCAATCCTAAAGTCATGAACATCTTGGGCAAGCAAACGAGATTGATTAACATCATAAACTAACAATCCACCTTTTTCTTGATCTTCGTTGATGTTAAACAATCCAGACATAATAAAAAACCTGTTGTAAAACATGACATCTTTTAATGTAAAATTTTTCGGTAGAAAATTTTTATGATGTGATGGTGGAATTATATTTTCTAGCTGGTAATTAAAATTTTTGATTTCAAAATGATTGTCATTTAACTGTAATAAAATGAGTATGTTTTCAGCTTTTGGATCAAGATTTATAAAGAAATCTTTTAACTTATTATTTACGAAATGTTCTCTTAGTAAGGCAAAGTAGTCCGTAGAACTAATAAATTTAGACAAAAGAAATTTAAAATATAAGGAATGCTTATAATCTGAAGAATTAATAACATGAGATATATACATATTCTTATAATGTTTTGTTTGAGAAATAATTGCAGAAATACAATGCTTGCTCCCTCTGCTACCATGTTTTGCTCTATTATAATTTACGAAATAACTTATTTTATGACTATTTTTTTGATGAATGACGAAACCATGAATATCAGAAGAAGCACAAATAATGTTGCTAGGGTCTTGATCAAAAGATTCAAAGCGTCTGTAATTGTTTATAGTGCGACTAAAAATTGATTTAATGGGTTCAATCGTATTAAATTTTTGAATTAACTCACGACCTTCTAAATATGTAATAAGATATTCCTTTTCTTGTTTTTGAAAAAAACCTTTTTCAAGACGTATCAAATAAACATTTTTATCTTCATCCTCAGTCACCGTGTGCAGGGTTGAAATATTGGGACATGATATTTTTCGATAAGTTCTTAATTGAGGGTTCAGGCAAATAATCGTTCCCATTAAATGATCTGATTCGGGATTTTTTAAAAGTAAGAAATAAGAATTGGTCGATAAAAAACGAACATTATTTAAATTAAGTTTTGAAAAACCTAATTCTTTAAAATCAAAATCAGGCACAATTGTGTCATAAACAATTTCAAGCCCATGAACAAAATTACGCCAATCATGGGTTACTTTTGATAACTGGTAGCGTGATGTATCATTTGACACGTAATATAATTCTTTTTTAATGTCCGCCGGCAACGGACTTAAATAATCAATCGTATCCTGTTTCAAATCGTCATCTGATCCATGAATGTTATAAGATAAACACCAAAAGCCTATTATCAACAAAATATATCTGAATATAAATATCCTTAAATCTCCCCGGTTGTTTTTTGTTTTATTTGACACACATCACAATAATAGGTCGACCGATTGTTTTGTTTGATACGTTGAATGGTGCCCTTTTGACATTGGCTGCATATTTTAAGCCTTTGATCATAGACATTAAATTGATGTTGAAAGGCACCAGGTGTGCCATTGGTACGTTTATGATCCCGCAAGGTTGATCCACCGGCGGCGATAGCACGGTGTAAGACATCTTGAATAGCACACACCAAAGACGTGCATTGTGATTCGTCTAAATCTTGTGCTCGGGTTTCAGGATGAATAAAGGATTGATGCAGGGCCTCACACACATAGATATTGCCCAAGCCTGCGACCACACGCTGATCCAATAAAGCGGCTTTGATCGATGTTTTTTTATCCAACAATGCCTTTTTCAAAACTTCAGGGATGAAACCTGACATCAAGGGTTCGGGGCCAACCGTGTGAAAGAGAGACGCAACAGAATCCGTTAAAAACAGGGCGCCAAAGCGGCGGGGATCATGATAATGCAGACATGTGCCATTTTCAAAGGTGATCACGACATGATCATGTTTTTGCCGAACTTGATTTGTCTCGAAAATACCCACGCGTCCCGACATGCCCAAATGTATAATCAGTGTCAGGGGGCTTTCCTCGAAATCAATTAAAATATATTTGGCCCGACGCGTGATTGTTTTAAGAGTTAATTTTTGTAAGAGGTTTGCAAAGTCGGAGGGAATCAATTTGCGAAGACGCGGCTCGTAAACATCAACACAGCGTATTTTCTGGCCACGAAGTTTCATATCAATTTCAGTGCGGACTGTCTCTACTTCAGGTAATTCAGGCATATAGCGTGTGCCTTTTAAATTTGTTACATGGTCATATCGTCATTCGTGTATTTATATACACGTCACTCCTCATTCCTTGTCTAATTTTAAAATGCTTTCGCTAAAAAATTCTTTAACTGGCAACAGGAATGAACTTCAGATATAATTTCTAGCAATTTCAATTGATAAAGAAAAGACTTTATGGAAAATTCTGATCAAACAAATTTTGGCTTTAAATCTGTCAGTCCCGAAGAAAAAACTCATCTTGTCAGCCAAGTGTTTCACCGAGTGGCCTCTCGTTACGATATGATGAATGATGCTATGAGTTTGGGTATTCACCGGATTTGGAAAGATTATCTGGTTCGTAAAATGAAAAGCCAAATGCCTCAGCACCTTTTGGATGTGGCGGGGGGGACGGGAGATATTGCTTTTCGGTACCTAAAACAATCACCAGATCACCAAGTTGTGGTGTGTGATATCAATTCAAGCATGATTGAGGTCGGTCGTGATCGCGCGATCAATCAAGGTCTTCTGAAAAATTTGACGTGGACCTGTGGTGATGCCAGTGCATTGCCCTTTGAAGACGCGCATTTTGATCTTTATTCCATCGCCTTTGGCCTGCGCAATGTCACAGCGCGGACACAAGCCTTACAAGAAGCTTTTCGAGTTTTGAAACCGGGGGGACGTTTCTTCTGTCTTGAGTTTTCAAAAATGCAGGTGCCTATTTTAGATAAACTTTATCAGTTTTATAATTTTTCGGTCATCCCACGACTTGGGTCATTGATTGCCCAAGATCGTGCGTCCTATCAATATTTGGTTGAAAGTATTGCTGGATTTCCGTCCCAAGACTTATTAAAACAGGAGATCCAAGCCGCCGGATTTGGGCATGTTGAGGTCATCAATTTATCAGGGGGTATTGTCGCCCTTCATCAAGGATTAAAACAGGGATAAATTCATGATCAATCTACTTAAAAATAAATCAGGCAATGAGCCGCAAAATTCATCTTCCTATCAAACCATATTTATTCTAAATGTCATTGCTTTTTTGGGGGAGTCCGAAGGTATGCTGGAAGCCTTAAGTCTTGAAAGCGGCATTTTGCCAAATCAATTGCGAGACGATATGACGCATCCCGAAGTTCAAGCAGGAATTGTCGATTTTTTGTTAAGTAACGAATCATTACTCATTCAATTTTGTGAAAATCATCGTATTTTACCAGCAGAAGTTTGGAAAATACGCCTTAAATTACCTGGTGCACCAGTTTAAAATAATAAAAATATGATAAAAATAAAGAAATCTTCAAAGATATGAATGACCAAGTCTTGAAAAAATCCATGAAAGATCAAACTGATTCTGATGTTCAAATTGAACTGGAATCCCTTGCGGCTCAAATTGCAGAATACGACCGTGCTTATTATGAGTTTGATGCACCTGTTGTAGACGATGCAACCTATGATGCTTTGCGGCAAAGAAATTTAGAACTTGAGCGTCAATTTCCCCATCTTATATTGAAAAATAGTCCAACCCATCGTGTTGGCAGTAAGGCAGCCGCTGGATTTGCCAAGGTCACCCATTTATATCCGATGTTGTCTTTGGACAACGCCTTTAACGAAGAAGATATGACAGAATTTGTCGATCGTATTCGTCGATTTCTAGGGCTGTCTTCGGACGCAGAAATTTCGCTCATTGCAGAGCCTAAAATTGATGGAATTTCTTGTTCTCTACGTTACGTCCGTGGCAAGTTGGTCAAAGCATCAACTCGAGGGGATGGTGAAGTGGGCGAAGATGTCACCGCCAATGTTAAAACGATGGCATGTATTCCTCAATTATTTACAACAGATATTGAAACCTTAGAAATCCGCGGTGAAGTGTATCTTGAACATCAAACCTTTCAAGATCTTAATTTACAACGCACCCAAGCTCAAGAATCCTTATTTGCCAATCCCCGTAATGCAGCGGCTGGATCTTTAAGACAGCTTGATCCCAAGGTAACGGCTGCGCGACCAATCAAATTTTATGCTTATAGCTTTGGTGAGACGCCGATTTTTTTTGAAACCCATCAAGGCGCTCTTGATCATTTAAAACAATGGGGATTTCCAGTCAGTCCTTTAATTGAAGAATGTAAATCTATTGAACAGATAATCGATTATCACCATCGTATGGACGCCAGACGATCTACCCTTGGTTTTGATATTGATGGAACTGTATTTAAAATTAATCGATTGGATTGGCAAGAACGCTTGGGATTTGTCTCGCGCGCGCCACGTTGGGCCATTGCCCACAAATTTCCTGCAGCACAAGCTCAAACTACCCTGCGTAAAATTTTAATTCAAGTGGGACGAACAGGGGTGTTAACACCGGTGGCAGCCCTCGATCCCGTGACCGTGGGTGGCGTGGTGGTGTCTCGTGCCACTCTTCATAATGAGGATGAATTGCAACGCAAAGATCTGCGCGAGGGGGATCAGGTCATCATTCAACGGGCAGGGGATGTCATTCCTCAAGTGGTGAAAATGGTGACGCCTGAATCTCAAACACGGGGACCGATCTTTCAATTTCCCACCCATTGCCCTGAATGTGGCAGTCTCACCCAACGACAAGACAAAGAAGTGGCCCGTCGTTGTACAGGCGGTTTGATTTGCAAAACCCAGGCAGCATTGCGCCTGCGCCATTTTGTCTCTCGAGAGGCTTTTGATATTGAAGGTTTAGGTGTTAAAAATGTCGACATGTTTTTTAAATCGGAATTAATTCAAAATCCTTTGGATATTTTTACGCTTGAGCGTCGCGATCAAAACAGCGATACACCCTTGGCCAAAATGGAAGGCTGGGGATCAAAATCAGCGGAAAAATTATTTACCGCCATCAATGCCAAAAGATCGATCTCTCTCGATCGTTTCATCTATAGCCTTGGCATTCACCAAATTGGTCAAACTACTGGCAAGTTATTAGCACGCATCTATGGTAGCTATGATCATTGGGTTGCCCAAATGAAATTAGTAGCTCAAAGTGATGAGATAGCCATGCAAACCTTAATTCATATCAATGGCATCGGCGATAGCATGGCCAAAGATCTGGCGGCATTTTTTAAAGAACCCCATCATCTGGAATTATTGGAAAAAATGGTGGGTCCTGAAATTAAAGTTGAGGACTTTAAAAACCAAGTTAATACTTCATCACCGCTTTTTGACAAAACAGTTGTCTTCACCGGAACGTTATCGGGTATGAGCCGACCCGAAGCCAAAGCGCGGGCAGAAAATTTAGGCGCACGGGTTTCAAGCTCAATTTCAGCCCAAACCGATTATCTCGTCGCAGGCGAAAAAGCAGGTAGCAAAGCCACTAAAGCTAAAGCACTAGGCGTACACGTTTTAAGCGAAGAAGAATGGTTGGCTTTGTGTCAAAAGATTTAAAAGATAAATGCGTGTTGAACCGCCCTTATTCCAAAGTCATTGGTCATCGAGGATGTGCAGGTTTGGCACCTGAAAACACGCTGCTCGGTTTTCAAAAAGCCATTGATTTGGGCATCGATGGTATTGAACTCGATGTGCATTTAACCAAAGATCATCATGTGATTGTCCATCATGATATTAACTTAAATCCAGATATAACTAAAAATGCTCAGGGTCAATGGATTGATCCCCAGGCAAATCTTTCAATTCGAGAGTTAACTTTATCAGAGCTACAAAATTATGAAGTGGGTGAGGTAAAGCCAGGGTCATATACAGCCCAATATTACCCAAAGATGATTTCAGCTAAAAATCAGAAAATACCCACATTAGATCAAGTTTTGGCGTTGATTCAAAAGTCACAAAATAAAAATTTAGAAATTCTGATTGAAGCCAAGGCATCTCCTTTGCCAGAAGATAAATTTTCAGATCCTGATATACTGATTGATTTAATTTTGTGTGATCTTAAGGCAAGTAATTTACAACATCGTGCGCGTCTTCTATCCTTTGATTTTCGCAGTCTTGCCTTGGCAAAACAAGCCATGCCTGATTTAAAAACACACTATCTGACCGATCCTCACTGGACTTTGGCATCAGTTTGGCTTCGAGAATTTCAAAATTTGTCTTCTGAAATAAATTTTCAACAATTTATAAAGTGTCATGGGGGAGACTGCTGGTCACCTTATTTCAAAGATCGCGACAATAATTATCTGACGATGCAACAAATTAAAATGGCAAAGGCTGAAGGCCTTGAAGTCATCGTTTGGACACCCAATCGAGTCGAGGACTTACAGGCAATGATTGATTTAGGTGTTGATGGTATTATTACCGATCGGCCTGATATTTTATTAAATTTGCTGAAGCCAACTGGCGATAAAACATCCTAAGATCAATAGACCTGTCCAAACATTGGTTTTAAATTTTTGATGGCAATTTTGGGGACTGTGAATATCTAAAGTTAAAACTTGCCAGGTTAAATGAAGTGTTACGAAAATTAAGCTTATATAGTATAAAAAAGCCAGCTGCGATAACCATCCCACCGCAATTAGTAAACTTATCAATATCATATAATTGAAGGCTAAAAATTGTTGCGTGCGATTTCCTAATGCTAAGGCAGAAGATTTGATACCAATAGCTAAATCATCTTGGCGATCTTGATGGGCATAAATAGTATCGTATCCCAAAGTCCAACAGAGGCCTGCCAAGTACAATAGCAAAGCCTCAAGTTTGAAAAAAGGTTGATACAATGACCATCCTAAGAAAATTCCCCAGTTAAAGGTGAGGCCTAAGAAAGCCTGAGGCCAATAAGTAATACGCTTCATCCAAGGATAAGCAAAAACCAAGAACAAAGAGGCCAACCCCCATTTAATAGTATAAATTGGAAATTGCAACAATATGATTAAACCGCATAACAATTGTAGACTCAAAAAAATCAAACTTTGATAAAAATTGAGATGACCCGCTGCCAGAGGTCGTGAGGCTGTTCTTGTCACGTGTTTATCAAGATTGCGATCCACCATATCATTATAAGTACATCCTGCGCCTCGCATGACAACAGCACCGCTTAAAAATAGCAAAATATATTTTAAGGAAAAAAGAGGCGGTCGGGATAGAAAAAGACCCCACCAGCAGGGCAACAGCACCAACCATATGCCTGTTGGTTGATGCCAGCGTGCCAGTTGAGCATAATATAAAAATTGCTGCTTTACCGAATTACTCAACAGTTACAGACTTTGCTAAATTTCGAGGTTGGTCTACATCTGTTCCTTTAATCACAGCGGTGTAATAAGCCAGCATTTGAATCGGTAAGGTATATAAAAGAGGCGAAGACAGAGGGGTAGATGCGGGTAATGTCAGCCGCATAATGGAAGGATGGGTAAATTTTTGGTGACCTTCTTCATCAGAGATGAAAATAATTTTTCCTTTGCGTGCCAAAACTTCCTGAACATTAGAAATTGTTTTTTCAAAAAGCGCATCATAAGGCGCCACCACAACCACGGGTATCTGATCGTCAATCAAGGCAATGGGTCCATGTTTTAATTCACCGGCGGCATAACCTTCTGCATGAATATAAGATATTTCCTTAAGCTTCAATGCTCCTTCCAGAGCAATGGCATAACTGGTGCCGCGTCCCAAATATAAAACATCTTGTGCTTTGGATAAAATATAAGCCAGTTCATGACAGTCTTGTTCTAAAATCAAAACTTCATCAATTAAGGCAGGTAATTGGGTTAGTGTATGATAAAAAGTTGAAAATTCTTCTGAGGAAATAGATTTACGTGCTTGAGCCGCAAGAATCACCAAAAGAGCAAGCACAGAAAGTTGAGTGGTAAAGGCTTTGGTAGAAGCCACACCAATTTCAGGTCCCGCATAAGTCTTTAATACACAGTCCACAGCCCGCGCCAAAGAGCTTTCACCAATATTGACAACTGCAAGACAGTGTTGACCTTGTTGCTTGGCATACTTTTGCGCCGCCAATGTATCTGCAGTCTCACCAGATTGAGAAATGAAAATAGCAAGCCCCCCCTCTGGCATTGGAGGTGCACGATATCGAAATTCAGAAGCAATATCGATTTCAACAGGAATTCTCGCAATGCTTTCAAACCAATATTTGGCGACCATCCCGGCATAAAAAGCTGTGCCACATGCCACAATAGTAATACGCGAAATTTTGGTCCAATCAAAAGGAATATCAATATCTTGAAAACCTGTTTTTGTTTGGTTTAAATAGTAACTTAATGTCTGGCGAATGACATCTGGTTGCTCGTGAATTTCTTTGACCATATAATGCGCAAATTCACCCTTATCAGGCGAAAGTTGCTGGGCAGATTGTTGCCTCACTTGACGATGGACTTGCTCGCCTGAAAGACGCATAATTTTTGCGTCATTATGACTTAAGATGGCGATATCGCCTTCCTCTAAATAAGAAAGACGCGACGTTAAATGAGATAGGGCAATGGCATCAGACCCCAGATACATCTCGCCCTCTCCATATCCAATGGCAAGAGGCGGGCCATGACGGGCACCAATCATCAGATCAGGATAATCTTTAAAAAGAATAGCCAATGCATAGGCACCCTTAATTTTTTTAAGAGTTTGTAAAACTGCGTCAACAGGTTGAAGACCTTGTTTTAAAGCTTGATCAATTAAATGCAACACCACTTCTGTATCGGTGTCACTTTTAAAGTGAATGCCGGTTGATTCTAAATCTGTGCGTAATTCTTGGTAATTTTCAATAATACCATTGTGTACCAAAGCTACATGTTCGGTCATATGAGGATGAGCATTAACTTCATTAGGAATGCCATGGGTTGCCCAACGCGTATGTGCAATACCTGTATGTCCTTCTAAAGGTCGGTGCATTTGCAAGGCTTCGAGTTCATTTAATTTGCCCGGTGCACGATGTCGTTGAAATTGTCCTTGATAAAGAAGTGCAATACCAGAAGAATCGTAGCCACGATATTCAAGACGTTTAAGACCTGTCAGTAAATCAGCTGCCACATGAGTTTGAGGTTTTCCTAAAATTCCAATAATGCCACACATCTATTAATCATTTCCTTTAGTAGTAGAAGTTTTTGAATTTTGCGCACGTAAACGATGCTCTTGACCTTTCTGATCAAAGTTTTTTTGAGGTGTGCGGGCAATGACCAATGTTTGGTCAGAGACATCTTTCGTCACCGTGCTGCCGGCACCAATTATCGCCCCATCGCCAATGGTAAGGGGAGCCACCAAAGAGCAATTAGCCCCAACAGATACTTTTTGACCAATCTTTGTTGACCACTTTTGATAACCATCAAAATTCGCTGTAATGGTACCTGCGCCAATGTTAGTGTTTTCGCCTATTTGGGCATCACCTAAATAACTTAGGTGATTTACTTTTGACCCGGTACCCAAATGAGTGTTTTTCATTTCAACGAAATTACCAATTTTGGATTGTTTTTCAATCACGCAACCGGGTCGCAACCGCGCATAGGGGCCAATCTTTGAATTTTGTTTAACAATCGTACCTTCGATATGAGTGAAAGGAAAAATTTCAACCTGTGCTTCAATTTGAACGCCGGGGCCAAAGAAAATATGAGGATAAAGTTTTACACCTGATGCCAGAATTGTATCATAACTTAAGTAAACACTTTCAGGATCAACCATTGACACCCCTTGCATCATAGCCCTATGACGCCATCTTTTTTGTAAGCAAGTTTCAATGTCAGCAAGTTCAACGCAATTGTTGACCCCCTCTAATTCCTCAGCATTATCATGAACATACAGCTTGACCTTGTGACCTTGGGCGCGAGCAACCTTAACCACATCTGTTAAATAATATTCCTGAGATAAATAATTTTTTTCAATAGATTTTAGCAAGGATTCAGCCAGCGATCCCTTTAAAATCATGACACCAGAATTGCAAAGATTTTGTGCTAGCACCTCATTTGAGGCACCCTTTGCTTCAACGATTTCGCTAATTTCTTGAGATTCGTTTAAGAGAATACGACCATAATTTTTAGAATCATTAGGTTTGATGCCAACAACCATGGCAGCTGTATCTAAAGGCAATGTCAAAAATTCTTGAATAAAATTTTCAAGGGTCTCCGCTTGAATTAGAGGGGTGTCACCAAAAAGAATTAAAATAGGCGCATCTATATCATTTTTTGATAGACCGCATAAAACCGCATGAGCGGTCCCGAGAGCTTCATGTTGATACGCAGTTTTAACAGAAGAGTAAGATTGGACGTAGTGTTCAACCTCAGGTAAATGAGGTGATAACACAACCGTTGTCTTAAGGGGGCTCAATTTTTCAACTGCCTGTACTACATGACCCAATAAGGGCAATCCACCAACGTGATGAAGAACTTTTGGCAAAGGAGAGTACATTCTTGTTCCTTTGCCGGCTGCCAAAATAATAACCTGAATATTTAACACAATCTTATACCTCTGAAGTCTTTCGTATCAGATCTTTTAAAGGTCATAAGTGCCACAATTTTAATTCTTTGCCAAGAGAATCAGTATTCTTTGATCACATATATAAACTTTTTAAACTAAGAACTATCTTTTTGACATCTATTTAAAAAAGCCTTGGATGTTATTTAATTTTTACATATTTTTAATATGAGAACCTTACTTTGCGGTTTTAAGTTCTCTACTTTAAACAAATTTCTACTTTTTTTTATCATTTTTATGACAAATTCTTATTTGCGCAGCAGGTCTATTGTGAACTATGTATAATTTTAAATTTTTATCTTTTCAAATTTATCTTTTTATATAAATTGACTTTTTTCCATTGAAATGGCAATTTAAAAAATAAGTACATGAATTTATAAGTTTTTTAGAATTATTAAAATATAAACAACTTAAGTATAGGACAACATTTTTACTATGTTTTTAAATGCAAAAAAATTTAAATTTCTTCTGTTTATGTCTTATTTGATGTTAACAGTTTCTACGAATATAAGTATTTCTTTTGCATCTGAAAATGAAAATACAAATGAAAATGAATTTTTAAAAAGTTCACCTGTCTATCAAAATAAAGAATTTATTGAAGGTACAAGACAGCCAGTTTTTAATGAAAAAAATGTTCTAATACCTGAAGATATTATTAATAAACTTCGTAAAATATCAACAGAGATTCGACGAGATGTTCAAGAACTTGACTTGTGGTATTTTAAAATTTTGGATCGACCTGAACTTTTCAAACACATGATGTTATTAAAACCTGAGCAGATTAAACGAGCCACTCTTAATCGGGCTTTGGATATAAAAAAATGGCTCCCAGCTGCTAAGATGCTTGTTGAAAGCGGTATTTCATTAGAAGTAAGTTATATCGAAGATACTATTGGAAATCCTTTATTATACATGCCGCTTCATAAATGTGTTTCTTTGATTGAAGTTTACGGAGATTATTGGACATATTATAAAGCTGAAAAAGAAGAAAATTTCAGCAAAATAGATTGTAAAATTAGAGACAATCCCTATTTTAAATTTGCTGTTTATCTTTATGAAAGGGGGGCTTATAGAGATAATATTGAAAGTTTTAAAAAGCATTTGACACAACATGCTTCTCCTTTAACAACTTTAACAAAAGATGAGGACTGTATTGTAACTAAGCGTGTTATTGAATTTTTAGCCCCTTATGAAGCTGATGTCCTAAACGTTGATGTAAAAAAATATAAAACATTCTTGTACAGAATTATATCAGAAGCCTATTCAGAAAAAAAAGTTTTTAATTATTCTACTAAATATAATGAACAATTATTTATTGGAACACAGTTTATACGTGAAAATAGTAAAGTTAATAAGATATGGGAAGAGATTTTTTCAACGACTTCTAATGAAAAATAAGTTTATTACTTGTATCATTTATAAAATTAATTCTTTTTATATTAATGACCTTAGAAAATATAATAATTTAAAAATGGCTTTGTTATTTAAAAAAATTATATGCTATTATTTTTATAAACACTAAACATTTAAAAAAACAAAAGCTAATATCATTGTAAGACATTTAATTAAAGAATGTTTCGATTAAATTTTTCTTTTAGATTCTTCAGGATTGAAATTTAATTAACATCCTGAAGTTGAATGCTTTTAAATAAAATACTATCGCAATATTAGATAAGTTACTAAGCCCGCAATTAACATCCATAATTAACAATTTTTTGGAGAAATTTTATGAAAGAATCAGTTTTGTTAATGGTTATATTTCTATGCTTTGCAGCAAATAATGCTTTTGCTACCGATATAACCTTTAAAGATAATTTAGACGAACATAATACAAAAAGACAAAGAGATAATAAAATCTCTCTGAGTAGTCAAGACATGCTTTTAGAATATGGAAAGTCATCTATAGATGATGACACTTCAAAGTCTGATAAATTGATCAAAGAGACTGTTTTAAGTGCAGAAGCCAGGCAATTTCTTGATCACTCACAAATTTTTCTGAACAAATCAGGTTTTGATTCTAAATATGATTATAAGAACTTAAAAGAAAAAAAGAGAGAACTGTTTAGAAGATATCATTTATCTGGCCCTGAGGATTTTATGATAAATGGTGAAGGCTTTAAAGCATCTGATTATTAGATAAAATCCAATAATTGATATTCTTCTCATTAAGCAACATTACCATCAGACTTAAGCTAATTAAGTTGAAAAAATAAATGATATAAACCTTATTATGATATCAAAGAAAATTTTATAATCAAACTCTGATATGTTAAAATAATTTAAGAAATAAAAGAAAATAGAGTAAGGTCTCAAATTAGCTTATAGGACTTTTAGAGCAGGAAATTTAATTTGTTCATCTAGGCTTATATATCGGTACTATTTTTTCAACTCCTCAATTTTTTTTCAAACTTGCATGATAAAACCAACTATATTCACGTAAGAAATTTTGTCAAATTGAAGTCTAATTTAGAATGACAATATGTAAGATTTTTAGATCATATTTGAAGAAAAGCGATCTGTATCATCATAAAAGCTTTTCTTCAAATTTGAGGTCTTAAGTTTTGCGTGGTTGAGATTGAGATATTAAATTTTTTAACGTATCAATGTCAATTTCACCAGGAATTAACATATCGTTTATGATGCTGGTGGGGGTTCCCTTGATGCCTAAATCCTCTGCAAGACGGCGATTATCTGCCACAATAGATTTAACTTTGTCTGAATTTAAATCCTTGGTAAAACGTGCCACATCTAGTTTCATTTTGGCAGCTATTTTTACAACGTCATTAACTGTTAAAGAATCATCTTGTTCAAACATAGCGCCCTGAAATTCAACATATTTACCTTGCTCTTTGGCAGCCAAAATGGTATTGACCGCAACATCTGAAGAATCACCAAAGATAGAAATTAATTTAATAACAATTCTAAGATCACGTAAATCTGTTTTGGAAGATTTAAGAGCATCATCCAATGTCTTATGAAATGAACGACAATGCATGCAAAATGGATCCATAAAAATGACCATCGACACCTTACCTTTAAGATCTCCATAAGCATAATCATGGGGACTGTTCATAATCTGATCTTGATGTCCTTGAATATAAGCTTTGGCCTTTTCAAGTTGTTCTTTATTCTTTGTCTCTTCAAAATTTTTTAAAGAAGCCACCAAAATTTCTGGATTTTGCATAATGCGTTCGTCAATGGCTTTATTTATGGCGTCTTTTTGAACAACACTAAAGACGTCTTGTGCATTAAGTGAAATAATAGAAAAATTTAAGATGATAATAAGATACTTAATTAACTTCATGCTGATGCTCTCCCTTGTTAATAGAGCGTATGCCTTTTAAAATGCTTTCGCTCTATATAAAAAGATAGCCGACTTTAAGATTTCTATCAATTAAGAAGCAATAGTCCGATGTGGAATATGTGAAATTTCTTCAAGACTTTTGGTAAAAAGCTTATTGTGTATTGATTCATGGGTATGAGATGTGACAACTTGTTGAGCGGCTGCAAAAGCAATATTGATCACTTTTTGTTCAATATGTTGTATGGTTTGATGTTCAATTTGTTGAAGCTTAACCTTTAATTGGTTTTCTTCATGATTTAAATAATTGTCTAAATCTTGTTGAGCTTGAGATTTGAGACGTTGAATTTCCGCATCATTATGGACCATAATTTCATGTGAACGTTTATCCATCTCTTTTTGTAATCTCAAAGCATGATTTAAAATAAATTGTGCCTCTTCTTTCAATTGTTGAGCCATTTTGATGTCGTTATGAATGTTTTCAGCTCGTTGATCCAAGTATTGACGTAAGCCTTGCCAACCTCGGTTGCCAACCAACAAAATAAGACTTAGAAAAGCCATAAATACCCAAAGAGAAGGATCAAGAAACATAATTATCTACAGCTTTTTCAGTAATGGCACGACGGACAGATTGTTCAATAGAATGAGAGGGCAGCCTTTCTTCTAAAACTTTTTGTGCAATATCTGTGGCCAAAGATTGTGCTATAGATTGAACTTGATTCATGAAAGCATCTTTTTCTAGCGAAACTTTACTTTCAAAAGATTTAAATTGATCCTTGAGGCGACGATTAATGTCGGATTTAGCTAATTCTTGAGATCGTAAAATTTCTTTTGAAGCTTGTAAAATTTTTTCTTGAGCCTGCTTGCGTGCTTGTGCCAAATGCTGTTCAAAGGTACTTTGAACCTGTTCCGCTTGATGTTGCAAAGCTAAAGCTTGTTCACGTGTTCCTTCTATTTTTTCCCATCTTTTTTTATGAATGAAAGCCATGCGTGGTAGCATAAACCTTACAGAAACAACAAGCAAAAGAATGAAAAAAAAGCCAAGCCAAAACAGCTGAGAAAAGTAAGTTGCAACATCAAGTTGTGGCATTTCTCAACCTTTCTTAAGGTTCATTCCTTAAATAGAATAATTAAAGAAACGGTGAATGCCAAAATTCCAACAGCTTCTGTCAAAGCCGCACCAATATAAGCCGGAATCATAACTTCATTTTTAACAGATGGGTTGCGCGCAATAGCTGAAATTAGATTCGAGAAAATGTTTCCCACCCCAATACCCACGCCCAAAAGAGCAAATACTGCAAGTCCTGCACCAATTAATTTGGCGGCACCGATGTCCATTGTTTATTCTCCCCAAAATACTTTGTTCATTTTAAACTTTATACACGATTTATTAGGTTTTGTGAAGGTTTGTTAGAAAGATACTTTTTAAAGAAATCTTTACAGAACCTAGTGTAAGTGAAGGGCATCATGTAAATAAATACAGGTTAAAATTGTGAAAACATACGCTTGTAAAAGAGCCACGAAAATCTCAAAACCTGTAAAGAAAATCATAAAAGCAAAGGGTGCCCAGAAGCCAAAAATTCCCATAGAGATGGCAAATCCGCCAAACAATTTTAAAACCATATGGCCCGCCATCATATTGGCAAACAATCGAATGGCCAAGGTTACGGGCCGAAAGAGATAGGCCACAATTTCAATAGGGATCAAAATTGGGGCAATTGCCAGTGGCACACCTTCTGGAAAAAATAGACGAAAAAACTTCCAGCCATGCTTGGTAAGACCAATAATTGTAATTGTGATGAAGACCATCATCGCCAGTGTGAATGTCACCACAATGTGGCTGGTGAAGGTAAAAGAATACGGCACCATCCCCCATAAATTTCCAAATAAAATAAACAAAAAGAGTGAAAATATATAAGGAAAATATTTTTGACCCTCTGGGCCTAAATTATCTTTCACCATGTCTTGAATAAAATCGTGAAAGATTTCAAGCAGTGATTGAATTCGATTTGGGACAACACGCTGGCCGCGTATGGATGCATATTGAAAGGCCAAAATACCAAAGGTTGTCAACATCATAAAAAGTGATGAATTGGTAAAAGAAATATCGTATCCCGCAATTTGTATGGGAATGAGGGGTTTGATTAAAAATTGCGCGAGAGGATTTCCAGACATATCAATCCATTAAAAACAATGACAACTAAAGGTCATAAAAATGGTAACAAATTGAGCCACAAATGACATTGGTTTGATCAACCGACTAGAAAAGTCAAAAGAATTAACAGGATATGAAGACTCATGAGAATAATCATGAGAAATAGTATGAAATCGGCTGCGATAAGTGCGACCAGACAATTTAATAAGAGCAGGGTTCATTGTTTTATCTTTCATTATTTTAAAGACCCAAAACATCTTGCATACTATAAACCCCTCTATCTTTTTCCTCAAGCCATAATGCAGCCTTTAACGCACCTTTTGCAAAAACTTCACGATTGAGGGCTTGATGAGACAAGGTAAAAATTTCTTCGTCTGAGCTGAAAAAAACCTTGTGATCACCGGCCACACTTCCTCCACGCAAAACCGCAAAACCAATTTCATCGAGGGGACGTGGAATAGTGCGATGCGTGCGGTCAAAACAGGCATGAGGGCCTAAATTAATATGGCGCCCTTTGGCAGCTGAATGACCCAAGGCAAGAGCTGTACCAGAAGGAGCATCTGTTTTATGACGGTGATGAAATTCTAAAATTTCGATATTAAAGCTATTGTCCAGTGCAGCGGCCACTTGTTCAGTAATCTTACTCATAAGAGCCAGACCTAAGCTCATATTGGGGGCATAAATAATCGGGATTTGCTCGCCTGCTTTTCGAATGAGAGCATGATGGGCATCAATTAAACCTGTGATACCAATAATCATGGGTGTTTGAGATTGAACCGCCACCTCAATATGACTTTGCAAAGCTTCAGGTTTAGTAAAATCAATCACAATATCCGCATGAGAGAAAACTTTTTCAAGATTAGGGGATACGACCACATCTGAAAGATGAGGAATCACCAATTTTTGTAAATGAATCCCAACGGACGATAAAATTGCCTCAGGACACTCCAAAATTTTTTGGATGATCAACCGTCCCATGCGACCAGATCCGCCGAGTACACCGATTTTTATCATAACTTTGACCTCAAATTTTAGATTGTTTTAAAGGATATAGAATTATGAGACATTTGAGAAAGGAAAACTGACATCAGTTCATAATAATTATGAAAGATCATTAAAACAGTCTTAGAGATATATACAATTCACTAAATTTAACATCAGATGGATCGAATAAAATTATACATAAATTTTGGGAGTTAAAAGTGTCATGGTTTTTTTCATTGTTTGTATCTGTATGTTTTTCTCTGTTTTAAATGCAACTTCTTTAGATCCAGAACAAAAAGAAAATTATGATACAAAGAAATCCAATAGTTTGTTAGAACGAAAAGATTTTCTTGGCAATAAAAATTTACAAATTGAAGGAGCCATTTCTCTAAGGCGTTTATCAAATCCTATCAACGTCAAAACTCTTTTTTCAGGAAGAGAAATCGATTTTCAAAAGGAAAAAAAAGTCATTGGTCGAGATGAACGACGAATTATAGCAGGAAGTGAATCCTGGCATTATCCAGGGGCTTGTATTGCTTCTCTAGAAATTTTTTTTGAGAATTTTACAAGTTTAGCAACAGGTTTTTTGGTTAGTCCAACTCATGTGATGACAGCTTCTCATAATTTATACGATGAGAAAGATTCAAAAATAAATTCAATCACATGCTATTTTGGCAGATATAATAATTATGTAAAAGATTTCTCTGAAGTAGAAGGATTTACACTTCATGAAGCCTCGAAAAGTAAAAAACATTCTTTTTACTCTCTATTAGTTTTGAAAAAATCAGTAGGTCTAAAGGTAGGATATCTTATGCCAACTCTTTTTAATTTTGAAGAACATTGGATTTCTATTCAGGGATATCCTGCTTATTTTTACGGTGAAGAAGAGGAAAAAGTAAATAATTCTTGTCAATATCAAAGCAGTTCAACACAAATTTATGTTAAAAAAGAAAAATTGTATTATTGTATGCAGGCAACGTCTGGTCAAAGTGGGTCTCCAATTCTAATCATGGCTAAAAAAGATGAAGATCTTTATCCCTGCTTTATAGGAATGCATATGTACGGAGCTGAAAACATTAAAAATAAGAAAATAGAGAATAAAAAATATCCTTATCATGGGCTTTACGTTACAGATCGTTTTTTGAAAGGTTTAGAATCCCTATTAATATCTTTAGAATCTTTAGAAAATAGTTCTCAAGACAGAATAGAACCTTTTCTATTAAAAACAAATGTGTATTTTCATTCTTTAAAAGATAAAGAAAGTAAGAAAGGTAAAGGAAATACTCGTCTTTATAATGATATTTCCACAGATTCATCTTTGACTTCTTTAGATGAACTTCCTGATATAAAGCCTTCCCCATTAGAAGAAGGAAAAATCTCATTTGAGAAGGCAAATTATGAACAAGCTAAAACATTATTTAAAAAAGCTAAAAAAACAAATTCATCTGAAGCTTCTTTTGAACTTGCAAAAACTTATTCTAAACTAGCAGAAGTGACAATTTTTGAAAAAAGAGCTTTTAAATATTATTTAAAAGCAGCTCAAAAAGGAAAACAAGCTCAGGACCAATTTGAAGTCGCCGAGAAATATTATAAAGGGGTTGGTGTTCAAAAGAATTGTAAAGAAGCCTTAATTTGGTATCGGAAAGCTGCTGATCAAAATCATGCAAAAGCTCAATTTCTTTTAGGGAATTGTTATTATTATGGTTATGGTACGAAAGTTAATATAACTGAAGCTAATAGATTTTATAATTTAGCTCAAAAGAATGGATATGATAGTTTTTATTATTGCTTCATTATATAATTAAAACTACCAAAATGAATTAAAAAAACAGACGACTTTCTTCTCAAACAGTGCATGACACAAAACTTATAATCGTTGAAAACCCAGCCCTGTGTCTTTTGATTATGGTTATCTTGTGATATAAGTTTTTAAAATATGACAACAAGAGGAAAGTTATGCGCGCTGAACTAGAAGCCGTGGTCTCAGAAATTACCCAAGTGGTCTCGGTTTTACGGAGGCATCTTTGACTGGGATCGAGCCATTTCTCAACTGCAAGAGCTTGAGCGTCAAGCCGCTGATCCTCATTTGTGGGACGATCAACAAGTTGCACAAAGGGTTTTAAAAGAGCGGGAAGCTTTGGCCAATGCCATCAAACGTGTGCAAGATTTAGATCAAATGTTGCAAAATCATTTGGGTCTTTTAGAATTGGGCGAGCAAGAACAAGAAGCTGAAATTATTGCTGAAGCTGAAAAAGATCTGAACGAATTGCGCATTAAAGCGGCGCGCATGCGTCTTGAAAGCTTGCTTTCTGGTGAGGCTGATGCCAACGATTGTTTCCTAGAAATTCACGCTGGTGCTGGCGGGACTGAAGCGCAAGATTGGGCGCTCATGCTGCAACGTCTTTACACACGCTGGGCTGAACGCCGTCGTTTTAAAATTGAATGGTTGGAAGAAGTCGGTGGTGAAGAAGCCGGCATCAAATCTTGTACCTTTCGAGTCTCTGGCTTGCAAGCCTATGGTTGGTTGAAGACCGAAGTTGGTGTTCACCGATTGGTGCGAATTTCACCTTTTGACTCTCAAGCACGCCGTCATACCAGCTTTGCGTCCATTGATGTCTATCCCGTGATTGATGATTCCATTGAGGTTGAAGTTGAAGAAAAAGATCTGCGTATTGATACCTATCGGGCGTCTGGCGCCGGTGGGCAGCATGTCAATAAAACTGAAAGTGCTATTCGCATCACGCATATACCCTCAGGTGTTGTAGTCCAATGTCAAAATGATCGATCTCAACATCGCAATCGTGCCCAAGCCATGGCCATGTTAAGAGCGAGACTTTACGAAATTGAATTGAAAAAACGTGAAGCAACAGCCCAAGCGTCAAATGCCAATAAATCAGATATCGGATGGGGCCATCAAATTCGTTCTTATGTCCTGCAACCCTATCAAATGGTAAAAGATTTGCGCACCGGCGTTGAAAAAGGTAATACTCAAGCCGTGTTAGATGGTGATATCGATGACTTTTTAGAAGCCGCATTGGTCGCCCGCCTTGGATCAAACGACGCATAAAAAATCTAAATTTCAAAACCTAAAAATTATACTTACCCTGTATCTTTTGAAAATATTTTCACTATATTGCTTGACCTTCAATTTAAAAAATTAATTACCTTAAAAAACTTTATAAAAATAATCATATAAAATATTGCTTTTAAACAATAAAACATAAACACCATTATTTATATTTAAATAAAAATTATTATCTTTCATCAAAAAATTGACACAAAATGGGCATTTATAAATATTAGTTATTTATTAGGTCAAATAATAATTGCTATTAATTATTACTATAAATTGACAAATATAAAACTTTTTTATTAGATTTTAAAATTCAAAGGAAAACAAAGATATGCATCTCACGAAATTTATAAGTATGCCAAATAGACATATATTAAAATTTTCTATGGTGTTTGTAATGGTTTTGAGTTCAATTTCTATAAGCATTTCTTATGGCATGTTCTATTCAGAAGAAGTTATAAAACAAGACTTTAAAAGTCAAAATATATGTGAAAATAAATTTGATACAATTCCAGATGAAATTTTAAAAGTTATTCTAAAATGTTGTTTAAAACATGATGATCATTTGAATCAACATTTATGTTTTGATCAAAGTAGAGAAGATACAAAAATTCTCTCGCATCACAATTATTTTAATTTATCATTGGTGAACAAACGTTTTAATCTTTTGCAACAAAAAGTACCGTATTTCACGGCAACGCGTTACTCTTTCAGTGAGCCTTTCGATTTAAGAGAGATTCAATATTTTATCCCCAGCTTTTGGGAGACATTAAATATATTAAACATCAGCGTCTACAGTGAATTTAGTGATCTAACCCCGTTGTTTGAAAATAGTTTTACAAATTTACACATAGTGTCATTATTTAACGCTTTGTCATCAAATAATCCCAGAACTGCGACAAATTTATTTGATCCTACCATTGCTCAACTAACGCTGTTTTTGCACCAAAATAACAAAGTTTATCGTTTAAAAATATCTGATTTTAAATTAGACATTGAGCATCTTGTAAAATTCAAAAATATCACACACTTTGCTTTTTCAGCCCATCAATTAGGGCTTTTAGAACTTAAATTCTTATTAGAAGAGATGCCCTTGACATATTTATATCTTAAAAATATAGAAAATATTATTTTAACTCTAGGAGACAAAAAAATACCACGTTAAAGTATTTGAAATTAGATCATTCAATAAAAATAAATGCTGAATCTTTAAAGAAATTGATTGTTAATTATGATCTTTATGAACTGCAATTGGACGCCCGAAAAATGGATGTAGAACAGATATTTATTTTAAATCAAAGTACATCCCTTCAATCATTGCATTTAAACAATGGCAGATTTAATTGGGAAGAGTCTCAACTGTTGGCTCAAAATACCACACTCAGGCATCTTCATTTGGACGGCAGTAAATTTATGGATAAAGATGTCAGTCAACAACTTTTTTCAAAATTAACAAATTTATTGACTTTAAGTCTTAAAGATACCGATTTAGAAGATGATAACGTACAAGAATTACTGAAGTTACCAAATTTGATATTCCTTGATGTCACTAACAATGCTGATGTCATGTATGAGCGTAGCATCGATGAATTATATGAGTCTTATGAAGCATATGGCTTTCAATCAAAGGCAAGTTATGGTCCAGCCTTAAGTTTAAGGCTATGTCAAAAATTGGAAAAATCAATCAAAAGTGTAAAGCATGATTTTAATACCAAAAAACCTTCAGACAACAGACAAAGATTTGAAGATTTACACTTTAATTTTGATCATGATTAACAAATATTTTTTACATAAAAACAAATGTTGTTAAAATGAATTTTATCCTAAAATTAAATTAACAAAGAATCTCAGACCTTGATTGACAAGCATCCAATGAGGGCTTAATTCTTAAGAGTTTCAAAGACCAAAAAACAATAGAGTATAGAATGAGTTCACAGACCATCAGTATCAAAGGCGCCCGCGAACACAATTTAAAAAATATTGACGTTGAAATTCCTCGTCATAAATTGGTGGTGATCACGGGCCTGAGTGGATCAGGTAAATCTTCTTTGGCATTTGATACCATCTATGCCGAAGGACAGCGGCGTTATGTGGAAAGTTTATCTGCCTATGCGCGACAATTTTTGGAACTGATGCAAAAACCGGATGTTGATTCAATCGAGGGTCTGTCGCCTGCGATCTCTATTGAACAAAAAACGACCTCTAAAAATCCACGTTCAACCGTAGGAACTGTCACAGAAATCTATGATTATCTGCGTCTTTTATATGCCCGTATTGGCATTCCCTATTCACCCACCACCGGCCTTCCCATTGTTAGTCAAACAGTGTCCGAAATGGTCGATCGGATCTTAGCTTTGCCAGCGGGAAACCGGTACTTGGTCATGGCACCCCTGGTGCGGGGCCGTAAGGGCGAATACCGAAAAGAAATTGCGGATCTGCAACGCCGTGGTTTTCAACGTCTTAAAATTGACGGTACCCTTTATAAGATTGAAGAAGCGCCTAAGCTGAACAAAAAATTGAAACACGATATTGAAGTAGTGGTGGACCGTATCGTCATCGAACCTGATCTTTCAACCCGTTTGGCTGGTAGTATTGAAACGGCACTGAAGTTAAACGACGGCCTGTTGTTTATCGAAGATGCCGACACCCAAGAACGCATTACGTTTTCAGCCAAATTTGCCTGTCCCGTATCCGGCTTTACCATCGATGAAATTGAGCCAAGACTTTTTTCTTTCAACAGCCCGTTTGGGGCTTGTCCCAGCTGTGACGGATTGGGGATGCGTATTGCTTTTGATCCTCAATTGGTGGTGCCTCATTCCCACAAATCTTTACGGGAAGGGGCGATTACCCCGTGGTGTAATGCTTTTTCTTATTATTATCTTCAAACCTTAGAGGCACTGACGACTCACTTTAAAGATTCCATGGACAAACCTTTTAAAGATTTGAATGCAGACACGCGTGAGGCCATTTTTCATGGCACCGGCACACAAGCCATTTCAACCTTGATCAAAGACGGCTCGCATTCTTATCGCACCAATAAACCTTTTGAAGGTGTCTTACCTAATTTAGAGCGTCGTTTCCGCGAAACAGAGAATATGTCTAAGCGCGAAGAATTAAGCAAATATCAAACCTCAAGTCCGTGTGAAACTTGTGGCGGACATCGCCTAAAACCTGCGGCCTTAGCCATTAAAATTTTGGGCAAACATATTGGTGAAATCACCGCCCTATCCGTAGGCGATGAGGTTGAATGGTTCAGCACTCTCGAAGCACAATTGACGTCAAAAGAACAAGAAATTGCCCATCGAATTTTGAAAGAAATTCGTGATCGTTTGGGCTTTTTAAAGAATGTTGGTCTGGGATATTTAACCTTAACTCGGGCATCCGGCACTTTATCGGGCGGCGAAAGTCAACGCATTCGGTTGGCTTCACAAATTGGCTCAGGATTGACCGGTGTCTTGTACGTGTTAGACGAACCATCTATTGGCCTTCATCAAAAAGATAACGATCGGTTGCTCGAAACCCTGTATCATTTGCGGGATTTGGACAATACTGTGATTGTGGTTGAACATGACGAAGATACCATTCGAGCGGCCGATTATGTCATCGATATGGGACCAGGTGCCGGCATACACGGTGGTGAAATTATGGCCATGGGAACGCCTGAGGAAATCACGCAAAATCCCAATAGCATCACGGGCAAATACCTGCGGGGCGAGACTGTCATTGCCTTGCCTGAGATCCGGCGTCCGGGTCACACTGACAAAACCATTCGTGTCAGAGGCGCCCGTGCTAACAACCTCAAAAATCTCACCGTTGATTTTCCACTCGGAAAATTTATTGGCGTCACCGGTGTTTCGGGGGGTGGTAAATCATCTTTAGTGATTGAAACCCTTTACAAATCTTTGGCTCGTCAATTGAATGATGCCCGTGATATGCCGGGTGATCACGATGGCATCGATGGCCTTGAGTATATCGATAAAATTATCGACATTGATCAATCGCCCATTGGCCGAACACCACGTTCTAATCCTGCCACCTATACTGGTGCTTTTACCCCCATCCGTGATTGGTTTGCGGGACTGCCAGAAGCCAAAGCCCGCGGTTATGCGGCCGGTCGGTTTTCTTTCAATGTCAAAGGCGGTCGTTGTGAGGCTTGTGAAGGCGATGGCGTGATCAAAATTGAAATGCACTTTCTGCCTGATGTTTATGTTGAGTGTGATCAATGTAAAGGCAAGCGGTACAATCGGGAAACCTTGGAAGTCTTGTTCAAAGGCAAGTCGATTGCTGACGTTTTGGACATGACCGTGGAAGAGGGCATCACCTTCTTTGACGCCATTCCATCGGTACGTGATAAGTTAAAAACCCTTAGTCAAGTGGGCCTGAGCTATATCCATATTGGTCAACGGGCCACCACACTATCAGGCGGTGAGGCACAACGGATTAAACTTTCAAAAGAATTGTCAAAGCGTGCCACCGGTCGAACCTTATATATTTTGGACGAACCCACCACAGGTTTGCATTTTGAAGATGTCCGTAAATTATTGGAAGTTTTACATTCGTTGGTCAACCAAGGCAACACGGTGATTGTGATTGAACATAATCTGGAAGTCATCAAAACGGTTGATTGGGTGATCGACATTGGACCCGAGGGCGGTCATGAGGGGGGTCAAATTGTGGCCCAAGGCACACCGGAAGAGGTAATTAAGTCCAAAAAAAGTTACACGGCAAAATATTTAAAACCTTATTTAAAATCAGTTTCTGATGCTTCACGGTCAAAGTCTAAAAAAGAAGTTGTTTCTTCTTAAAAATAATAGAAGAAACGACTTTTTTTAATTAACAGTTCGTGTAATACGTTTTAAATATTCATTGTTGCGTAAGTTTGTGAAGATCAACCGCAATGTAATGAGTAGTCCCGGCAGCCTCAAATGGTTCGGTAAACATCCATTTGTAAATAGAATTATTCTCAGCCGAAACTTTTAAAAAAACATTTTGGCTGGCGGGACTTTCATAAATCGTCATTTCTCGACCTATGTTTTTTCCTTTGTGCCCCAAAGATATAATAGGTGGATGTTGTTCTAAAAAGTTATTTAAAGTCTCTTTTTTATTTCCTTTACGGTCAACATATTGCTGTAAGCTATTAAAAGATTTTAGTAACTGATCTTGCAATTTTTGTCTTTCAGCCTCATTGTCTTCGTTATAAACTGGTTTTCTGATATTTTCTTCGTCAGAATATTTAGCTAGTTTTAGCAATCGACTTTTCTCTGCTTGTCCTTTTTTGGAAGATAACCATTCTTTAAAAGACACATTTGCTGTTTTTTCTAAACTTGCTTTCATCTCTCGTGTACCTGCATATAATCCCTCTGGTAAAGCGTCTGCAATAATTGATTCCATGACCCACGCTGGTGCATTAATCATGAAACGTCGCTCGCTATTTAAGGACAGCATGATTTTTGCAGCAAACTGATGCAGACCTACTGAATTTCCTCTAAAGTTTTTTTCAACGCCATGTGTCGTTTTACTGATACCCATATGAGATGTGATAAGGGCATCAGGTGAAGTAACAACCGTCATATTGTATAAAATAGATTTTTCCCATTCTTTATAATTTAATTTCTGCTTTGTCAGGTCAAAATTATCAGTAATGTAAGCAATCCAAATTTGATTGTTATTTATACCGTCATTAATAGAAGGATATAAATCAATAACTCTTTTAAAGTGTCCTGCTCCATCATTTGCAAAACCTGAAAATGTTACTTTTTGTTTTTCAGCACTTGAAATCTTTAATTCACTACCATATGTTACCTCATCAGATGCAAAATTTTTCCATCTTTCTATATTATTATCATCAAGTCGTTCCATAATTAATCGTGCTTTTTTGTCTATTAAATCTTGATAATACGTAAAATTGTCGATTTTTGTAATGCCTTGTAAAAACTTTTTTTCATTGTCATTAAGAGATTGATATTTGGTGGTTATATTCAATAAATCTTCTTCTTTGATTTGGCGAGGCGTAACTTCAGAAATATCAATGCCTAATTTTTCAGCTACTTTTTGTGCGATATAATATTCAGGCAAAGTAAGTTTTAAATAATCTGCCTTAATCTCATCTGAAGGAACAAGTTTAATATCAATATTTTTTTGCTGGGCAATTTTATTGGCAATGATGAAATCTAAAATTGTAAAATTGTAAAGATTTGCCTTTTCGGCCGCTACTCTATATTCTGATCGCGTTATATTTAAGCATTTTACGGCAATATCAATAGGTTTTATATCATAGATATCTTCCAAATGTTGTTCTTTTAAAACTTTTAAGCGACTTTCAATATAATCTTCCGGACTTACGCCCAGTTTTTTAATATATCTTATATCAGCTTTATCTAAATGCTGATTTTCAGAGGCAAAAGCACCTACTTTTAAAAATGTAGATAAAACAATAAGGCTTGACATAAGTTTTGAATATAAAGACATTTTTTTACTCTAATTAAATTAACAATAAAAAGTATTAATATAATTTTATTTTACTTTTATTAATAAAGATTAAATTTTTAAAATAAATTTTTTCAAAAATATCTTTAAATGCATTAAATGCACGCCTGTATTGTAATTATAACGTTTGATTGATCTATAAATTTCTTGTAGATGTATTTTGAAAATTAAAAATATAAAGGATATATTATGAAAAGCATTAAGTTAAAAAATTTATACTCTTCTATTTGTCTAATGGGCATTTTAAGTGCGTCATGTAGCATGGCATCAGAACAAGCTTATGAAGATGCTGAACTTGCGAGAGCTATAAAAGAATCTTTAGAGTTGGTTCCTGTAACAGAAGATGATTATAATGCTGTTAAGGAAACGATGTTTTATTTAAATAAATCATATCACAATAAATTAAATCAGTTTGATATACCACTCAAATATGAAAATGACAAAAAATATCCAACAACAATCAGAAAATTAGAAAATATAGTTAAACTCAGTGATGATCAAATCAACAGAAGGTATGATCTTGATGTAACATTAGCCGAGAAGAAAATGTTCCTTGATCAAGAGATTGAAGATTTACATAAAGAGTTTGTAAAACTTAAAGAATACGCAGCTATACATGAAAATTTTTTTGAACCAACGAGAGAAGAAATTGTAGACTTTGCTGTAAAAGCTTATGATTTAAATCCTATCATTGCCAAAAATATTTATGATTTAATTGAAAATAAAGGTATCAACGCCGATATGTTTAAAGAAGATCATTTTAAAGCAGTATCAGTTGTTGCTGAAAAACCAGTTGAAGAGGAAGTAGATTCTTATAATGATCCGACATCTACAATTGTTCTAACAGAAGTCGGCAAAGTCATGACAGAAACAAAATTACAAGATCGCCAAAAGATTGCTGATCTTGTTGCGGCTAAGATTTATGAAGGAAATCGTAAGATATCCAGAGAAGTCGCACTTCAAGCTTATAGTGATATGGTAGATTGATTTCAAAATAACAAAGGTTTAAATATTTATAGCTTAGCTGATTTCTCAGCCAAGCTATAAAGCTATTTGTCATTTTTAAGTAGATTAATTTTTTAATTTATCATATCAAGAAATTCAAATGCCAGCTTACCTGTTTTTGTCAAATCGCTGATCATATCTCTATAGTTAGAACTTGTCATGATATATGAATTTAAATCTTTTATAACAATACGAGTTAAAAGTTCTAAAGTTAAAACTTCTATTGTTTTATTCAAATAATATTGTTCTATTAGATTTGATGAATCTTCTTTAGATTGATTATATAAACAGTATTAAATATTGATATATCTATTAAATAAGAAAGCTTCGCAAAATCTCAGTTAAGCTCTCTTATTTAAAAAAGACATTCAGTTGTATGTTAAAAATTCCAAAAAATAATCTTAATTAAAACTTCAGTTTGGTACCAACGATATAATTTGAGATTTAATCATGAGTATTATTTGTAGACGGGAGCTTCCGATTACTTAGTTTTAGGGCATTAGGTTCAACATATAGTGTCAATCTAGGACTGTTTATTGAAAATTCTCGAATAATAATTTCTTCATTTTTTAAAATCAAAGGTTGAGCAAAATTTTCTTGTCTATTAGAAGTAACATCAATTGTTTTATCTTCTAAATTTAAAGATTGATGAAAAACTTTTTGTCTTTTAGTATTATTTTCTTCTGCTTCTTCTAACTCTAAAATTCTTTTGGTGGCAAAACAGTCGCCTTGAGATAACAAGAGTAATGCCATTAAAGATAATAAAAATTTGTTCATAGCTAACTCTCTATAAAATCTGAATGTTGATAATAATTAACAGATGATATTTTGTCATTTAAAAGTCAATTAAGATTCACAAGTTTCATATGATTTTAGCATGACCCATAATAATCCTTGCAATTTTGTATGGAACGTATGTATCTTAAGGATGATCAAAAGGCATGCAGTTTTTTGATTGAATAAACAGGTGGAATCAAGATCATTAAATCTCAACTCCACCGCGTACACAACAAATGCTAGAACATTTGATTATGTACTAACCAAAACGACTTAAATCGAAAGGATAGTCATTATGGCTGGACGTATTATATCCACATCACCTCTTGCAACGCAATCACATATCCATAAATTTTATCGCTCAAAAACATCGAATCATTATGTGAATTTTCAGGCAAAATCACAGGATTATTTTACGTTGTTTTGTGCCAAAAATGATTGGTTGTTTGCCCTCTTTTCAAGAACTGGTGACATAAGGTTTATAACTTCTTAGCTGTTGACACAATTGTGCAGCGGGAAGTCAGTGCTTTGGTTAAAGCATACATAAGCTTGGTCATTTAAGTCTTAGATTTGATCCTTCATTGGTCTTTTCAACAAGATACTTGGTGGCTTCTCGCTGTTCTTTTTTCACAAGGAACACATCATGGATACACAGTATAAATGCGACCTCAGAGCCTCAACTCAGCCTCTGTATTTAGACAAAGACGACAATCTTTCGGATCATGTGACCTATCAACATTTTAAAGATCTTAAACAAGATTTAAGACAAGACCGACTTGAATATGATTATGGCAATGACTTTGATCTGGAATTACCCAAGAGAGTGCATCGCTTTCAGTCAGTTGTCCTTAAAAACATCGATTGGAACCAATTGCGTATCTTTTATTTTGTGGTCAAAGCCGGTAGCTTTACAAAGGCTGAGAAATACCTTCACCTCTCGCAACCATCTATCAGCCGTGCCATACGAAACCTTGAAGCAAGCCTGGGGGAGCAACTCCTGCTGCGCGCGTCGTCTCCCGCTAATGCTACAATAACCCTGACACCCACAGGTTGGATGGTGTTGGAACAGGTCACCCAAGGTGCCCAATGCTTCGATGTCCTTAACGCCCACGCCCAACAAAATCATAAAAAAAGGAGGAAAAATTTAAATCTTGATAAGTTCATTTTTTGATCAAAAAGATATTTGAAGTAACTGTGCGATTTAAAGAATAAAATTAACCTATAATAAATGACTCATGTGAAATAATAAATTATTGACAATAATAATTTAGGCAATTTTTATGAAAATAAGATTTATTATAAGTTTTATTTTATTTTTTAGTTACGCAACTTCGTATGCCAATACTTATTTAGGTCCTCATGATAACGGTTTGGATCTTGCGGGAAGATCATATGCTTCAAAAATGTCTTCCCAACAAAATTCATTTGATGATTATGATCGGGCCTATGCTCAAACTTATCAAAAATTCTCAACCTTTGATGAAATACAACAAATCAAGCAAACGCCTGCCAAGGTATATGCGTCTTTTGTCAAAGAATTGGGCAATAATAAATTTGAGGTGGCCGATGATATTCAAAAAGTCATTCCCACCTTGATCGATATGAATTTATTGACCTATGCCATGGGGCGAGGCGAAAGTGATAAAATTATATTTTTGACCGAACTGTTCAGCGAACAAGGATGGGAAATCAGACCTTTTTCGGGCTTTACCGGTAAAGGCAATCGTGTGGAAGATATCCCTGGATTTGTGGCTTATAACCGCATGACCAATCAATTTACCATCGCCATCCGAGGATCTCAAACCAAAGAAGACGAAGAAGGTTCTGCCGATTGGGAAGTCAATTTTGATGCTCAAATGATGCAAACAGATTATGGCAAAATGCATCGTGGATTTTATCAAAGAACAACCGCAATGATGGCAAACATTACAACACAAATACGATCATTTTATCAAGACATGAGCATCCAAGATCGTAAAAATGCCAGAATTATGGTGACAGGCCACAGTCAAGGTGCAGCACTGGCCACCTTGGTGTCTGCCATGTTGACTGAAAATTTAAAAGATGATCTTTTGTTGGGCAAAGATTTTGACAATAAAAAAAGCAACACCATCGTTTCTTATCTTTTATCGGCACCGCGGGTGGGTGATCAAAAAGCTAGAGAATGGATTCACGCAACAGTTGGCAAAGAAAATATAATTCGCCAAAATGTCACCGGTGGCTTTTTATCAGATCCCGTACCTTCTGGGTCGCCCGGTAAGACCATGACAAATTTGTTAAGTAAAATTCCTTTTGTTGGCAACAAGCTTGCCCAAAGGTTTGGGGGAGATGGTGGCGGTGCAAGTATGGGTTATTTGGCAGCAGACTTGTCTAAAGATGCTCTAACTCGACGTATTGAACCTGAGACCAATGCTTTGTATGCGCGCACAATGCAAAAAATTAACAACACAAAAAATGAATTGAGCGCAGATCTTAAACAAAATCCCTTTAGATTCTTCAAGCGTCTGGCACCTGTTTCCCTGAAAGTTGCCTTATCGACAGGAAGAGATGCATTGGAGACCTATTTTGCCGGCCTTCATTATGGCGGAACCATGAATCAACCTAAATCGGGGGCTTATTTTCAACCCAATGTCGTAGCAGGATATCTACCCAATACACCGGCTCTTAATCAATTGCTTGAACAAGGCGCGATTAAGAAACAAAAGTCAACCTTATGGGGCCGCATTAAAAGTATTTTTTAACTAAAAAACACTACTTTTCAGAACGACGCGCACGGGGATGAGTATTTTGATAAACATTTAACAATTGAGTGGTTTCAATATCGGTATATTTTTGTGTACTGGTAAGTGAAGCATGCCCCAAAAGTTCTTGAATCATGCGCAAATTGCCGCCGGCTGCCAAAAGATGGGTGGCAAAACTATGGCGCAGGGCATGAGGCGTGGCAGAGTCCGGCAAACCCAACTGATTGCGCAAACGTCGCATTTGTCGTTGGGCCACACCGGCGGACAATCGGTTACCTTGCAGGCCAATGAATAAAGGATTTTTAACGTCACTGGCATGAGGTGCATTGGTCAGATAATAATGGATCTTTTCTTTGATGATAGGTTGCAAGGGAATGACACGCTCTTTATTGCCTTTACCGCGGACAATCAAAGAACGACTGGTCAAGGAAATATCGGCGATGTTCAGATTTAACGCCTCAGACAACCGCAAACCACAACCATATAGTAGAGTAAACAAAGCCTCGTCTCGATCGTCCATCCAATCTTCAGAATTTTCGAAAACAGGCGTCTCAGTGACGCGTAAGGCATCACTCACAGGCAAAGGACGGGGAAGGGTGGTCTTCAACCGCGGCAAAGACAGTAAAGATAAGGCAGGAGATCGAATATGATGCCTTTTTTCCAAATAAGTATTGAAAGATCTTAAGGCTGAGACACCACGGGCATTCGACCGGTGGCACACTCCTTGGCTTAGGCGATGCGCCAAATAAGCACGCACATCGGCACTGGTTAAATTCTCAAATTTGTCAACTTCAGCATTTTCACCCCAATGATTTTGTAAAAAAGTAAAAAAGTGTTTTAGATCCTGCGTATAATGAAAAACCGTCAATTGTGCATAATTTTTTTCAATTTGAAGCCAATTGTGCCAGCCCTTTAATAATTTAAAAAGCTTTGGACCTACCAAATGTTCAACTATTGATATCATATTTTTATGTCAAACAATTTAAGGTGTTTCTTGGGATGATTGAGCCAGATTTTGGGCATTTTTAAAAGATTTTTCGTAACTTTGTTTTAAAGCGTGCGCTTGTTCAAATTGTTTTAAAAGATCCGTCAAATCATCACAACTTTTGGATGCTTGGCCGATGGCAATATGAAAATCTCGTCGCCGGTCCGCAGGCACGCGTCTTTGTGCTTTCCAAAGCGCATCAACTTGTTGTCGGCATTGTTGCGTAATTTGGGTCAATGATTCCAATGAATCTGGCGCGATTTGCGTTGCTTGACTAGGCAGTATAGATATAACAAAGCCTGACGTTAATAAACAACTGATTTTAAAATTAGAAAAATAGTCAATAATTTTATTTTTAATTGGAAACATACTGAAATTTTATCCCTAAATTTAAAAAAAGTGCCACGCAAAGATAAAACTTGCTATTATCTGCTTGGGTCGTTTATTAATAGGCCTAACATTTTTTCAACATTTGGTCAAATCATGGCAACAAAAAAACGTCGAATTTCAGCCTATGACAAGGCAAGTATGGCACGTCTGGCAGCGGTACAAGCTTACTATCAAATTTTACAACGCGCACAATCTCCGCATCAGGTTATCAATCAATACGTGTTGTATCAATTAATGTCCGACGATTACATGGCGCAACCTAATGTGGACTTATTCCGTCAGTTAGCTTTTGATGCCTACGCGCGTCGCGATGATATCAAACCGATGATTGAAAATTCACTGACGGCAGAATGGCGATACGAACGTCTTGAAATGGTGTTGAAGGCCATTTTGTATGTGGCCACCGCCGAGATGTTAAATCGCCCAACACCTGCACCCGCGCCCGTCATTATTATGGAATACACTCGCCTGACCAGTGCGTATTACCAAGGCAAAGAAATTGCGTTTATCAATGGCTATCTGGACCGCCTCGCGCGTCATTTAAATTACCCCATGCAAAAAGATGATATTAAAGATCAACCTGAGACCAATGATACAGCTGAAAAATAGTTAACTTTGTCTTGTATTTCCGTTATTTTATAGTGAAAAAAAGTATGGAGACATGGAATGGAATGTTGTTAAGATTTTTTAAATGTATAGGGTTGTTGGTGGTTTTGGTTGTTATCTCAACAAATATATCAGCATCTGAAAGAACGCCACCATATATTGACGACAAAGTTGTTATCCATCCAAATTTTGTCGAGAAGATGGATTTTATAGATCATCTTTCAACACTTCCGCGCGAAATATTGTGGTTAATTTTTGAAAATTTTGATGATGCAGCTTTATCTTGTACCACCACTGTGTCGAAAAAATATCGGCATCTTAAAGGATTTACTGAGTCAATTTTTTATCAAAGATCCGATTTTAAAGACGTTTTATCTTTGCCTTTTCCTGACGGAAGTCCATGGAAGCACAGCTATTTTCTGAGGAAAGGTTTTTGGGACCTTTTGATGGATTATCGAAAGCATTATCACAAAAGAATTAATTATGATGAACGAGAAAAAATTGAAAGATTTGCAGGTTATTGTGATATGCATGATTTTATTGTGTCAAATCTTGCCCATCATCTTTCTGAACTTCATTTGCCAGAGAGCTTAAAATCTAAAGTTTTATGTATCGATTCTAAGGAAATGTTAAGTCATCTAACGAAATTTAATACAAACCTTAATTGGGAAATATTTAATCAAGGTCGCAATGGAAAGACGTCAAACAATGAATTAATTGCGCTCGAGGTTGCTACTGTTCTAAACATCCTGGGCATAGAAAAAGATGACCTTAAAATAGAACCAGGACCATTGATAGAGTTTGAATCCTCATTTGACTATTATAAAAATTTGTATCAACAACGGCCAAATATTTTTAAAACAATTATTCAAAAATCAATAGTAAATCCTGATAAAGCAATGTTCATTTCTGATTTGATCCAATATCAGAATCAAGATTTTACTAATTTTATAAACGTTTTGAATTTTTATGATATGACAATTACAGGTAATTCTCCATCTATTCAAAGACAAATAGGTTTGATATACAGCCGGGGTTATCAAATAATACAAGATTATGTCAAAGCTTATACATGGTGCCTTAAAGCAGCCAATCAAGGAAATGCAGCGGCTCAAAATGATATTGGAATCATGTACTATAATGGCTATGGCGTGACTCAAAATTATACTGAATCTTTTGCTTGGTGTCTTAAAGCAGCAAATCAGGGAAGTGCAGAAGCTCAACACAATATAGGTGATAAATATTATTATGGTCATGGGGTTGTACAAAGTTATACAGAGTCTTTTAAATGGTATCGCAAAGCCGCTGATCAAGGAGATGCATCTGTTTTAAACATAATTGGTTGTATCTATGAATATGGTCGTGGAGTAACACAAGATGATCGTCAAGCCCTTGCTTGGTATCGTAAAGCTGCGAATAAAGATAATCTATTTGCTCAATTCAATGTAGGGAATTTGTATTATTTCAGCAAAACAGAATGTAAAAACACAATCAAAGCAGAAGAGATTTTCGAAAATTTATTTGAAGTGCTTGATTTGACAAAAAACAAATTAGATGCGCGCGAACATCAAGTGTTAGGGATGTTATATAGTGGGTGTCTTGAAAAGCGCCGAGATCTTTCTAAAGCTTTTTTTCATTTTGAAAAAGCAGCTCAAGATGAATATAGTTTTGCACAAGTTTATTTGGGTCGTCTTTATAAAGAAGGACAGGGAATCATCCAAGATTATACCCAAGCATTACACTGGATACAAAAATCATCAAATGAAAATAATTTATTGGGTCAATATAACCTGGCACTCATGTATTTAAATGGCGAGGGTGTGGCCCAAGATGATGCGAAAGCTTTTAAGTTGTTTCGTCTATCTGCGGATCAAGGCGGCGACAATGCGCAATATTTTATGGGATGGATGTACGAACACGGGCGTGGCATAAATATTGATTTGACAGAAGCACAGCGTTGGTATCAAAAAGCCAATAGACGGTCTCCTCGAGATGCTTTGTATTCACTGGGCCGCAGTTACGCGCAGGGCTTAGGCGTTGAACAAGATATGTCAAAAGCAATGGATTATTATAGGCAAGCCGCCGCATTGGATGATTTGAATGCCAAAGAGCAATTGAGATTTTTAAATATGCAACAATAATTTGTTTGCATCCGAAAAATATCTTAAAAAGTAATTGGTTTTATTAGGTATTTTTGTTATTTTATATAAAAATAAAAGAGTAAAAACAAAGTGTTATTCAGATTTTTTAGATGTGTAAGATTATTGGTTGCCATAGGTTTTGTTTTAAATGTATGCACCTTAGCATTGAGCGCATCTGGCACCAGCAACACATCATCACAAGTCGATGATGAAATTGATCTGCGTCAAAATTCTGTTAAAAACATAGATTTGATAGATCATCTCCTGACTTTACCGACTGAAATTACATCTCTCATATTTGAAAATTTTGATGCTGCTGCTTTATCTCGTGCTACTACCGTGTCGAAGAAATATCAGCATCTTGAAAAATTTACTGAGCCAATATTTTATCAAAGGTCTGATTTTAAAGAAGTTTTACCTTTGCCTTTTCCATGTGGAAGCCCGTGGAAGCACAGCTATTTTTTAAGAAAAGGTTTTTGGGATCTGTTGATAGATTATCGAGATCGTTTTCACAAAGAAATCAGTGATGAGGAACGAGCAGAAGTTAAAAGATTTGGCAATTATTGCAAGGCACATCATTTCATTGTGTCAGATTTGGCTTATCATTTTTCTAAACTTCATTTATCATTTTTAAAAAAATATATAGGATACAATATTTCTAAACCTAATCTATTGTTGCGAAAATTTTTTATTCGAGATTTTTTAGACCCCTTATATTCATTATATTATTTAAAGAAATTTAATAAAGATCTTATTGACTCTATTTCAAATGAAGAATTAGTGGGTTTTGAGATAATCATTATCTTAAATGTTTCAGGAATATGTGAAATTGATTTAGAAATATCTTCACAACTTCGCACAGACGAATATTCTTTAAACTTTTTAGCACATTTATATAAAAAGCAACCAGATTTATTAAAAACAATTATGTATAAATCAATTGTAGATTCCGAAAAAGCAAAGTTTATTTTTGATCTAGCTCAAGATAATTTTCATAATTATGAACAAATTTTTCGTTGGTATCAGGAAGCGACTGAGAAAGGCTTAATATCTGCTCAATTTAATCTTGGAAAATTATATTTAAACCGTAAAAGAAATACTCAAGATTATAATAAAGCTATAACTTGGTTTTATAAAGCTGCTAGTCAAGGAAATGTAGGTGCGCAAAATAATATTGGTTCCATGCACTATAATGGTCGCGGTGTGACACAAAGTTATACAGAGGCATTTATTTGGTTTGAGAAAGCAGCAAATCAAGAATGTGCTATTGCTCAGTACAATCTAGGAGTTTTATATTTACTTGGTCAAGGTGTAAATCAAGATTATGCAAAAGCTTTAAACTGGTTTCAAAAAGCCGCCATATTAGGACACCTCAATGCCAAAGAGCAAATAGAATTTTTAAGTACGCAAAGTTAATTTGTTTGCATCCGAAAAATATCTTGAAAAATTAATTAACTTCATTCTGTATTTCTGTTATTTTACATAAAAAAATAAAACAGGGGAGTCAGAAATTGTTCAAATTTATCAACTATATAAAGCTTTTGGTTGCTTTAAACTTTGTCTCAAATGTGTTGACTTTGGAAGTGTGCGCATCTGACATCACATCATTGCAAGTCGAAAATGAAATTGATGTACGTCAAAATTCTGTCACTTTAAAAGGGTATTATAATTCTATAGATCAAGATGATGAATATTATCAGTTCAAGCTTGTCATGAGGCATGAAAAAGGCCAAGGGCTACCAAAGGATGAGACGAAAGTCTTTAAATGGTATAAAGAAGTTGCAGATCAAGGACATGTCATGGCACAAATTAAGCTGGCACATATGTATTATATGGGTCAGGGTATAAAGCAAAGTCATAAAGAAGCTTTTGATTGGTATCTTAAGGCCGCAAATCAAGGATCTGCGTTTGCTCAAAATAATATTGGCGCTATGTATAAAAATGGCGAAGGCGTGGAACAAAATTATACGCAGGCTTTAAAGTGGTTCCAAAAATCTGCGGATCAAAACGATAAAAATTCTCAATATAATATTGGAACTTTGTATTACTTAGGCCAAGGTGTGATTCAGGATTATGCAAAAGCCTTTTTTTGGTATGAGAAAGCCGCACAACAAGGTGATAAAAAAGCACAAAATCAAATTGGCGTTATGTATTTAGAAGGCCTAGGTGTTGCTCAAGATTACAATGAAGCGTTCATTTGGTTTGGTCGAGCAGCAGATCAAAAATGTGCGAAAGCCCAAAGTAATTTAGGTTACATGTATGAGTACAGCAAAGGTGTGATACAAGATTATGAAAAAGCTTTAAAATGGTATTATGATGCCGCAAATCAGGGCGATGCAACGGCTCAATATAATGTTGGAAATTTTCATCATTTTGGCCGAGGTATTACACAAGATTATACAAAAGCTTTAAAATGGTATCAAAAGTCTGCGGATCAAGGTGATCAAAAAGCACAAAACAATCTTGGGATAATGTATAAAAATGGTACAGGTGTGGCACAAGATTATACAAAAGCTTTTGAGTGGTTTTTAAAAGCAGCCGAACAAGGAAATGAAATTGGTCAATATAATCTTGCAATTCTATATTGGTATGGTCAGGGCACCGTACAAAATGATCTTCAAGCTTTAATATGTCTTCAAAAAGCTGATGAATTGGGACATATCAAAGCCAAAGAGATTTTAAAAGGTTTGAATGAAATAAGACATGAAAGTTCCCAAAAAATAGATTTCAAGTCTATATATTCGATTATATACCATGAAAAATAGGAAGGCTGATGTTCATTGTTCTTTTGCACTATATTCAACCACTGACCGTTATCGAGCATCATATTGAAGAGCATCGGCGTTTTCTTGACCGTCAATATGTAGCAGGTCATTTCTTGATGTCTGGTCCTCAAATCCCACGGACAGGCGGTGTTATCTTGGTCAAAGATTTGACTCGGGAAGCATTAGACGAGGTGCTTAAAGAAGATCCTTTTTGGCGCGAAGGAATTGCAACTTATCAAGTCATTGAATTTACGCCCACCAAATTTGGCACAGGTATTGAGTCTCTTTTTTCTTTAAAAAGTTAAATCTTTAAAATAACGGTCATAAAATTGATTGATAAAAATTTCTTGGGGATCGTATTTTAATTTTATCTGCTTAAATAAAGCTGCCTTGGGATAGGATTTTTTGAATTGTTCAAGTGTTTGGTAACCACGATAGGGCAAATAATAATTGCCGCCCAAAGCCAAGGCGTAATCCGTTATTTTAACCACAAGATTTTTAAGTTTTTGATCAAAATCAGCATCTTTTTTACCCCGAAAATACATGACAAAGGCAAGACGGTCGCGCTCAGCATAATTTAATATACTTTCTTGATCTTGACGCACATGACGCACCGTAATATTCATCAATGAATTGATCATGTCAGGTTGTAAAGATTGAAGGAAACGCACAAATTTATCAAAATTTTCAAGAGGGATAAAAAATTCTTGCAGCAGATCCGTATAATCTTCATGTTTTATTATATAATTATCAACCGAGTGATACATCAAAGCATTACGGGACATATGTGAGTAAAAACTTTTTAAAAATGTATTAGATTCAATATACCAACGCATATTTTTAAAAAAATCACTTTGATAGGTTAGGCTAAAGAGATAATTAACTGAGCCATGAAGCCAACGATGACTTGAAAGAGTGGTATTTGAGGACATCTCGGATTCTTTTTCATACACATTAAAAATAATATTTTTTAGAAAATTTTTGGAATCACAAGAAAATCGAGCAAAAAACAACGCTGCTTTAGGATTTTGAATCACATGAGTTAAAAATTTATGTTGAAAATCAGATGTTTCAACAACCCATTGTTGCAAATGATACAAAGAATTTTCAACAACGTCCAAATCAACATCAATGATGACGCCAAGCAAGCCATATCCACCGATGGCTGCCTTAAAAATGTCACTGTTTTGTTCCCGACTGCAATAATGATAGGTACCGTCTGCTAGTAGGATATGAAATCCAAGGACCGTATGGATTAAAGGTTGTTTGTTGACTTGCCAACCATGAACGTTGGTCGATAAGGTGCCACCGATGCTGAAATCATAATCTGATTGCATGACCGAAACTGAGAGACTTTTATCGTTTAAAAAATCAAGAACATCTTTCCATTTGGCGCCAGTTTGAACGCGAATAATTCTGTTTTGAATCATCTGCATCTGGTTCAAAGAGGAAAGATCCAAAACCCAAGCATCTTTAAAAAAGCTATGGCCCCCTTGACTGTGTTGTGTTCCTTTTAAAGAAAGAGGAATTTTTTTAAGTTTAGCCAATTTAATGATGGATTTTAGGAATTCAAGGTGGTCTTTTTGCGGAACCTTAATAATTTGATCAACTTGTGTTTGATTCAAATGACTTTTATCGTCAATGGATAAAGCATGCGCACAAGATATTGAAAGCCAAAATAAGCCTAGAAAAAAAATGAAACGAGATTTATACAAAAATTTCATGCAAGATTTCTTATTAAAATTCTATATCAATATTATAAGATATCTATGACACACGCTAGACATATTGTGTTTTTAAAGATTTATTGCTGTTTGAATGATCTTGAGTGTCAAAACGATGTTCGTTCATAAAGTTATTGAACTCAAGTCTTGGCAGAGGTTTTGAAAAATAATATCCTTGAGCTTCGTCACACTGATTTTTGAATAAAAATTCTAATTGACTGATGGTTTCAATGCCTTCGCCCACAACTTTCAGGTTTAATTTTTTAGCAAGGGCCAAGACGGTCAAGACAATACTTTTGCCTTTTTCCGATTGATCTTGGATGAAAGATTTATCAATTTTAAGTTTGTTAACAGGCAAAATATTTAAATAACTAAAATTGGAATAACCGGTGCCAAAATCGTCAATAGCCAGAGAAAGTCCTTTGTCTCGGATGCTTTGTAGAATTTCCAAGAAAAAGTCCAAATTGCTGATGAGTCCTGATTCTGTAATTTCAATTTCAAGCCAAGAAGGGTCCAAATTATTAACAGCAATAACTTCATCTATTTCGTCTAAAAAATGAGCATTTTTACGCTCTATAGCTGAATGAGTTTATGTTTTTACATAATGGCAAGATTATGATCTAGGTTGTGTAAGAAGTTTAAAGGGGTGGCTCTGTCCTTTCTGAGTCTT